>DASWCE010000169.1:0-8331 GCA_036390255.1 Gemmatimonadales bacterium | reverse complement strand
AGTTCAGTACGCCTCGTTTCGGGTGGGAATTTGCCTTTGGCCGTTTGTCTAGCGACCGGAGCGGTCAGATGATGGCCGCGCGGCAAACAGGAGGTTTCGTCCGAAATGAACCTAATCGTCTTCATCATCGTCGGAGCAATCGCCGGCTTCCTTGCCGGCAAGGTCATGACCGGGCACGGGCTCGGGCTCATCTGGGACATCGTCGTGGGGATCCTTGGGGCGTTCCTGGGGGGTTGGCTCGCGGGGCTTCTCGGGATTGCCGTAACTAGCACCGTCGCCTTGATCATCGTCGCATTCGTCGGAGCAATGATCCTGCTTGGCATATTCCGGCTCCTCACAAGTCGTGGAATGGTTCGAACGTAGGGTCTGTACAACAGAGCCTCGTGGGGTCAAGTCCCCACGAGGCTTTCTTTGTTTCCGTCACGCGCTTTGACTCGCGGGCGATCAACGCTTGCGGTCCACGCCGAAGCAACCGCGAAACATGCCTACACCGTTGCGCTGCGCGGGAGGCTGCAGAGCGGAAGGCAGTAGGCCCAACTCAGGGATTGGACAGATGAGCCAGGCTGGATGGTCAGAGGCGAACTCGCCGATACAGAACCCGGCTTACCTTCTCCGCTCGTACCGCATCGCCACTGCCCCCGAGCCGAACTCCAGCCGGCTCACGAGCTTCAAGTCGACATGCTTCGATAGCCCCGCGAACAACGTCGGCCCGTGGCCCGCGAGCCTGGGATGCACCACGAACTCGTACTCATCGATCAATCCCAGCTCCGCCAACGCCAGCGGGAGCTTCACGCCTCCCACCAACAGTCCCTTACCCGACTCCCGCTTGAGCTGCTGAATGGCCTTCCCCAGATCCCCGCGCACGAGCTCCGCGTTCCAATCGACCCGGTCCAGGGTGCTCGACACGACGTACTTCTTTGCCGCGGCGATCGTCCGGGCGAAGGGTTCCATCCAATCAGGCCTCGCTCCCGTCGGCGCCGGCGGCCGAAACGCTGCCTCCATCATTTCGTAGGTCACCCGGCCAAAGAGGAGGGCATCGGCCTGGTTGAGGTTCTCGACCGCGTGACGATGCAAGTCTTCGTCCGCGGACATTGCACGATGATCGCAGCACCCGTCCAATGTGACGTTGATGGAATACCGAAGCGGTCGCATTACGTAAGAGTACCGCCTGACCAAGCCAAGGTGGCGCAAGCAAGGGTTGTCGCCAGAGACTGGTGGTGTCTCATGAGTTAGCCGCTGCCTAACGGACCGCGCTTAAGCTGCGGCGCGCTGATGCATAAGTAGTCATTCAACATCTTACGCGCGCCGCCAGCTTCAAGCGCTTGTTAGGCGGCACGTCGCTGCCCGAGCGGCGTGAACTCTTCTTACCGGGGTGTCTGGCGTCGCTCGGTCCGAGTGATATCCATTCGAAGAAAACGGGCCGCATTGTTGAAGAAGATGTCCCGGCGCTGTTCCGCGGTCAGGAAAGTCGCGCTCTCGATCCCCTCGATCGCCAAGCCGATCGCCTCGGGCCAAACCATCTGATCGGAGCCGAACATCAGTCGCTTGCCCAGACCGGCGCGCTCAAGGGCCTGCAAGTAGGCGTGGAATTCTTCACGGGGAATGATCCAGTCGACGACGGCCAGGTCCGCGTAGACCTGGGGGTACACGCTCATGATGGCGACGGTCTCCTGCAAGTATGGCCAGCCCGCGTGCATCAGATAGAGGCGCAGCGTCGGGTGACGCACCAGGACTTCCTCGAGCTGCACCGGATTCCCGAGCGTGGTCCGAAACCCGCGACAGCATGAGTTATAGGGCGCTCCGGGAAAGCCGATGCCCGTATGGACGCCGACGGGGAGATCCAACTCCTCCGCGAGGGCGAGGATGGGCTCGAAGCGAGGGTCGGCGAGTGACAGGCCGGCGTACTGTGCACCGACCTCGCCCAGAACACGGAGCCGCCCCGCACGGTACTGGGCCCGTATCCAGGCAGTGTCCAGTGTCGGCCCGTCGAAGCCTGCGCCCGGCATCACACGATCCGGCGCCGCATCGAGCCACTCCCCGACGATCTCTACCGGCCCCGTGCCGTTGCTGACCACCGCTTGTACGATGTTGTAGCGCCGGAACAGGTCGAGTGTCGCGCGCCGGTGCTCCTCGGCGTTCCGCACCTGCAGCGGCTGCCCCGTAGCTGGGTTGGGAGTCCGATTCGCAAAGCGAGGGTCGTCGTCCGGGTAGGCGTGCACGTGGACATCAATGATCGGCCCGCGTGGTGCTACGGTTCGCTGGGAGAATGCGGCACGCGAGAGCAGGCTGCTAGAGGAGAGCGCGAGCACGAGAGCGAGGCGCATCGGTCGGTCCTCAAGGTGTTAGGAGGCGAGTGGGTGACGACACATAACGTGCCGCCTAACGGATCGCGCTTAAGCTGCGACGCCAAGCTGAGGTGTTCACAAATGGAATTCTACTGCACCGTGCTTGAGAACTTCCACCGGATCCTTTGAGGACGGGCGCCGATAGCTTCAGGCGCTTGTTAGGCGGCTCAGGACGTGACTCAGCCACCGAGTTGGCGCGTGTGATGACGAGTATGACACTCTTGAAATCGGGCATAGTCGTCAACTGTAACCACACCGAATACCGTACTTCTGATCTGTTGATTACCAGCGCGCCGCTCACGGCACGCCTCGATGAATGCGCTGACCGCCTCATCTAGCCGGCGTTGGGCATCCGCTGGCGTTGCAGGTCCTTCGACCGGGTTGAACGGCTTGCTCGTTCGCGCTCGGGGAAAGACCCCGCTTCGCAAGACCCGATTGAACAGCAGGGTGCGGGCGACGGGCCGCAGAAAGAACGGCAGTCTTGGAAACTTGGATCGCAACCCACGGACTTCATTAGCGGATTCTTCTAGGGAGCGCGCCACGTGTTCGACAAGCTGCGACGGTGACCACTTGCCGGGCGCGCGCGGCGTCGTCCATGAATTTGCTCGTGCCCGCGCGGCCGCGACGAGCTCGTTCACCGCGGCTCGATTTCCCTCGACAACTGTATCGATTTGGATCATCGGACCCTCTCTAAGGTGAGCCGCCTAACGGATTGCGCGTAAGCTGCGGCGCGCTGAAGAAAGATTCATTCCTTAATCTACGCGCGCCGTCAGGTTCAAGCGCTTGTTAGGCCGCCGACGCGAGAACCCAGCCTGTATCACCCTTCGCGGCGCGCGACCGCAGCCTGAATCTCCTGCGCAACACGGTTCCCGGACTCGAGCGCCCCTTGCATCCAACCATCAATCCACACGGACGTGTGCTCACCCGCGAAATAGATCCTGCCCTCGGGCCGCGCAACGTATGGCAGTAGAGAGCCAAATTGGCCGGGCTTGTAATAGGCACTGGCGCCTCGCGCCCACTCGTCTTCGTCCCAGCACTTGGTCACGCCTCCCTCAAAGTTCTCACGCATACCGGGGTATACGGTCTCCACCTGATCGAGCGCGAAGTCAATGCGCTCCGTCTCCGACATTCCCGTCACCCGCCGTGAGTGCAGGCTGATCGGGTACGCCTGCAGGATGCCGCGCGTGCCGGGCTGCAGGTACGTCATGTCCCACACTTGACAGATGGGCAAGTCGGTTGTGGCGAAGCCGCTCAGCCCATCATCGACCCAAAATCTCTTTCTCGACTGTAAGAAGATTTTCGAAGCAGAGAGATACGGCAACTGCTCGATGGCCCTTTGCTTTTCCGATGAGAAGGCCGGAACGACCTCGATATTCTTCTGAACTGAAAAGGGAACGGCGCAGATTAGATAGTCACCGGCTATGGTGTGGTATCCGCTGGCGCGCCGGAAGACGGCTTTGACACCTTGCGGGCTGTGCTCGATTCTGACGACCGGCGCGGCGTAGTGAATCTTTTCCGACAGCCGGTTCGCGAAGGCTCTCGGCAGGAGGTCAGTTCCACCCCTGATCTTGAAATACTGGTTGCCCTTCTGATGGAGCGCTTGATTGCGCAACATGAACAGGGCTGACCGCCTGTCGGACGGATCGCATCCGCTCAACAAGGCAACGGCCTCTGACGACGCTCCCCGGCTGCGCCAGAAGTCGGATCGGTTCATGTGATCGTATTTCTCGAGTGTCTCAGGCGACGGCCAGTGCGGATCGGTCACGTCCCCCAGCTCGCTCAACATTGACCAGATGTACTTCTGCCGCATGCCATCCAAGCCGAGCGCCCGCTCTTCGGGGGTCAGCTGATACGGCCACTCCATCTTCTGTCCCGGCGTGACCTTAATCCGTTGCCCGCGGACGTAGTACACGGAGGGTACGTCAGGCGGCTCGAAGGGATCGAGCGTCAGACCGAAGAGCTCGGCGTACTTCAAGGTGAAGTGATGGTCATCTGGAATACGTGTGGCGCCGGCTTCCGCGTAAAGTCCTTCGGCGAAGGGATCACGTAAGGTGTGGACGCGCCCGCCTGGCCGGTTTTGGGCTTCGAGCACTGTCACGTCATGACCTGCCTTCGTGAGCTCGTAAGCTGCCGAGAGCCCTGCAAGTCCCGCTCCGATCACTATGATCTTTTGAGATGTGAGTCCTGACTCGAGCCGTATCCGGTCAGTGGCCCGGAGGAGAACAGAGGCGGGGGCCAGCGCAGTAGCCGCGAATAGAGCCTCGCGTAGGAACTCACGACGACCGGTGACACGAGTCAAAAGGGACTCCTTCGCATGACCGCCGGGCCCCAGTCCGGGATGCTACCAGCCCTCAGGGAGCGCCGTATGGCTGGCCGGTTCGGGTGGCACGTAGAGTCGGCTCTCTTCGGCACGCGTGAAACTGGTCAGCGGACTCGGATCGGCGGCCTAACGGATTGCGCCTAAGCTGCGGCGCCGACTTGAAGATTTCACAAATAGAAGACTACCACAGCAGGACGGCGCCGCCAGCTTCAGGCGCTTGTTAGGCCGCGCGTAGGAATCCGCGCCGCTAGCGTGCAAGGTTAGCGATGCGGTCGCGCCAGCGTCGATCAAGTTGATCTTCTGGGATGTTCAGCAGCCGAGCCGCGGTGGTCACAACGGCTCGTGGTTCCCGTCCCGCGCCTGCCAAACTCCGTATCGCGGCGAGACCGCCGGCATCGTAAACCATCTTGCACAGGACCGCGAGGCCATCATAGCCAACGTCCAGCGAGCCGCGCCGTGCCGGCGGATCGGTGAGGATGCTCTCGAGCGTGAGGTCGGGGTGGGCGTCGAGGTAGTGTTTGAGCCCCGGTATCAGCTGCTGGAAGTCGAGTCCAGCGGAGCCTCCGGTCCACGTCACAAGTCCCTCCTGGACGAGTCCCGCGGGATTGAGGGGGGCCAAAAATGGCCAGAGGATGACGTGGGCCAGCTCGTGTCTGTAACCCTCGCCGTTGGTGGACGATCCGATGAACGCAAGATGGTCGAGCTGGTCGCTCCTCCCTCCCACAGTATCTGACCCGAGGGGGAAGAATTCCAACCCCATAGCGCTCAGCGTTTGGATGAGGTCATCGGTGAAGTAGTAATCGATCGTCGCCGGCGGAGGGACGGCGAAAGCATGCGCGAGCGAATCCACAAAGGCGGCAGTCTTCTCCGCGCGGGCACGCGAGAAGGATCTCGTTGGCGGAAACACGAACATGACGCGGCCTATCCGTTCGTGGTTCCACCGACCTGTGAGACGCGGGAGGGCGCCGGCGAGGACCCACCGCCCCTGCTCGCGCGTCGCGTACACTCGATACAGAGCCAAGGGTTGGACCGCTTGCTCCGGACCAGAGATGCCGGCGACGAGGGTACGGATCAGGTACGTGCTATCCAGTCCGACTGCCGGGGCCAGATGCACCACGGTGACCTTCCGGAACCCTTGGTACACGTAACTGCAAAGTAAATCAGCAACGGGCCACCGCGCCCGTTCGGTGGGCGACCACAGCGGGCTCTGTTGCGCACAGCTGGGTCCACTCGAGAGGTAGCTCCGCCACAACGCGAAGATCTCATGGTTCGGAACTCCGGTCGTATCGATCGCGAATCCGACACTGACTTGCACCGATGTGTCCGGGAGTTGCCCGCTCAGAGGTGCGATCGATCCGAGCACCGTGAGAACGAGGAGGGAGACGGTTGTTGGGCGCATCGTGGCGACCGGGTCTCGGTTATCAGCGCGGCCTATCGGAATGCGCTTAAGCTGCGGCGCGCTGAAGAGAAATTCATTCCATATTCTACGCGCGCCGTCAGCTTCAAGCGCGTGTTAGGCCGCGACATACCGATGGCGTCCACGCACGAAAGGATCATTGGGACCCAAGAAGATCTGAGACCACGACGCCAGTTCCAGCCGGACCGCGCCAGGACCTAGCCTCGGGAACAAACGTCCAACCAATCACAACCGCCTTCTCAGGCGAATTGTCCCGCGGCATCGCGGCGGCCATCTTCGCAGGATCCAGCGACAGCCGGCCGACCAGCTCGAGCCCCATCTTCTTCGCGTGGGCGCGCCTTGGAACGATATAACTGCCGCGCTGTTCCGCTGCGATGAACCGTGCGTGGATGACGTCTTGGAGCGAGGGAGGGCGAGTGGGGTCCACCGTTAGTGCCGAGGCGGCACACCAAGGGAACCAGTCGAAGGCCCTGCCGACCGCAACAATCAGCAGCGCACCCCACCCATCTGGCCTGAAGCCATCCCCCTTGAACCCACCCTGCTCCCAACTGGGGAGGTAGGGATTGAAGGCTTTGTCTGCCATCGTGGGGAATCGATAGACTTCACCTGTTTCAACGACTAGTGACGGTGGTTTGGAACGCTTCGGTTCCGGACGCGGTAACCGGGGGCGGCGAAAGCGCTTGGCCAGATCGCTCAAGAGCTTCGCGCGCTTCTTGAGATCGCGCTGCTCGGCGCCGCGGGCCTCAAGGTCACGGAGGTCCGCTCCCGTATCTATGGCCGAGAGCGCTTGTTCATAAACCTTCGAGCACGCGATCCCGCGCCGCTCGAACTGGTCGGCGATAACGAGCCAGAACGTTGGCCCGCCGTCAGCGTCGAGACCAACCGCCTCTTTCCAGGTATCAAGGATGATCTCGAGAATGCGATCGCCGGTTGCCGGAAGGTTGGCGAGGGTAGCGATCATGCTACGGAGATCTGCTGCCGAATCATCCTGGTAGAGGCCCAGACCCCAGCTTCCCATGTCGAGTCGACAAGCCCCGTCTACGTCGCGGCCTAACGGATCGCGCTTAAGCTGAGGCGCCGAGCTGAAATGGTCACAAATGAAAACCTAGCACACCGGAGTTCCGGCCGACACTCAGAGCCATTGGAGACGGGCGCCGTCAGCTTCAAGCGCTTGTTAGGCGGCCCGTTCACTTCAACAGAAATGCAACCACCGCGCGATCAAAGGCGGCGGGCTGTTCCATATTCACCATGTGGCCGGCGTTGGGGACGCGAACCACCGTTGCACGGGGAAGGCGCGCGGCAAGCGTATCGACGATCTTACAAATGACCGGGCTATCTCGATCGCCTACCACGACAAGCGTAGGTGTTCGAATCTGTGATAGACGCGTGATGGCCGGGGAGTCAGCGACACGCTCCAAGTCTCCATGGCGAAACAGACCCATCCAGTACGCGGCGTTATCCGCGGCCAGTACGCGCAACCGTTTGGCGAGCTCCGGCCGCTCCATCGCGGCGCGCATGTAATCCGCCGTGAGCCAACTCATCGCCATCCCAACTGAGTCATTGGCGTATCCCGCATGCCGAGCTTCTGCTCGCCACGTGGTGTCTTCGCGAGACCAGTCCGTCCAACCGCTCAGGCCAGGTCCCGCCACGACCAGCTTCTGAACCATGTCAGGATGGGCAAGCGTGAAATCGATGACAGTCCGGCCGCCAAGCGACAGCCCCACAAGAACGGTGTGTTGCACACCTAACTGGCGCATCAGGACATATAGATCCTCTGCGCCACTGTAAGCGGTGTCAGCCGGACTCGAACGACCAAAACCTCGAGCATCGAAGCGAATCACTCGAAAGTGTGCGGTTAGAACTGGGAGTTGTTGATCCCACATCCGTCGGTCAAGCAGAGCGCCATGAAGCAGAATGACTGTAGGACCAGAGCCGAAAGCCTCATAGTAGATGCGCCCACCAGAAACCGACACGAATCCACTATCCGAAACTCTCGGCGTTTGGCGGGAGGCGCGCGATGAACGAGGTGCGGCGGCGAACAGACACGCCGCAGCAACTATGAGCATGGAGCGAAGCATTCTGATCGCGGTGGGGCCGCCTAACGGATGGCCTAAGCTGCGGCGCGAGCTTGAGGTTTCCACAAACAGAAGACTACCATACCAAGACGGCGCCGCCAGCTTCAGGCGCTTGTTAGGCAGCGCCTTGAAGGATCTGAATCGCGCCAGACTAGCCCAACTCATACGTCAGCG
>DASWCE010000168.1:0-2093 GCA_036390255.1 Gemmatimonadales bacterium | reverse complement strand
TCCGTCGCTGTCGCGGGATGAAATCCTCTTTGCGATCAGCGACGAGCTGAAGCTCGACATGCAGGACAAGCGCACGACGCGCGTGCTGCGCGGATTGCAGGAGCATCTCATCCGCCTTTTCGGCGAGGGCCGGCGCGTGGTTGTCCTGATCGACGAGGCGCATGCGATGCCGAAGGAGACGCTGGAGGAAATCCGGCTGCTGTCGAACCTCGAGTCGAACCGGCACAAGCTGCTGCAGATCGTGCTCTTCGGGCAGCCCGAGCTCGATCAGCATCTGGGGACGCCCGAGATGCGCCAGCTGAAGGAGCGAATCACCCACAGCTTTCCGCTGGAGCCCCTGGTGCGTAGCGACATTGAGAACTACATCGATTTTCGCATGCGCGCCGCAGGCTACCGCGGCCCCAAGGTGTTCAACCGGGGAGCGATCAAGCTCATCGCCCGCGCGTCCCAGGGACTCACGCGCCGGATCAACATCCTCGCCGACAAGGCCCTGCTTGCGGCCTTCGCGGACGGCACCCACGCGGTCACCGAGACGGAGGTCAAAAGGGCGGTTCGAGACACCGAGTTCTACCGCAGGCGATTCAGCCCGCACGGGGCCTGGATAGGGGCCGGTGCGCTCGCCGCCGGCCTCGCGATCGGCTGGGGAACGCACGCGCTGCTTTCGGCCGGTGATCCGGCCATCGCTTCCGGTTCTCCGCATCGCGCCCCCGCGACGGCGGCGCCCGTCCCCCTCAACCCGCCGGCGACCGGGTCGATACCGATTGCTTCCGGCTCACCTTTGCCTGCCGGCCCGGGCACGCCGGGCCCCGCTGCGCAATCCCCGACGCTTGCCGCGCCCGATGCGAAACGGGATCGCCGCCGTGGACCGGTGCCGCCCGAACGCGGGGAATTCGTGCGCGAGCGTTTCAAGGCAACCCAGGAGTGGCTCCAAAACGCGCCCGATGACCGCTACGCGATTCAGTTGGTTACCGTCAGCTCGGGAGAACTGAGGAAATTGGAAGACTTCCTGCTTCGAGCGTCGGCGATGGTATCGGCGGGAGAGCTTTTCGTCTACAGCGTGAAAATCGATGGCCGTCAGCACTACCGCGTCGCCTACGGATCCTACGCGAGCCCGGAGCGGGCGCTGGACGCCATAAAGGGGCTGCCGCCATTTTTTTCCGCGTACCATCCTTACTATCGAAGCATCGAGAGAATGCGCAGCCAGAATCGTCAGTAGCGGCGGCACGATTCGGGATCTTTGAGCTTGAGCTTTAGGAGGTTCCGGGAATCTCACCGGAAATAGTCCCGCATACCAGCTCGTTTGGCTTGGTAAATCAGTTTGTTACCTGATACTGTTATACTGATCCGGAAAATTCCATCCGGCCAGGTGAGAACGGGAATCGGAGGCGACCTTGCGACGCATTTCGCTGGCGGGTTTTGTGCTCGTGCTGGGGGCGTGCGCCCACGCGCCGATGCCGCCGTCGGACACGCATCTTCGCGCCGGGGAACCGGCGCCCACCGGAACCGTCCCGCCTCCGGTGCAGATCTCGACGATCCTGCCCGAACCCAGGCCAACGGCGCGGCCGGAAACCTACAGCGTCGTGGTGAACGGCGTCAAGGTGCAGGAGCTGCTGTTTGCGCTCGCCCGTGACGCCAAGCTGAACATCGACATTCACTCAGGAATCAGCGGCACGGTGACGCTCAACGCGGTCGAGCAGACCCTGCCGCAGCTCCTCTCGCGCATTTCCAAGCAGGTCGATATGCGCTGGGAGCTCGAGGGTCCGAACCTGATCGTGATGCCGGACACCCCGTACCTGCATATTTACCGGATCGATTACGTGAACATGGAGCGCACCGCCACGGGGACGGTGGGCGTCTCCTCTCAAATCGGCACCGGCGGCGCGGGGGCGGCAGGCGGAGGTGGCGGTGCCGCCGCGGGAGGGGCGGGCGGCGGCAACAGCTCGAGCACCACGGTACGCAATACTTCCGATAACAGGTTCTGGTTCACGCTGGAAAAGAACATCAAGGATATCCTGCACGAGACCGACAAGGTCTTGCCCGCGGGCGCTCCCCAGGCAGCGCCCACACCGGCGCAGGGCGCACCGGGCGCCTCC
>DASWCE010000167.1:0-1615 GCA_036390255.1 Gemmatimonadales bacterium | reverse complement strand
TGGTAGACCGAGGTTTTGAGGGTGCGCTTGTCGATGCCGCTCCCCATGGTGGCGTTGCCCTGTGGGTCGAGATCCACCAGCAGCACGCGCATGCCGGACTGCGCGAGGCCCGCCGCGAGATTGACGCTGGTCGTCGTCTTTCCCACTCCACCCTTCTGATTGGTCACGGCGAGGACCCGGGTCATGCGCGCTCGATCAAGACGAGATGCCGCTCCGCCCCGAGCCCGGGAACCGCGAGTCGGTGCACGTGCATGACGCGGAAATCGCGCGGCAACCGCTCGATCTCCTCGAAGGGATGGACCCCTTTCATCACCGCCAGCACGCCGCCCGGCGCCAGCAGATGCATGGTCAGGGTCACGAACTCGACGATCTCGGCAAACGCGCGGGAAATGATGCAGTCGAATTTTTCCGCAGGGCGCCAAGACTCGACCCGCTCGCAGACGACCCTAGCGTTCTTCAGCTGAAGTTCGGCCACCGCCTGCCTGAGGAACGCCGCCTTCTTGTGATTGCTGTCGAGCAATGCTACCTCGATGCCGGGTCTGGCCACCGCAAGGGGGATTCCGGGAAACCCCGCGCCGCTGCCTGCGTCGAGCACGTGCGCCCCGCTCACGTAAGGGACCACCGCAAGGCAGTCGAGCAAGTGTCCGCTGACCATCTTCTCCGCGTCCCGTATGGCAGTCAGGTTATAAACCTGGTTCCACTTTTCCAGCAGGGCGAGGTATTCGAGGAGCTTCGTCCTGGCTTCGCGGCTCAAGCTGAGATCGAGTTCCGCCAGCCCTTGTTCGAGGCGCTTGCCGAGTTCGGACTGTGCTGACCCAACTACGGTTGTTGCCGTCATGCGGCCGATCTTTCCGCCTTGCTCATGCCGCGTTTCAGGTGAACCAAGAGCAGCGAGATCGCGGCCGGGGTGACACCTGAAATTCGGGAAGCTTGGCCGACGGTTTCAGGCCGGTGCTGGCTCAGCCTCTGCTGTACTTCGATCGACAAACCGCGCACGCTGCAGTAGTCGAGATCACGCGGCAGCGCGAGTGCCTCGTGGCGCTCGTGACGCGCGATTTCCTCATGCTGACGGGCGACATACCCCTGGTACTTTGCTTGGATCTCCACCTGCTCGACGACCGCGGCATCCGCGACGGGCACGCCCGCGACCCCAAGCCCGGAAAGCGAAGCGTAGCTCACTCCCGGCCGTCTCAGCAGATCCATCAGCGAATATTCGCGCTCGATCGGCTTTCCGAGCACACGCTCGGCCGCGTCGGCAGGCAGGGACCGGGGATTCACCCAGGTGGACTTGAGCCGTTCCTGCACGCGGGCGATCGCGTCGCACTTGCGGTTGAACGCATCCCAGCGAGAATCGTCCACCACGCCGAGCCTGCGCCCGGTCTCGGTGAGCCGCAGGTCGGCGTTGTCTTCGCGCAGCATCAGGCGATACTCGGCGCGGCTCGTGAACATGCGGTAAGGCTCGGTCACGCCCCGGGTGACGAGATCATCGACGAGCACCCCGATATAGCCTTCGTCGCGCCGCGGGCACCAGTGCGGCTCGCCCTTCACGAACAGCGCCGTGTTGATACCGGCGAGGATTCCCTGCGCAGCCGCTTCCTCATAACCCGTCGTACCG
>DASWCE010000166.1:0-1772 GCA_036390255.1 Gemmatimonadales bacterium | reverse complement strand
CCAGACGTATTCCTGCTCAGGCATGCAGTAACGGCACCGCAGATTGCAGCGGTCGGTGACCGAGACGCGCAGGCTGCCGAGCGGTCGCTTGAGGACGTCGCGAGGCGAATCAGGCATGCGTTCGTTCCCCCTCTCCGCCGTGCGGAGAGGGGGTCAGGGAATGAGGACCAGATGGGTCGACCCACGTGGCGGACCCGTCGGCGCGTAGCTCTTTCTTCCAGATCGGCAAGCGCTTCTTTACCTCTTCAATGACATAGCGACACGCCGCAAAGGCGGCGTCGCGATGGGGCGCGGCGGCGGCAATCGCGATGCTCGCTTCGTTTACGGGGATCAGCCCGAGGCGATGGTGCAGGGCGACGCGCACATCCGGCCATCGTTCCCGCGCCTCGTCGAGCATGCGAGTGATCTCGGCCTCCGCCATTTCGTCGTACGCCGAGTACTCGATGGCGATAACGTCGTCATCACTGCGGACCGTGCCGAGAAAGACGCACGTGCCCCCGCGCTCCGGACTTTGAACTTGTCCGAGCAGCGATTCGACCGAAATCCGGACGCGCGTCAGATGGCTCATTACCCTCCCGACAACGGCGGCAGCAACGCCACCTCGTCTCCATCCTTTACTTTCGCGTCGAGCTTCACCTGCCGCAGGTTCAACGCGGCGAGCGGTCGAGGCGGCAAGCTGCGCGCGCCGGGAACGGTTTCGCGCACGCACGTGAGCACGTCCCCCACCGTTGCCGACGTGCCGGACACGAGTACCGCCGCCGTCTCACAACCCGCCAGCTCGGCGTAGCGCGCGAAGAACCGGACTGTCACCCGGGCCATGATGCGATTATAGCCCCGTGGCCAGGCCCTGCCAGATCCTCGCCTGCTTCGGCGTGGGACTGGGCGCGCGCTCGAGACTGAGCCGCGACGTCGTACGCTCCCGCACCGCCGTATTCAGCGTCACGGTGCTGCCCGCGCGTTGCACGGTGATCGTGAGCGGCTGCCCCACTTTGCCTTGATAGCGTGAACGGAATGCCGCGCCCCAATCCTGGCTGGCTGAGATGGGGATGTCGCCGATGCGGGTCAGCACGTCTCCTGGCTCTACGCCTGCTTCGTCCGCCGCGCTGCCCGGCGTGACCGCCTGAACCAGCACACCGCCGCTCGGCGAGGGGCCGGCCGAGACGCCGAGGAAGAGCGAGGTGACCGGGTTGCGACGGAATACCAGGCCCGCTTTAGTGAACATTTGTTCATACGGCAGCGAATCGCGGCCATCGATGTAGCGCCGGTAGAAGCCGTCCACGTCCGGCATGCCCGCAGCACGCAGCTCGTTCAACAGATCGGCGGTCAGAAATCCTTTGTTCTGGCGATAGTAGCGCGTGTACAGCGCCCGCATCACCTCGTCGAGATTGTGCGCGTTGTCTGTCGCGTCGCGGATCGAAATGTCGAGCAGGAACCCGAGCAGCGACCCTTTGGGGTAATAGAGCTGCGAGCTGTTGACATAAACCTCGTGAATCCACGTGGCCTCACTACCGTCCTCGACACTCCACGGCTCTGGCGCTTCCTCGACTTGCTGGATGTTGGCGATCGCGTTGTCGAGGAACTGGCTCGGCGTCCACAGGCCCGAGCGCAGGTTCGTGAGGTCGGCGTAGTAGTCCGTCACCCCTTCCGACCACCACAACAGCGGCGTGTACTGCTCGGCGTGATAGTCGTACGGCCACATCTCGGCGGGACGGATGCGCTTCACGTTCCAGAGATGGAAGAATTCGTGGGAGAGTAACGGATACATGAAGTCG
>DASWCE010000165.1:0-3119 GCA_036390255.1 Gemmatimonadales bacterium | reverse complement strand
GCGCGCCGCCTCTGGCGGCGACGATTAGCGGGCCGACCTCTCCCCTGGTTCGCGAGCGAAAAGGCCGAGCAGGGTGCCTTTGCGGCTTTCCTCGGTGTCCAGATTGACGGTCACAAGAACTGTTGGACGGCACTGGCGGTTGGCGACTGTTGTCTTATGCAGGTCGACAACGTCGGTAAAGGGATGCGGGTGGTCGAAATGTTTCCCTTACAGAAATCTTCGCAATTCACGATGAGCCCTTATCTGATCGGCTCCAGGTCGAACGGCGAATCACTGAACGAACGGATACAAATCAGCAAGGGCAGCCTCCGCGATGGAGACATGCTTCTGCTCGCCACCGATGCGGTGGCCGCCTGGCTGCTGAAACAGCATGAAGAGGGGCGACCATTATGGAAGTGGCTTTACCAGAAGCTGAGTACGCCAGAGAGCTTTGCCGCAATGATCGCCTACGGCCGCAAAAATGGATTGCGCAACGACGACTTTACCCTTGTCCGTGTTATTCATCACGATTTACCGGTTGAAGCGAAGGAGAGCTAGCGATGGGGGCATGGCCAGACCTGACCGAATACCATGAGGCGGTTCAGCACCCGCAAAAGGCTTTTGCTGACCCAGGATTAAAAGCGGTCACCCTCGAGCTCGACCGGTTCGGTATGCCCAAACCGGTCACCGGCGGCAACGCCGTGGTCTACAAAGCCAAGGAACCGGGCGGGTTTTTATCATTCAAGAAGACCTGGGCGATTCGCTGCTTCCTGCGCCCGATCAGCGACCATGCCGAACGTTATGAGGCGATCTCCAAACATCTTCGCAAGGTCCGCCTGCCCTATGATGTTAATTTTCAGTTTCTCAAGCAGGGCATTCAAATTCGCTCCAACTGGTTCCCTATCGTCAAAATGCAATGGGCGGATGGCGACCTTCTGCACAGCCATATTGAGAAGCATCTACGCTATCCGGCCTCACTGGCGGCATTGCGGGAAAAATGGGTCACACTTGTTCGCCACCTCGAAGCCGCTCAGGTGGCGCACGGCGATTTACAGCACGGTAATATCCTGGTGCGCGGCGGATCGATCCAGTTGGTGGACTACGACGGCATGTGGGTGCCGGCCTTAAGGGGCCGCAACGCCACGGAAATCGGCCACCGTGCCTACCAACATCCCGAACGTAGCGAGCAAGACTATGGCCAAGAGATTGATCGTTTTTCAGCTCTCGTCATTTATCTATCGCTGGCGGCGCTGGAGAGGGATGCCACCCTATGGGAACGTTTTCATACCGGCGACAATCTGATCTTCGTGCGAGAAGATTTCCACCAGTTGGGTCGATCGGCGATTTGGCAACAATTACGTCGTATCGGATCGGGGCAAATCGATCAACTCGCCGCTGCCGTGGCGGCCATGGTGCAGCAGCATCCGATGAAGGTCAGCAATCTCGATAGCGTTCTCAAAAATCTGGCGAGCTTTAAGTTCCCTACCTCGAATCCGGCGTCGCCGCCCGCGCCCAAACCAGCGGCTGTGCAAGGCGCCAGGTCGGCGGGTGCCATGCCGAGCTGGATGAAAAAGAGCGGTTATCGTGAACATTCGGATGACTGAGGAGCCGACGCACGATTCACGTTCTCCGTTCGCGTCTCGTCTCTTCCCGCAATTCTCTGAGGCGTTCTCCCAAGCCGCGACCCTGGCCGAACTGCGGCGGTACGCGGAACCTGTCAGTAGGAATGAGACAGCGGGTTCGCGAGATTAGCGTTGAGACGCCTCTTCTGAGCGCCGCGGCGGGGAACACGCTGAATAGTGCCCCCAAAGCCGTAGGCTTCACACCGTCTCCATCTCCGTAGTACATCGCCGTCACGGTCGTGAGATGTTCGTGCAATGGCGCCGCGTGTGGCCGACGGCGACGCTCACGACGTCCTCCCGTAGAGGATGCGCCCGTCCCGCATGGTGACGCGCACCTTCGCGAAGGCGCGCACGTCCAGCGCGGGGTCGCCGTCGAGCACGACGACGTCGGCCGAGAAGCCGGGCGCGAGGCGTCCGGTTCGGTTCGCGCGTCCGAAGCGCGCCGCCGGCGCCGTGGTCAGCATCGCGAGGATCTGCACTGGCGCAAGCCTGGCGCGCTGCAGGTACACGAACTCCTCGGTGGGATCGTAATCGATCATGTAGCCGACGTCGGTCCCGAAGAGGAGCTGCCCATGCAGCTCTGCGAAGGCGCGTGTCTGCGCCACCCCGTTGCCGAGGACGAGCTCGACAAGCTCGGCCGGAAGCCCCTCCCGCTTCAGCTCGTACGGCCAGAGCTTGAGGGTGGGGATCAGCGCCATGCCGCGCTCCTTCATCATCGCGGGTAGCGCGCGGTCCCAAGGACTGCCGTCGAGCGAAGTCGGGAAGGTGTGGGCGAGGACGTCGACGCCGCCTTCGATGGCGGCCCGGGCGCCCGGGCTGTTCGAGGGATGCGCGAACACGAGCTTACGGCGGCGATGACCGACCTCGACGGCCGCGCGCACAACGTCGACCGGCATGACCACGATTGAGCTCGGCGTGGCCCAAGAGCCGGTGAAGAGCTTGACAATGTCGCCACCGCGCGAGAGCTCGGCCTCGACGAGGCCGGCGTCCTCCGGCCGTGTCAGCTCCGGGATCTTCGCGGGAAGGATGTAGTAGGGGCTCCCCCCGGCCGGCGCGAAGCCGGAGCCCGCCGTGAGGATCGACGGCCCCGGCACTTCGCCGCTTTCGATGCGGCGCCGGAGCGCCAGGGTGTTGGGGAGATAGGAGCCGGTGTCGACGACGTGGACGACGCCGTACGACGTGAGCATGGCGCGGAGCGCGGCGGCGAGCGACTCCGCGGGCGCGGTGTCCGCTGCGCGGAAGTCGGCGCCCGTGAAGTGGACGTGACTGTTCCAGAAGCCGGCTGTTACCGTCCCGCCCGAGCAGTCGATGATTCTGGCGCCGGGGGGCACACGGACTGCCCCACGGGCGCCGACGGCCGTGATGGTGGCATCCTCTATGAGAACGACGCCGTCTGGGATCACCGCCACCTCCGGCGACGGCATCACGCGGCCGCCCACCAGTGCCGTCACGCGCCCACCCGCCGCGGTCGCCGCCGGCGGCGCTGTACCACATACCGCCGGGAGCACGGCAGCGGTG
>DASWCE010000164.1:0-17212 GCA_036390255.1 Gemmatimonadales bacterium | reverse complement strand
CTCTGATGCCGGATGCGCACCGCCAGCTGTCGTCTCGCCCACGATGGTCGCGCGCTTCAGGGCCTGCAGATCGTACGCGAACGCCTCGGCGGCAGAAAACGTGTGCGCGGACGTGAGCACATAGATCGGCTTGGTGCCGCCGAAGCGCCGCCCGGGGACGCTATCCTGCGTCCAGGACTGGCGCGTGCTATTGGCATAACGGTCCCACATATCATCGAGGTGAGTGCGGCGGTCGAAGAGGTACGACGCAATCAAGGCGCCGATGTCATGGCCGCCGCCGTTCTCCCGGAGGTCGATGATGAGCGCGCGAGTGCCGGCGAGGAACGTCATGGCGGCCGAGGCGGTGGATCCGCAGAGCGCCGCCTCCTCGAACGAGTCGAACCGGAGGTAGCCGATATTGCCGTCCAGTTGCTCGACTTTCTTGAATCCACAGTTGGTCTCGTCCAGGTCCGCGTGCGACGGCGCGGGCGGCGCTTCTCCGGCTGGCTGCTTCGGCGGCGGGGTCGGCACGTACGAGATTCCCAGGTGCTTGTCGTGGGCGATCTCCGCTAGGTCGGCGTTCAGCCGGAGGGCGAGTCCTGGCCCGTTCCGGTAGCGGTCGTACGTGCCCCGCGCGAGCCGCGCACGCAACGAGTCGGCCATTCGCTTTCCCAGCTCCGGCGAGAAATAGAAGGAGTCGAGCACCGCGGCTGCGCGGCCGACCACTGCTACGCGGGTGACGCGATCGATACGAAGCGCCTTAGTCGCGACGTTGGGACCAAGCGGAAAGGCGTTGCCGCTAATGTTTGTCGGACTGCCCGCGGCAACATCGAGCATACCGTACGCGATCATGGCAGGGGTGTTACGGGGGCGGAGAAAGAACTCGACGTGTCGCGGCTCGCTGACCTCCACGCTGACCAGGTCGAACCCGCCTGTCATCTGGCGGAAGTTGAACGAGTTGCGGATGGGGAAATCCACCTGGTACGTGCGGAGGAAAGCCGCCGCGCGTGCGGAGTCGCCGCTGTTGTACGCGTCGAGCCACGCGCGGAGGGCGCTTCCGGCGGGCGTGTTTGGTATAGCCGTCTGACCGAGCAGCATCGCTGGCGTCAGGCTAAGCGTGAGGCCGAATGTCAGGGCGCGAAGGGACACCTTCGCTGCACAATTGTCGAAGAAATCGCGCACGCGCAAGGGGGCGTGAAGCTGGCGGCGCGTGTACAATGTGGAGAGTCGGCTCTTCGTGCGGTCTGGGAGCATCAAAGGCGGCACGGTTCTTGAGGTAGTCTTCTATTTGTGAACGTTCTAGCTCGGCACCGCAGCGTAGACGCACTCCGCAGGTGGAGCTGAAGGCTCCGTCAATGTCCTTAATCCAATGGATCGATATTGCGGGTGCAGGTGCGATGGTGGGGCTGGCACTCCACTGGGCGTTGGAGCGTTCACGGCTTCACTCGTTTGTCTCGTCTTTGGGTCCGCTCCCGAGCGACTCGGCGGAGCTGGCACTTGCCTTAGCCGGGCGACTCGCGAATGGGCCCCATCAGGACGATGATCCACCGTATTTGGCTGCGTTCCTCGCTCCGCTCGGCGCGACCCCTAGTGACGTCATCCGCCACGGGGGATGTTGTTCGGGGTCCTCGCGGCTTTACATGCTGGCACTTGGCGCGCTCGGCATTCGTGCCAACCAGGTGACGGTGTACCACCGATCCCGCCAAGCCCGGCATTGTTTAGTAGAAGTTCACCTTCCTGAGCGCGTTCTGATTGCAGACCCGGTGTACGGCGTATTCTACACCGACACCGACGGAAGGACCTTGAGCCTAGAAGACTTACGGGCCGGTACGCAAGTCGAGTGTCGCCCGATTCACGGTGCCACGAAGCCGGGATACCCCTCGAATGACTACTATGACTTCGATTTCACATTGACCAAAACCGCTAACTGGACCAAGTCGTGGCAGCGCCGGCTAGCGTACTCCCTTCTGCACGGCTCCACCCACGGGGCCATTGACGGCTTGCGTATCCCACAACTTCTTGAGTGGCCACAAACGTTGCTCGCGCTAACGATTTTGTTCGTCCTAGTCTTTACGCATACTATCGTTCTTCTGGCTGGTCTGGTGAGCGCCACCTAACTGGGGGCTCGAGCTGCCAAGTACGTGCTTTTCATCTTCACCTCATCTGAAGCAGAATGGCCTTCGACCACATCCACGGCATACTGATGAGCGCGATCGCATTCCAGGCCAGCATGAAGAACCGCATCTCCCGGTTACTGTAGGGCCGGCCGCGCCAAATCACAGTCGCGTCAACGGCGAACCACGCTGCGCTCACCAGCAGGAAACCCGCCAGCTCCTTCGCTCCAAAAAACCTCACGATCAGCCCCGCTTCAAGCAGCAGCAGCACTACCATCACGAGTTTGGCCGGAACCCGGCCGATCACGGTAGCCGTCGTACGCCGGCCGGCCGCGCGGTCAGGCTCCAAATCCATCACTTGGCCAAATACCTGCGAATGCATGGCGAACAGCGCACCGAACAGCATGGCGGCCCAGGGGAGAAGTGGGACGTGGTTCATCCAACTGCTCAATAGAAACACGAACAGATACCCCGCCTGGTTCAGAATCTCGAGCGGTGGCCGAGCCTTAAAATTGAAGCGCGGCCAGTTATAGAGCGCCGCCGCGGCAGTCATTCCGCCAAAGCACAGCAGCATCTTTGCTCCGGCGAGAAGACTGAATGCGACCACGAACGGCGCCTGAACCAGCGCGATGCGGAGCGGCAATCGGCGCAATTGCTCGGGTGTGCCGCGCGCGCCAAACAGAAACGTGCCTTTGCGCGGATTGTGGCGGTCGGCATCGTAGTCCACGATGTCGTTCCAGCCGTAGAGCAGCAGGCCCATGGGAAAGCTGACATACAGCACGCCCAACCAGAAAGCGACGGAGTGAAACACATCTCGTTGCGAGAGCGGCAGCAAGTAGAACGCAATTGCCGTGAGCCACAGACCGGGACGGGACGCTTGAAGAAGGAAAGCGAGTTCGGAGCGGGGGGATCCGTTCACCCGATGCGCGCGAGTGCGTCGTGCATCTCTGATGCCGTCGCGTAGCGGTCCGCAGGATTCTTGGCCATCGCTTTCAGAATCACCGTCGCCAGTTCCCCGGGAACGTCTGGGCTGAGCTTGCGCGGATCGGGCGGCTCTTCTTCAAGATGCTTGGCCACCAGGGCCCATGTCGTCTCCGCTTCGAACGGCACCCGTCCCGTGAGGCACTCGAACAGCACCACGCCGGCGGCATACAGGTCACTGCGCGGATCGAGCTCCGCCCCCGAGAGCTGCTCGGGCGACATGTAATCCGGTGTGCCAATCGACATGCCGGCCTCGGTGAGGCCCTTCCCCTGCGGCGGATTGGCGAGTCGCGCGATCCCGAAGTCCATCACCTTCAGAAACCCGCTCGGCTCCACGACGATATTCTGCGGCTTGATGTCGCGGTGGATCACACCCTCGGCGTGTGCGACCTCGAGCGCGCGGCACAGCTGCTTCCCGACCGTCAGCGCGACCGTCGCGGGCAGTTTGCCGCGTGACGTGATCAGCTGTTTGAGCGACGTGCCCTCGACGTACTCCATCGTCAGGTAATACATGCCCTTCTCTTCGCCGAGGTCGTACGTGCGGACGACGTTGCGATGCGCGATCCGTCGCGCCAGCCGGATCTCCTGTTTGAAGCGATCGAGCGCGACGCTCCCGCCCGCCATGGCCTCGGGCCTGAGCGTCTTGATCGCGACGGGCTCCTGGAGCTCGCGGTCGAAGGCGCGGTACACGACGCCCATGCCGCCCGCGCCGAGGATCTCTTTCACCTCGTACCGGCCCGCGAAAGTGGCACCGGGCTTCAGTTGCCCGCCATCGACGGCGCGCACCGCCGTGGGTACCGAGGCAATCTGCTGCGTGGCCGCGCCGCCCGAGGCCTGCATCATGTAATCGACGAGCGCCGCCTTGGCCTTGAGATCCGCGACCAGGGCCTTGAACGCCTGCGAGAGGATGCCGATCTCATCGCGCGACGTGACGTCGATCTCCACGCCGTACTCGCCGTCCTGCACCTGGCGGGTCGCGATCGCGAGCCGCCGCACCGGACCGGCGATCTGCCGCGCCTGCACGAACGCGAAGATCAGCGCGAGCACGACGCCGAGCGCCACCGCCCACACCATGGTGCGCCGCAGCGCATTGAAAGCGGCCAGCTCCGATTCGCGCGAACGCAGCGCCACGAATCCCCCGCGCACGTCGCCCGAGGGCGAACGAATCGCTCCGGCCAGGCCGATCAGGTGCTGGTTCCCTAGCGACGCGGCGAGCGCCATGCCCTCGCCGCCGCTATCCGCCGCCAGCACCTCCTTCTTCACGCTGTTTTGCAACGATGGGCCGATGTCTTGCGCGGGCACGGTACTGCCTACTACCACGGGCTTGTTGAGCGTATCGAGCGCAAAGAACACCACGTCGGAGTTCGTCGCCTGTTTGATCGCTCCCGCGAGCGAGTCGTCGATCTGATACGTCGCGACCAGCGCGCCGAGCGGGGCGGCTGTCGGTCGATCGCGCAGCGGCGTGCCGACGGCCATGTACATCGTGCCCCGCACGTCGTCGAGCCAGGCGCCGCTGGTTTGCTCGCCGCTCAAGGCATTCGCGACCAGCGGCGCGATCGAGAGATCGATGTTGTACTGCTCGCGGTAATCGGTTCGGGCGATCAAGATCCCGTCGCTGTTAGTGACCAGCACCCACGCCGCGCCCACCAACCCACGAATATCGTCCGCCTGATCCAGGGCATCGGCGCGGGAGCCTTCATTCAGCAGCCGCTGGCGGTACTGCGGCACGTCGGTCGCGACCGTGCTCGCGCGCCCCAGCGTCCGCGTGCGCGCCGCGAGATAGTCGTCCACCGCCCGACGCGTACCGAGCAGGGCACGATGGATCGATGCATCGGCAGTGCGATTCGCCTGGATAGACGTGACGCCGAAGGTGATGCCCAAGACCGCCACGACGAGCAGCGTCGAGGCGACGAAGATCTTGGCGGTCAGCCCGAACGCACGGGTTGGCTTAGTAGCGTTCGCGTCCGGCATTCGTGGGGTAGTTGCGTCCGTATTTGTTGCGATGCGGCTCCCACTTGTAGCCCCGCGCATTCAGCGCGATCTCCAGATCCGGTAGCGTCGCACCGACAGTCACGTCTTTCACGACTTCGCTGGGAATGCGCTCGTGCCACGCGTGCAGGCGATAGCGGCCCGCGGGCACGTTGTCGATCGTGAAGCTCCCGTCATTCCCCGGCTGCGCGTAATACCGATTCTCCATCACGAGCACGTAGGCCACCATCCGCGGATGCACGTTGCAGTACACGCGCACGAGACCAGGATGGTCGAACGTGTGACTCTTCGCCTCGCCACGCCCGTAGAGTCCCAGGTCGAAGCTGTTGGGCTCGCTCACCGAAAACACGTTGTGGTTGAACGGATCGTGGTTGGGGAACCGCACCGTCGAGCCCACGGGCACGACGACGACGTGCGGCGCATACGTCTTGTCCGTGATCGCGATCTCGACGGTGCTTGGCCTTCCCGCCGTCGCGACCGTGGCGGGCGCCTCCAGGTAGAGCACGGCGTCGCTCAGATCCGGTGAGGGCTTGTTGTCTTTCTCGAGAATCACGATCCGGCCGGCAACCCCGGCGTCGGACTTGAGCCCGGCTCCGCCAACCACAACTAATGAAACGATCGCCACGACTACGCGCATCGCCAGTCTCCCAAAACGGTTGCATCCAAGGGCGTGGAGCTTACTGTAGTGCTATCCAACTTGCCAGGAGCGGACAGTGATGCAGGTCTTGCTTTTGCTTTCTCTCACCGCACAGCAACCTGCTTCCCCTCCACCTCCTCCACCATCTCCCGCCAAGCGCACAGTGGAGTTCACAGGCACCGTCCTGCTGAATGGCTTCTATAATAGCGCGCGCACCAGCAACAGCGACGTCCCCGTCTTCGCCGACACGGATGCGACCGGCGTAACCGGCGGCAGCGCGACGATGCGGCAGACCCGACTCGGCGTCCTCGTCACCGAACCCGACGTGCTCGGCGGCAGCTTCAGTGGCGAGATCGAAGTCGATTTCTTCGGCGGCCAGCAGCCCGCGGCCGGCAATCGGACGTTCCCGCTGGTGCGACTGCGTCGCGCCATCGGGACGGTGCAATGGACCCACGTGCAGCTCATGTTCGGTCAGGAAACGGCGCTCGTTTCGGACCGCAATCCACGCTCGCTCGCAGGGGTCGGGGTTCCAGATTTCAGTCTCGCCGGCAATCTCTGGTTCTGGCTGCCACAAGCGCGCGTGACGGCGGAGTACGGCTACACGCTGCGTCTCGCGGTACAGGCCGCCGTCCTGGCGCCCATCGCGGGCGCGCCGCAAGGCGCCGTCAACACCCAGGCGGACTCCGGCGAGCGGAGCGGCCGGCCCTATCTCGAGGGCCGTGTGCGGCTCGGGTGGGGACCGACGGACGATCCGAGTGAAGTGGCGATCGGCGGGCACATCGGCTGGCTGCGCGGGCTCGATACGCTGTCCGGCGACACGCTCCTCAGCTCACGCGCCGTCACCTTCGACACGCGCGTGAAACTCGGGCCGGCGGAGATCATCGGCGAAGCGTTCATCGGCCAGGCCATCGCGGGACTTGGCGGCGGCGCGATCGGACAAAATGTCGGCGTGGGAGGCGCGCCCGTGCGCACGAGCGGCGGATGGGGCCAGTTGAACTTGCGCCCGCGCGCAGGCTGGATGTTCGGCGCCGGCTGTGGCATCGACGATCCGAAGGACGCCGACGTGCTCGCGAATGGACGCTTCCGCAATTTCGTTTGCGAGGGGCATGTCGAGTGGCGGCCGCCCGGCCCGCTGGTGTTTGGCTTCGAGTTTCGGCGACTCAGCACGCGCTATCAGGCCGGCGACTTCACCGTCAACCACCTGAACCTGGCGGCGGGCTTCAGGTTCTAGGAGATGCGCAGTGAGCGCTGGCAGTGCCGGCAGGCGACGTTGCCAGGCACTCGCCAGCGGCCGCCCCGCCTCCAGCGTCTGCGGCTTGCCGCAGTCGGGACAGGTGCCCTCCGCGGCAATCACGACCTGCTCCGCCATTTTCGCGGTCGCCTCCTCGAGCAGCTCGTCGCCGTGGACATGTATTCGGAAATCTAGTCGAGGTCAGGCGGGCTTTGGTGCTTCTGCCGCCTGCGATACCCCTTTTTGGAACGGTGGACTTTGTGGGAGGGAGTTTTGAGCCGCTCTTTGACCGGTGCGTTCGGGTTTGGCACACGGATGACCATCTTTTCCTTGTCGCGCTTGCGGCTCATGTGATACCAAGCCGTTCCCGGATCTGTCGCGCGTGGTGGCGCGCGTGGATGACGTGGAAACGCATCCACTCCTCGATCGTCAGGTCGCCCATGCGTGGATGCTTCACGAACAGGTTCGCTCGCCGCTCCGGCATCAAGGCGCGGTCCACCTGGTCCCATGCTTCGATGCCCGCCAGGAAATGCGCCTCGGCCGCCGCGCGACCGATCTGCGCCGGCGGCGTCGTGCGTTCCGGCGCCTTCCGGCCGGGCGGAAACCACTGCAATCCGAAAATGAAGAATCGCGCAACGTGCTCGGCGGGAGTGCGGCGTCGGCGGGACATGGCGGCGTGATTCCGTCGCGCTTTGAACGTGTCTGCGCTCAGGTTCAGCCCCAGCGCGAGATGCTCGACGATTTGCGCCGGGGTCCATTTGCCCGCAGGTCCCCGCTCCCAGTCGCTGTCGCTCCGGTCGCGCAACGGTCCGAGCACGAGCGCGGGAAGATCGGCGAGACGGCGGCGAGGGTCGATCGTCATCGCGTGCGGGGCCGCTGACTACTAGTTTCTACCCGACCCGACATGCGGGGAATCTGCGAGTGAACCTGCTGCGACGCCACCCGGTTGCGATCGCCCTGGTGGTCCTGCTGCTCCTGACGGCGATTCACCCGCTGCCGGCGCTGGTCGATGCCGTCACGGGATCTGGTCCGGGCGATGCGGATCTCGATCGCCCTATCCTGTACGTCGTGTTCGCACCCCTCTCCGACACGCTCGACGCACTCACCTTCTTCAGCCTGCCCCGGGCGGAATGGGCGCTCGCCGTCTGGGGGCTGCTGCTGGCAGCCTGGGGCGCGGTGCGGGCGTCGAGTGACTCGCTGAGCTCGCGTCGTGTGGTCGCGAGCGCGTCACTCGGACCAGCGGCCCTGGTGTTGCTCGCCCTCGCCGCGTTGATGCTGCCGCGTCCCGTGCCGCGCCTGGTGAGCGACGGCCCTGGGACCGTCATCGACTATCACGCGCACACGAACGCGTCGCACGACGGCCGGCCCGGCTGGACACTCGCCAAGCTCGCCGCCTGGCACGAGCGCCAGGGCTTCCAGGCGACCTACGTCACCGACCATAACGTCGTGTATGACCGATCACTGCCCCTCCCCGAGGACATCTCGATCAGCTTGCTACCGGGCGTCGAGTGGAGCGTCTATCGCCAGCACGTCGTGGCGATCGGCCGCGTCGAGGCGTTGCCGCGCGACAGTTTCGGAGGGAGCACGGCACGCATGGTCCGAATATTCAGCGCCATCGAGCATCAGGGTGGGCTGAGCTTCGCGTCCCTTCCCGAATACTGGCGCAATCACGAGGAGGAGCTGGGGGCGTTCGTCGTCGCGGGCGTCGATGGATTCGAGATCGTGAATTGCGCGCCAAAGGCGCTGGGCTTTCCTTCGGATTTGCGCCAGCAGGTCGTCGCACTCGCCGAGAGTCACGACCTGATGGTCGTTGGTGCGAGCGACAATCATGGCTGGGGACAGGTCACATGCGTCTGGAACGTCTCGCGGCCCGGCGCGCAGGGCTTCCACACCAATCGCGTCTTCGCGCGGCCGCTCGCCCTGGTGCAGGGCGACTGGCAGGGGTGGACCGCTCCGATCACGCAACCGTGGTTTATGCTGCGCGCGCTGAGCTGGAGCGAACGGGCGAGCTGGCTGACGTGGGTGCTTGTGATCCTGTTCTATCGTGCGTTGCCGCGGCGCGAGGGTCAGTCGGCTGGTGTCGGCATCCTCGCCCGTTCGGTGTTGCGCCGCCGCAAAGCGGCGCCTGCGCCCCCAGCCCCTAAGCCCCAAGCCCCAACCCCCAGCCCCTAACAAGAACCCGACGTGACCCTGCGCAACGAAACGGCGAGGTTGAACGTCGTACTCGCGGGCACCTTCCCTCCTTTCTTTTGTGGAGACCGTCCATGCATGTAGTTCGACGTTTTGTAACACTCGGTGCGTTCCTGGCTTTGGCTGAGCCCGCCGGTGCACAGATGGCATTACCGCTCAAGCATGCCCCCGCGCGCACGCAGACCGCCATCACGCCAGCCGATCTCATGACCCGCCTCTATCTCTACTCCGACGATTCGATGATGGGTCGCCTCGCCGGCAGCGAATACAATCTCAAGGCGACGGCGTACATCGCGTCCGAACTCGGACGGCTGCGTTTGCAACCCGCCGGCGACTCGGGCGCCTATTTCCAGAATGTGCCGCTCGTCAAGCGGCAGCTCGACGCGAACGCGAGCCTGGCGGTTGACGGTGCCGCGATGCGGCCCTGGGACGACTTCGTGCCGCGCGATCCTGTCGCGGCGACGCGCACCTTCGATGGTGCTCAGGTCGTCTACGGGGGTGTGCTCGGCGACAGCGCCCAGCTGACGTCCGAACAGGCGAGCGGCAAGTTCATCGTGCTCGGCGTGCGGCGCGGTCCGAATCTGCCGCCAGCCGCGCAAGTGAACCGCGGTGCGCTGCTCTCGAAGTATCGTGGCGCGGCCGGCATCGCCGTCGTCGCCCTTGAGACGTTCCCGCCGCAAGCGATCAACTTCTTCCGGCAGCCGCAGACGATTTTGAAGGACGGCATGCCGAGCGATACGACCAGCCTGCCGGTCTACGTGTACGTGAACGCCGCCGGCGCCCGCACCTTGCTCGGCGCTGCCATAGACAGCGTCCGGCCGGGCACGGCGGGAAAAACCGTGCACGGGTCGATTTCGTTTTTGGAAACGCCGGCGCCCGCGCGGAACGTTGTCGCCATCCTGCCGGGGAGCGATCCGAAGCTGCGTGGCGAGTATGTCGCGATCGGTGCGCATAACGATCACATCGGCTTCGATCATGACGCAGTGGATCACGATTCGCTCCGCGCTTACAACGACGCGATTCGCAAGCTCGCGCTGGGCTCGCCTACGCACCGGATCACGCCGGATCAGGTACAGCAGATCCACGTGAACGTGGACAGCCTGCACCGGCTCCACGCGGTGCGGCGTGATTCCATCTACAACGGCGCCGATGACGATGGCTCCGGCACCACGGCGGTGCTCGAGATCGCCGAGGCATTCGCCGGCGCGAAGGTGAAGCCGAAGCGCTCAATTCTCTTCGTCTTTCATACCGGCGAGGAGCTGGGACTCTTTGGATCGCAGTACTTCACCGATCATCCCACCGTCCCGCGCGATTCGGTCGTGGCGCAGCTCAACATGGACATGGTGGGCCGGGGCAGGGCCGACGATGAGAACGGTGGTGGGCCGGGATACCTGCAGCTCATCGGCACGCGCCGTCTGTCGACGGAGCTCGGGGATTTGATCGAAACCGTGAACAAAGCCCGCAAGCAGCCGTTCACGTTCGACTATCAGTTCGATGCCTCGGGCCATCCCGAGCAGTACTACTGCCGCAGCGATCACTACATGTACGCGCGCTACGGCATCCCGATCGCATTCTTCACGACCGGCAACCACCGCGACTACCATCAGGTGACGGACGAGCCGGAGTACATCGACTACGACAAGCTGGCGCACGTGTCACAGTTCGTGTACGATGTCGCGACGGCGGTGGCGAATCTCGATCACCGCGTCGTGGTGGATAAGCCGAAGCCGGATCCGCACGGCAACTGCGTTCAGTAGCCGCAGCGCCGAATTGCACGAACGGGCTCTTACGGGGGCCCGTTCTATTTTTCAGGGCTGGCCGGGTTTAGGCGGCGGAGAGCCGGAAGCGCCCAGGTATTCGACAATGCCGTCGTCGTGGACGGCGAAATGATAGAACCGCCGCGCGATGCAGCCCGCTGGACAGTCACCATAGCCTACGCTGTAGTCCAGCAGCACCGCATCCTCGATCGATCCAGCGATATTGTTTCCGTCGCCGACAACACCGTTCGGCTCGGCGAATCGAACCCCCGCAATCCCGCCGAAGAGTGCCGCGAGTGCAATCATATTGAGCGGTTCCGGCGCGGTGAGGGTGAGGAGCACGTCGCCGTCGTGCGGCGCAAAAACGCTGCCTACCGACAGGGAGTAGCGCGCCAGCAGACTGTCGATTGCCGGATAACCGGTCGGAATTTCGCGCTGCGCCAAACGCTGGACCCACGGCTCCGTCCCCACCAGCTGCAGGATCAAGCTGCGGGTCGCGGGCGAACCCAAGGTGTGGATACGGTAGACATCCACGACGGTGTCGCGGGACGGCAGCGCGGTGGCGTTGTAGACGGCGACGAGCGCGTTGTAATACGGTTGAACTGCCTCACGAGGGATCGGAATCTCGGAGTAACCCTTGGCGAGGAGATCGCGCAACGCCAGAAGACGCGCATCCTCGAGGTACGCGGCGCGCAACTCAGCGGGCACGCGCGAGTCATCGACGCTCGACCGCATGGAACGGGGCGCCGTGGCTCCGTTGCAGGCGACGACGATCGCCATGGCCACGACCGCTGGCACTGAAGATTTCATGGTCCTCAGTACATACCCGCCGCGAGCCCGGCCGGGTCACGCTACCTTTGGACGAACATGCCTGCCGGCTACTCTCAACGCTCGCTGGTCGAGAAGCTGGGTATTAAGCCTCATACGCGCATCGCGATCGTCAATGCGCCGCGGGGCTACCGTAACACACTCGGCAAGTTGCCCCCTGGAGTAACGGTAGCGACCGCCGCCCGAGGCTCACTGTCGTTCATTCACTTCTTCACCGCCGGTCGCGCACTGCTCGAGGCGAAGCTCCCCGCCCTCCTGCGGGCGCTATTGCCCGACGGTGCCCTTTGGGTTTCGTGGCCGAAGCAGTCGTCCGGCGTGGAGACCGACATCACCGAAGACGTGGTCCGCGCGGTGGCATTACCGACAGGACTGGTGGACGTGAAAGTCGCCGCCATCGACGACGTCTGGTCGGGGCTGAAGCTGGTGCGGCGGCTCGGAAACCGGTGATTGGCTTTGCATCACAAAGTACTTGACGGCAAGTGGCCTGTACGGCTATTTTTCCTCGCATGACGGCACCGCAGCCGCTGCACGATCGCGCCCTCGACAACCTGAAGTTCATCCGCTCGACCATGGAGCGGGCTGGTTCGTTCACATCCGTACCAGGCTGGGGGATGGTCGTTGTCGGGGGCACGGCCCTGGCCGCCACGTGGCTGGGGCTGCGCCAGGCACGCCCCGCAGATTGGCTTGCGGTGTGGCTGGGCGAAGCAGTCGTCGCTGTCGTCGGCGGCGGAGCGGCGCTGGTCCAAAAGGCGCGCGCCGCGAAGGACCCGCTCCTGTCCGGGCCCGGCGGGCGTTTCGGCCTGAGTTTCCTGCCGCCGCTCGTCGTCGGCGCGTTGCTGACGATCGCGCTCTATCAGGCGCAGCTCTTTGCACTGATGCCGGGAACGTGGCTGCTGCTGTACGGCACGGCGGTGGCGACGGCCGGCGCGTTCTCGGTGCGCGTGGTCCCACTCATGGGGGCCTGCTTCATGGTGCTCGGCGCGGCCGCGCTGTTTACGCCGTTCCGGTGGTGGCCCTGGTTCATGGCCGCAGGATTTGGCGGCCTCAACATCGCATTCGGTCTCATCATCGCCCGGAGGTATGGTGGCTAAGAGCAACACGGCGCGGCTCACGCGCGCGGACGCGGAACGACCCGTGAAGACGAAGGCGCAACCGGCGCCGGCGGAGCTCGACCGGTTGATTCACGAGCGGGTGCGGCTCGCGATCGTGAGCGCGCTCGCGGTCCGCGAGAGTCTCACGTTCAACGAGCTCAAGACGCTGCTGAAGACGAGCGACGGCAATCTCAGCGTGCACGCACGCAAGCTCGAGGACGCGGAATACATTACATGCGACAAGTCGTTCCAGGCCCGAGTCCCCAAGACGGAATACCGACTCACCGCCCTCGGCCGGCGGGCGCTCGAGCGCTACCTCGACCACATGGAAGCGTTGATTCGCGCAACGCGCGCGCGCTGAGCGTGGATTCTTTTTTTTGCGGGATCGCTTTATGACACAAAGTACTTCTCTCCACGTCGCCATCGTCATGGACGGCAACGGGCGCTGGGCCACGCGGCGCGGCCTGCCGCGCGCCGCCGGCCACCACGCCGGCGCCGAGGCGGTGCGGCGCGTCGTGCGGATCGCGCCGGGCTGCGGCATCACGGCGCTCACCCTGTACGCGTTTTCGTCGGATAACTGGAGCCGGCCGGCCGCCGAGGTGTCGATGTTGATGCGGTTGTTCGCGCATCATCTCCGGACGGAGACCGCCGAGCTCGCGGCGCAGGGCGTCAAGCTCACGGTGATCGGCCGGCGCGATCGCCTGCCCCGCTCGCTCCTTACCGCCATAGCCGCCGCCGAGCAGAGCACGGCCGGTGGGACGCGCCTCGAGCTGCGGATCGCCGTTGACTACTCGGGACGCGCCGCGATCCACGCGGGGCAGATCCTGCCGGATGTCGACCTGCTGATCCGCACCGGCGGCGAGCAGCGGTTATCGGACTTCCTGCTGTGGGAATGTGCCTATGCCGAGCTGTGGTTCACGGAGCGGATGTGGCCGGACTTCGGCTCGGCGCAGCTCGCCGCCGCGATCCACGAATACCACTCGCGCGACCGCCGTTTCGGCGGATTGCCGACGCGAGAGGCAGTATGACGGCGCTACCGACCGTCTCGTCCCGCACCAGGCTGGGTCTCGAAATCGTCGCGGCCGGGGTCGCCGGTGGAGTGGTCGGCGACGCGCTGCTCCGCGCGATGCCCTGGGGCTTGAACGTGGCGATTGGGACGGTGGGTCTGGTGACCGCCGCAGTCTGGCTGATCCGGCGTCACCGGGTCACGCCGGGACCCGACGCGGCGTGGCTCGCCATCACGGCCTTGCTGTTGGGGGCGGCGTTCGTGCGGCGCGACGCCGCCGAGCTCGCGCAGTTCGATATGCTCGCGCTCGTTGGGGCGCTGGCGTTCGCCGCTGCCAGTGTCCAGGGCGAGCGTATCATGGGCTGGAGCGTGATCGACCACGTGCGGGCGGGTGCGACGGCGACCGTCGCCAGCATCGCCGGCGCTCTCGTCCTGCTGGGGCGCGACATCGATTGGCGCGAGCTGCCGCGCGAGGGGCGGCTGCGCCATGTGCGGGGTGTCCTCGCCGGCGTGCTCATCGCGGCGCCGCTGCTCGCGATCTTCGCGGCGCTGTTTGCAGAGGCGGACGAGGTATTCGCGAACGTGCTGCGGAATCTCTTTGCCTTCGATGCAGCCAGCATCGTCCAGCATACGTTTTTCATTTGCTTCTGGGGCGCCCTGACGGCCGGCTTGCTGCGCTGGGCGCTCCTCGCCCGTCCGATTGCCACACCCCGGATGGACTTCATGCCCGCGAGCGTCACCCCGTTCGCCGTCGCCCTCGGACTGCTCAACGCGCTCTTCTTGCTGTTCGTCGTCGTGCAGCTGCGCTACTTCTTTGGCGGCGCTGCGCTCGTCGAGCAAACGGGCGGGCTCACGTACGCCGAGTATGCCCGGCGCGGCTTCTTCGAGCTCGTCACCGCCAGCGCGCTTGTCCTGCCGGTTCTGCTTGCGACCGACTTCCTAGCCCGCGGCGGCACTCCGCCCCAGATCCGGACCATCCGCCAGTTCTCCGGGCTGCTCCTGGTCCTGCTCGCCGTCATCATGGCCTCGGCCCTGGAGCGCATGCGCCTATACGTGTCGGCGTTTGGGCTCTCAGCCACGCGGCTGTACGCGACCGCATTCATGGTCTTTCTGATCGGCGTGTTCGCTTGGTTTGCCTGGACCGTGCTGCGCGGTCGCCGCGCCCGCTTTGCGTTCGGCGCGCTGATGCAGGGCCTCGCTGTGCTCGCGGGTCTGCACGTCATGAATCCCGACGCCTTCATTGTGCGCACCAATCTGGCACGGCCGACCGCCGACCGTCGATTCGATGCGGCGTACGCGTCGACGCTGGGGGCGGATGCGGTACCCGCGCTGGTCGACGCGCTTCCCCAGCTGCCCGCCGAAGACCGCTGCCTCGCGGCCACGGCACTGCTGAGGCGGTGGGGGGGGGCGAGCGATGCGGGCAGCGACTGGCGCACCTGGAACTGGAGTCGCGCGCGCGCGCGTCGTCTGGTCCGCTCCCAGACCGACGCCTTGAAAGCTGCGTGTCCACGGAAATCACCAGGAGCCGCTTCATGATTACTGACGGCCTGAATCCGTTGACGGTGCTGCTCTTTGTCGGGGCCGTGCTCGGGGGCGGTGCGCTCATCGTGCTCCACGTGATCGCGCGCGTGACCAAACGCGAATCGTTCGCCCGCATCACGCTCCGCGTGCTGCTCGGCGGCGCGGGCCTCTACGTGCTGCTGTTACTGGTCGCGTCGCTGACCAGCCGCAATCGCGTCGTGGCGGTGGGCCAAGAGAAGCACATCTGCGAAGTCGACTGTCATCTCGCGTACTCGGTGGTGGCGGTGAAATCGGAGTCCTTGCCCGGTGGGCAGGTGCGCCGGACTGTGACGGTCAAGGTAAGATTCGATGAGGAAACGATCTCGCCACGCCGGCCTCGCGATGCGACGCTGCAGCCGAACAGCCGCTATGTCGCGCTCGTGGACGGGCGCGGTCACCAGTATCGCGGCTCGACCGATGGGTTGAAGCGGCGCCTCATCCCGGGCGAGTCGTATACGACCGACATCGTGTTCGATGTTCCGGCCGATGCCCAAAACCAGCGGTTGATCCTGCGAAACAATGACGCCGAGACGGCTTTCATCATTGGTCATGAGAACAGTCTGCTGCACGGCAAGACCACGTTTGCTCTGGGGAACGCGAGCTGACGATGCGACGCCTGACCGCCTGGCCCCTGGGGATCGCGTTCATCGGTGGGCTGCTCGGTCCGGACGCGATCGGGGCAGTGTTCACAGCCTTGGCGGCCTTTGTTCTCGCATTTGCATTGCGGCGCCCACCGTGGCGGTGGGGGCTGCTCTGCGTGGCGGCGTGGGCATCGGGGACTGTGGTCGGCGCGCTGCTAACGATACTCGGACATGGCCGCACCTCCGTATCGCCGAGCCAGGCGGGGGCAGGCGTAACTGTGCTCGCGGCTTACGCCAGCGCGTTCGCTGGTTCTTGGTTGAACTGGATCGCGTCGCGATTGATCCGGGAGCAATAGATTTGGAGGCATGGGCCTCCGCATAACACAAGTCGACGCATTTACAAACCAACCTTTTGCAGGAAACCCCGCCGCCGTCTGCATTCTCCCGAAAGCCGCCGAACCAGCCTGGATGCTGAACGTGGCGCGGGAAATGAATCTCGCCGAAACCGCATTCCTCGTTCGGCAACGCGACGGCTACGATCTCCGCTGGTTTACGCCCGCCGTCGAAGTCGATCTCTGCGGCCACGCGACACTCGCCAGCGCGCATGTGCTGTGGGAAGACGGTGTTCTGAAACCAGAAGCGCAAGCGCGCTTTCACACCAAGAGCGGCTTGTTGACGGCTGATCGGCGCGATGGACTGATCGAGCTCGACTTCCCGGCCACGCCCGCGTCCGCGGCACCGCCGCCCGCCGGACTCATCGAGGCAGTCGGCGCGAAAGCCACGTTCGTGGGGCGCAGCCGATTCGACTACCTCGTCGAAGTTGACAGCGAAGCGACGGTCCGCGCCCTCGACCCCGATCTCAGTGGGTTGAGCCGCGTCGAGGCTCGAGGCGTGATTGTGACGAGCCGAGCGGATAAAAAAAGTGAATTCGACTTCGTGTCACGCTTCTTCGCCCCGCGGTCCGGGGTCCCCGAAGATCCCGTTACCGGCTCAGCGCATTGCGCACTCACGCCCTATTGGAGTGCCAAGCTCGGCAAAAAGGAGCTCCGAGCCTTTCAGGCGTCCCCACGCGGCGGCGAGCTGCGGCTGCGTCTCGTCAGCGATCGCGTGCGTATCGGCGGCCAAGCGGTGACCGTGTTGCGCGGCGAACTGACGACGGACAATATGGGCGCGTGAACAGCGACCAACGCTCGAGCCGAATCCTCGGCTACCTCTGCGCCCTCGGCGCAGGCACGGTGTGGGGCACCACCGGGCCATTGTCCACGAAA
>DASWCE010000163.1:0-2434 GCA_036390255.1 Gemmatimonadales bacterium | reverse complement strand
CGCATCATGGTCGGGGCCTCCGCCGGCGGGGGCACCGACATCATCGCGCGCATACTCGCGGAGAAATACCAGGGTGTATTCGGCCAGCCTTTCATCGTCGAGAACCGGCCCGGCGCGGCGAACACCATCGCCGCCGAGCTGACCGCCAAGGCGACGCCCGACGGCCACACGCTGCTGCTCGCCACCAACACCGCCCAGGCCATCGCCCCGCATCTGATGAAGCTCCGTTTCGATCCGATCAAGGACCTGATTCCGGTGGCGCTGATCGTCGTTGTGCCCAACGTGGTGGTGGTCGGACCGCAGGTCGCCGCATCCAACATCAATGAGCTGGTGGCGCTGATGAAGGCGAAGCGCGACAGCTTCTCCTGCGGTTCCTCGGGCACCGGCAGCACCCAACACCTTGCCTGTGAAGCCTTCGCCCTCGCCACCGGCACGAAAATCGTCCACATCCCCTACAAGGGCTCGGCGCCGGCACTGGCCGACCTCGTCGGCGGCCAGATCCAGCTCGATTTCGACACCACGTCCTCGGCGATGAGTTTCATCAGAAGCGGCAAGGTCAAGGCGCTGGCGGTGATGACCCCCAAGCGCGCAGCCGAGCTGCCCAATGTGCCCACACTCGCCGAGGCGGGCGTGCCGGGCGTCGAAATGACCACTTGGTACGGCCTTTTCGTTACTGCCGGCGCACCCAAGGAAACGGTGGCAAGGCTCTATGCCGAGACCATGAAAATCCTGAAACTGCCAGACGTTGAAATGCGCCTGATAGGCCTCGGCGGCGAGCCGGGAAACCTGACCTCGGAACAATTCGCCGCCCTGAACAGGTTCGACTTCGACCGCTTCGGCAAACTCATCCGCGATGCCGACATCAAGATCGAGCAGTAGCCCTATTGGGCCGTCTGAACTCCCCGGCGTGCATGCGTGTGGATGCCGCTTTGAGTCGAGAGCAGACTGCCGATGGCATCCTCGACGCGAATAGGTCACCATTGCTTTCTATCCAATGACTGACAGCAACCTCTCGCCGAATGCAACTCTTTCCGCGCTTCCCGAGGGCTGGCGGGACTACTTTCGCAAGCGCCTGTGGGAGCCGGATGCGTGATCGGCAAGGCTGACCTCGGATAATTGCGCTTTGGGCACTCAGCCAATGACACTGCCCCGTTGCCGGTCGCAGCGGAAAATCGACCCGTCCCGTCTTATAATGTGCGCGCCGTCACGCTTTAATGGCGCGCATCGACATTCCGGGGGTGGCTTGGAGCCCGCCTGACAGGCCTAGCGGGAGAAATCACCATGAAACGCGTATCGCCATTGCTCGCGACGCTTGCGCTCGCAACATTGACGTTTGGACTGACCGGCCAAGGTGCCGCGCAAACGGCGGCGAACGCCGAGATCGCCAAACAGCTTGCGCCGACCGGCAAGCTCCGCGTCGCCGTGCTGATGCTGTCGTATTTCGCGAACGAGGACGGACGCGAGCTCAAGGGATGGAGCCCGGAGCTCGGCATCGAGCTCGCGCGCCGCATCGCGGTGCCGCACGAGCTCGTCCGCATCCACAATCCGGCGGACATGATCGAAGCGTTCCGCGCCGGCAAGGTCGATGTGGCGTTCATCGGGATCACGAAGGATCGCGCTGCCGTTTTCGATTTCGGGCCCGTCGTCATCGGCCTGCGGACCACGTTCCTGGTGCCGGCCGCCTCGCCGATCAGGAGCATTTCCGAGGCGGACCAGCCCGGCGTGCGCATCGTCGTCCCGGCGCGCAGCGCGCAAGGCGAGCATCTGGACAAGATCATCACCAAGGCAACCTTGATCCGGGTGCCGGTCGAGACGCCGCAACCGGCGGTCGACATGCTCGTCGCCGGCCGGGCCGACGTGTTCAGCCATGTGGTGCCGATGCTGGCGAGGGCCCAGGCGGGCCTGCCGGGATCGCGCATCCTGCCGGGCAGCTATTACAACGTCCCGATCGCGATCGGATACCCGAAGGGCCAGTCCGCGGCCGTGGTCGAATTCTGCAGGGAATTCATCGCCGACGTGAAGGCGTCGGGCTTCGTGCAAAAGGCGATCGACCGGATGGGCAGCAACGCGGATGGGGTTGTGGTGCTGACGCCGTAACGATCAACAACCGCTCGCGCGGTGCTCGGACTCACGCAGTGACCGCGCCTGTCGTTGTTGCAGCCTTTATCAGACGATGAAACTGCCCGAGCTCCTCGGCATCGAGCTTCCGATCATCCAGGCGCCCATGGCGGGCGTGCAAGGCCACGCGCTGGCGGCGGCCGTGTCGAACGCAGGCGGCCTGGGCTCGCTGCCTTGCGCCATGCTCGGCCCCGATGCCATGCGCGGCGAGCTCGCGAAGATCAAGGCGCAGACCGGCAGACCTTTCAACGTGAACTTCTTTTGCCACACTCCGCCCACCCCGGACGCGAAGCGCGAGGCGGCCTGGCGGGCGGCG
>DASWCE010000162.1:0-1752 GCA_036390255.1 Gemmatimonadales bacterium | reverse complement strand
CCCGCGAACAGATCGTACAGGCTGAACAGCGTGCCCTGACCCTGGTTCCGCAGGAAGTCGGCGAGGGCCTGGACGTTCACGCCGGGCGTCGCGATGTGCGCCCCGATGCGGTACACGACCAGGCACAGGACCGTAAAGAGGATCTTTTCCTTCAGCTCCGGAACTTTGAACAGGTTGGGCAGCCGCGGTGCGGTCATGGGAGACTCAGCTCGCGATGGTGCCGCCCGCCTGCTCGATCTTCGAGCGGGCCGAGGCTGACACCGTCACGCCCTTCACGCTGAACTTGCGTTGAACGTCCCCCATGCCGAGCAGCTTGATGGGGTGGTCCGGCCGGCGCACCAACCCGGCCCCGAACAGCGTCTCCGGCGTGACCTCGGCGCCCTCGGCAAGCTGGCCCAGGTGCCGAACGTTCACCACCTGTGCGGCCTGCTTGAACGGGTTTGTGAAGCCACGCTTCGGGATCCGGCGGATGAGGGGCATCTGGCCGCCTTCGAATCCGGGGCGGACCTTGCCGCCCTGGCGCGCGGTTTGTCCCTTGCCGCCCCGTCCCGCCGTCTTGCCGATTCCCGAGCCCGGCCCGCGCCCCTTGCGGATGCGCGCCCGGTGCGACCCGGGTGGCCTGTGGAGGCTCGACAGCGTGATGTGCCGGAGCTCGGGCTTCGCCGCCTTCGCTCGCGGCTTTGCCTTCGGCCTCGCGCTCGTCTTCGCCCTCGCCTTCGCCTTCGGCTTCGCCATCGCTTATTCCCCTGCCTTTGCCTTTGCGGGTGTCACCTCGACCAGGTGGCGCACCTGATACAGCATACCCCGGAGCGACGGACGATCCTGCTTCACCACCACCGCCTGGTGGTGCTTCAAGCCCAGCGCTTCGAGCGTCCGCCGCTCGAACGCGGGCCGCCCGATTCCCGAACGGACCTGCCGGATCCGCAGCTCGCCTTTGCCGGGCGGCGGCAGCGGCCGGTCGCGCCCCGGTTTCCGTTTGCGGTATTTCCGAGTGGGCGGCAGCCTAGCCATGGGCCACTTCCTGGCGCGCCCGGTACGGGATGGCCTCGAGCTCGACGCCGCGCTCCTTGGCGACGCGCCGCGCCGTCGTGAGGTGCTGCAGCCCATCCAGCGTGGCTCGCACCATGTTGTGCGGGTTGGTGGAGCCGAGGCTCTTGGTGAGGATGTCGCGCACACCGGCGCACTCGAGCACCGCGCGCACCGGCCCGCCGGCGATGACGCCGGTTCCGGACGCGGCGGGTTTCAGAAGCACGCGCCCGGCGCCGTGGTGCCCGATGATTTCATGCGGGATGGTCGTGCCCGCGAGCGGGACCTCGACCAGGCGGCGGCGGGCGGCCTCGACGGCCTTCCGCACCGCCTCGCTCACCTCGTTCGCCTTACCGGTGGCGATCCCGACTCGTCCCTGCCCGTCGCCCACGGCGACGAGCGCGTTGAAGCCGAAGCGACGGCCGCCCTTCACGACCTTCGCGACGCGGTTGATGGAAATCACGTTCTCGACGAGCCCGTCGCCCTCGCGCTGCCGCTCGCTCGAGTCGCGCCGCTCCCCACCGCGCCCCCCGCCCCCACCTCCACCACCTCCACCACCTCCACCACTTCCACCGCCCGGAGCCGCGACAGGGCGCTCCTCGTGCACCGGTTCGCCACCAGCGTGCGCCGTCTCCGCCGGCTCAATCGTCCCGGGGCCTGACGGCCCGGGCTGTTCTTGGTTCACCATTAGAGCTCCAATCCGCCTTTGCGAGCGCCGTCGGCCAC
>DASWCE010000161.1:0-4395 GCA_036390255.1 Gemmatimonadales bacterium | reverse complement strand
CACTTCGGGATTCGACGGATCCATGGCGACGTCGATGAACCCCGCCTGCGGCGAGATGAACTTCACGAGCTGCCACGTTTGCCCGCCGTCGGTCGTCTTGTAGAGCCCCCGCTCGGCGTTCGCGGACCACGCTTGGCCCAGGGCCGCCACGTAGACGATGTTGGGATTGGTCGGGTGCACGACGATGCGGCCGATTGCGCCTGACTTCTCGAGCCCGGTGCGCTTCCAGGTCAGGCCGCCGTCGGTCGATTTGAAGATGCCGCAGCCCGGCGAGATCGTGTTGCGCGAATCCTCCTCGCCTGTGCCGGCCCACACCTGCATCGTGTCGGACGGCGCGATCGCCACCTCGCCCATCGAGACGCACTTCTCGTTATCGAACACCGGCCGGAACGTCGTGCCGGCGTTGGTCGTCTTCCAAATGCCACCGGCTGCCGCCGCCACGAAGAACGTCTTTGACGGACTCGGAATACCGACGACACTCGAGACGCGCCCGCCCATGTTCGCCGGCCCGATGTTGCGCCAACGGAACGCGGCGAGCAGGGTCGAATCGAGTGTGATCCCGACCGCACTCGAGGCCAGCGCCGGAGTCGGCACGCCCGCCGTCACCGTGACATTGCTGGGAGGCTGACGGCGCGGCGGCGCGAGCGGACGTTGGGCTCGCTGCGCCTGGCTCGTGTCGGTGGAGGTTGGTGGCGGTTGTGGAGGCGGTGCAGGGGGGTTTTGAGCGAACAGGGGTGCTGCGCTGACGGCGAGGACGGCTGCAGCCGCCCACAGGCGCTGAAACATGACGGTCCTCAATGGCTGAATGGTGTGTGGTGGAATCGTGCAGCGAATGGAGTACGAACGGAAGCCTTGCGTCGTTGAATCCCGACAATCAAACTCGGCTTTCCTCTAACCCCCATTTGATAGACAAATGCTCCGACGTTTTCTCCGATCCGTTGGACTGCTCGGTGTCCTGGGAGTCATCAGCTCATACTTTCAGCGCAGGGTTCGAGTGGTTCGGGTCGTTTGGGGAGGTGAGCCAGAACCACCAGTACTATCCGACGACGGATCTGCGGCTTGGCGATGACGTGACACTGCATCTTGGTGTCGGCTTTGGCGGGACCTCAGCGGGTGACCGCCTCGTCTTCAAGACCCGCGTCGAGATGCCCTTCGGCCGCGAGAAAAACTAGCTAGGTGACACTTGGGGACTTCATGCGTTCCAGTGGACGCGTGAGGTCCGTCACGTTGCGCTTTGCATACCCGATTCCTACATTGTCCGCGGCACTCATGCAGTCCCAGGCTGGGACCGCGCCCCCCCCGCCGCTCACTGTTTCATCTATATGTGCCACGTCCCGCTGTCTGGAGCCCCGCTTAACGGGGGGATCGGATCATGGCCGCCTGGAATGTTTTCGGTCGCGAAACGACCGCTGAGCAACTTCCTGCCGAATTGCGCGCGATTCTCGCCGAAATGAAACGCGAGCGCGTCGCCTTTGAAGCGCTGACCACCGCCTCACGCGAGTCCGGTCAGAGTCTCACGCAGCTCATGCAGCCGATCACCGAAGCGCAGAAGGTCGTCGCCGAGCTGCAGTCGCGCGTCAAGTCGCTCGAGCGCCTCGTCCCCGTTCTAGCGACGCTCGACGAACAGACCGAAAACGTTTCCAAGTCGCAGCGCCGCACTGAGACTCAGCTCACCCAGAACTCGGACAGTGCCAAGCAGCTGCGCGCCGAAATCGATGAGCTGCGTGGCGTGCTCGAGCAGGCACTGGCCCTGAAGAATGACGTGGCCGGCTTCCTCGAGCTGGGCGGCGGGTTCAAGGCGTTGCGCATGGATGCCGACACGTTGAGTGGCGCGGTCCGCGAGCTCACGAACGGCTTCGATCAGGTGCGCGCGCGGCAGGAAGAGCTCCGCAAGTCGAGCGAGTCTATTGCGGCGCGGTTCGGCGCATTTGAGGAGCGGCAGGTGAATTCGCAACGCAGTGTCAGCGAGACCGAGTCGCGCACCGCGACGGTCGGCCAGACGCTCAAGGACCTGACGCAGGCCGCGGCCGAGGCCGCGCAGACCAAGCGCCAGCTCACCACGCTCAAGACACTCGCCGACGGCGTGACCGCGAAAGTCGCCGCGCTCGAGCAACAGCGTGACGTCGTCGATCGTGCGACGTCCGAGGTCGGCAAGTTACACGAGCTGATGGGCGAAGTTGATGCGAAGATTCGCCGCCACGAGGCGAGCGCGAAGGGCCTCGGCGAGCTGGAGTCGAAGGTCGGACAGCTCAAGGAGCTGCACGCTGAAGTCCTGGAGCGCTCCACCGAGATCACCGCAAACCACGACGCCGTCAAGCAGGCCGACGAGGAGCTGCGCGCCCGTCTCGGCGCGCTGCGCGACGACGTGCAGCGTGCCGTGAAGCGCTTCGAGCTCGAAAACCAGGGGCTCGACGCGGTGGGGCAACGCATCGTCGATCTGCGCGGCTCGCTCACGGCGATGGAAGGACGCTTCAAGTCGCTCGAGGAATCCAGTCGCGGCATCACCGACGTCCGCTCCCAGGCCGAAGGCCTGACGGCGCAGCTCGAGACCATCGCCGAAAATGTCGCGCTGCTCGGCACGCAGGCCGAACGCGTGCGCGCGATGGAAACGAGCACCACCCGCCTGAGCAGCACGGTCGAAGAGATGACGCAGCGCGTGGCACAACTCGAGAAGTCCCACCCGGGCGTGCAGGCGGCGCTGGAAGAAGTCGCGATGCTCAGGGGCACGCACGAATCGGTCCGGGGTGCGCTGGAGCAGGTAGAGGGTGCCGCTGATGAGATGGCGCGCGTGCTCGAGCAGCAGTCAGGAACCAAGGCGTGGCTCTCCGGCGTAACCGACCAAATCAAGGCGCTCCGTGTTGAGCTGGCCGCAATCGAGGATCTGAAGCCGAGCGTCGAATCGGTGCGCGGCGAAGCCGATCACCTGTCGCAGGCGATGGGCCAGATCGAAGCCCGCAGTCGCATGGTGGACGATCTCAACAAGCGGTTGTCGGAGCTGACGACATTGGGCTCCCAGCTCGACGAGCGCAGCCGGGAGCTGCTGTCGCGCATGGGGGGGGCGGATGAACGCTTCGCCGCGCTGGCGGCGCGTGCCGAGGAGGCCGCGCGGATCGAGAAGCTCGTGCCGGCGGCGGTTGCGACTGTCGAGCGTGCCGAGCGCCGCGTCGGCGAAGTGGACTCGGCGGTCACGGCGCTCGAGGGGCGGGCCCACAATATCGAAGGATTGGCTGAGCGGACGCGCGCGCTGGGCCAGGAGCTCGAGCTCAAACAGTCGGCGCTCGACAAAGCGACAGAGCATCTGGACCGAGTGGCCCAGCTGCGCGAGCAGGCGGCGTCTGCCGCCCAGCAGCTCGAGGAACGCTCGTCACAGTTGGGCACCGCGGTCGGCACGGCGGGCAATCGTTTGCTCGAGTTGACAGCGACGCTGGATGAGCTGGACAATCGTGCCGGCACCCTGCGCTTTGCGCAGAAGCGCATGGCGCAATTCGAGGAGCGGCTCGCCAAGTGGGAAGCGGTCGAGTCGCAGCTGACGCGGGCGCTCGAACAGATGAACCAGCGCCAGGCGACGGTCGACGCGATGCAGGCGGATATGCATCGCCTGTACGAAGTCGCCGAGAAGACCACCGATGATGTGCGGTCGATCGCGGGCGCGCGGGAGGAAGTTGGCCAGACGCGTTCGATGCTGGAGACGGTGCTCAGCATGGTGACGCACGTCCACGACGCCGCCAACGGTCTGGATCATCGCAAGCGCCAGGTGGAGCAAGCCGAGGAGCGGCTCGCGCGGGCGGAGGCGATGCTGGCGGACGTGCAGGCGGGGCTGGAGCGCCTGCATGGCCAGAAGGCGCTACTCGATCAGGCGGTCACCCAGGCGAGCGCGCTCGAGTTCCAGACCAAGCAGGCGGAGACGGTGATCGCCGCGCTGCGGCAGGAGCGGGAGATCACGGATAACGTGCGCGCGGCCGTCACGCAGCTCAGGGAGGACCGGCGGACGGAGGAGCGGCCGACGAAGAAATCGGCGTAGCGTCTGGGCCAATAGAGTTGATGTTGATGCAGTAGGGTTTTGTAGGGGCGCAGCATGCTGCGCCCCTACTCGTTTTCTATAGGCCATTTTTCTTAATCATCGCGTCGTCAGCGCCCCCGGCGCGCGGGAGCTGGCGGGGGCGGCGGTGCGGACGGCAGTGGCGTGTCGCTATTCCAGATGTCGTCGACCATCACCCATTTCCCGCTCTGCTGCATCCAGTGCACGATGTATTTGCCCGAGTCCACCGCCGGCATTCCGGGCGGCAGTTTCGCGCCGGCGGGGAAGGCCCAGTGCCAGCGGCCCCGTTCCATCGCCATGGCGCCCGCGCCATGCACCGCGTCGGCGTGAAGTGTCAGGATTGGCTTCGGATCCAT
>DASWCE010000160.1:0-15756 GCA_036390255.1 Gemmatimonadales bacterium | reverse complement strand
TCCGACAGCTCGTCCATCCCGAGGATCGCAATGATGTCCTGCAGGTCCTTGTAGCGTTGCAGAATGCGCTGTACCTCGACCGCAACCTTGTAGTGCCGGTCGCCGAGGTACTGCGCATCGAGGATGCGGCTGGACGACGACAGGGGGTTCACCGCGGGATAGATCCCCAGCTCCACAATGGCGCGATCGAGCACGACCGTCGCGTCGAGGTGCGAGAACGCGGTCGCGGGGGCGGGATCGGTGAGGTCGTCGGCCGGCACGTAGATCGCCTGCACCGACGTAATGGATCCCTTCTTCGTCGACGTGATGCGCTCTTGCAGCTCCCCCATCTCCGTGGCGAGCGTCGGTTGATAGCCGACGGCCGACGGCATTCTGCCGAGCAGCGCCGACACTTCCGATCCCGCCTGCGTGAATCGGAAGATGTTGTCGATGAAGACGAGCACGTCTTGGCCTTCGACGTCGCGGAAATACTCGGCGACGGTGAGTCCCGTCAGCCCCACGCGCAAACGTGCACCGGGCGGTTCGTTCATCTGTCCGTAGATCAGCGCTACGGAGTCGAGCACGTTGCTTTCCTTCATCTCGAGGTAGAGGTCGTTCCCCTCGCGGGTGCGCTCACCGACGCCGCAGAACACCGACCGACCCCCGTGCCCCTTCTGCACGTTGTTGATCAGCTCCATGATGACGACCGTCTTGCCGACGCCCGCGCCACCGAACAACCCGATCTTGCCGCCCTTCACGAACGGCGCGATGAGATCGATGACCTTGATGCCGGTCTCGAAGACTTCGGTCTTCGGCTCGAGGTCGACGAACTTCGGTGAGCCGCGATGAATCGGCCACCGCTCCGCATCTTTCGGGATCGGCGGGCCCTCGTCCACGGGCTCGCCGATGACATTGAGGATGCGTCCCAGCGCCGGCTTGCCGACCGGAACAGTGATCGGCGTGCCCGTGTCCACGACTTCCATGCCGCGCACGACGCCGTCGGTCGAGCTCATCGCGACGGCGCGGACCTGATTGCGGCCGATGTGCTGTTCGACTTCGGCGACGAGCTGGCCACTATCGACTTTCACCGTGACCGCATTGTAGAGCTCGGGCAGCTGCTCGGGCTCGAACTCCACGTCGAGCACAGGGCCGATCACCTGCACGACTTTGCCGATGTTTTGTTTTGTCATATCCTAGCCTTTGAGAGCTTCGGCGCCGCCGACGATTTCGGCGAGCTCCTGCGTGATCTGCGCCTGCCGCGCGCGGTTGAAGGTGCGCTGCAGGATGTTCAACATGTCGCTCCCCGCGTCCGTCGCATTCTTCATGGCCGTGCGCCGAGCGCCGTGCTCGGCGGCCGCCGTCTCGACGAGCGCGCGGTACATCTGGTTCTGCACATATAAGGGAAGGAGCTGCTCGAGGATTTCCTCGGCAGAAGGCCTGAGGATGTAGTTCAGGGCGCCCTGCTTGGCCTTTGGAGGATCCACCGGTAGGATCCGAAGCGTCGTGGGTGGCGTACTCACCGCGCTATTGAACTTCGCAAACACCACGTCCACCTCGTCCAACTCCCCTTTGGCGAACCTGTCCATGAGCGGCTTCGCCAGCTCGGCGGCATGCTCCAGCGTGGGACGATCGCCGATATCGACGCGCTGCGACGCGATGTTCCGCTTGGTGAACTTGAAGTAGGAGACGCCCTTTTTGCCGACGAGGTGCAGCTCGGTGTGGGCGTCCTGCGCTTCGAGCTCTTCCAGACGCCGCCGCGCCTCGCGAATCAAGTTCGCGTTGAACGCGCCGCACAGGCCACGATTCGAGGTGATGAGCAGCACGGCAACGCGCCGCACTCCTGCTCCGCGCCCGGTGTGGCCCGGCTGGCGCAATAGCGGAAAGCGCTCCGCCAGCTCCGGCGAGTACAGCTGTCCGATCACCTCGGCGAGCGCCTGAGCGTAGGGCCGCGCGCCTACCACGCGATCCTGCGCGCGCTTGAGCTTCGACGTGGAGACAAGCTCCATCGTCTTGGTGATCTTGCGCGTGTTTTGCACCGAGCGGATGCGCCGGCGCAGCTCGCGGGGCTTTGCCATTACAGCGCCTTGTACTCCTCGATCGCCTTGCGCAGCCGCCCGCTCAGATCGTCGGAGAGCGCCTTCCGCGTGCGAATCTCTTCCGCAATCTCGGCATGCTGCGCCGCCATGAACTCGAGTAGACCCTTCTCCCACTCTTTGATCGCGGGGACTTGCACGTCATCGATCAGGCCGCTGGTCACCGCAAAGATCACGATCACCTGCTGCTCGACCGGCATGGGCTGATACTGCGGCTGCTTGAGCACTTCGACGACCCGCGCGCCGCGCGCCAGCTGCTTCTGCGTTGCTGGATCGAGCTCCGACCCGAACTGCGCAAAGGCCTCGAGCTCGCGATACTGCGCGAGGTCGAGGCGCAACCGTCCGGCGACCTGCTTCATCGCCTTGATCTGCGCGTTGCCGCCCACGCGGCTCACGGAGATCCCGGCGTTGACCGCGGGCCGCACGTTCGAATAGAACAGGTCCGTCTCGAGGAAGATCTGGCCGTCCGTGATCGAGATGACGTTGGTCGGGATGTACGCCGAGACGTCGCCCGCCTGCGTCTCGATGATCGGCAGCGCGGTCAGCGAGCCGCCGCCCATTTCATCGGACAACTTCGCCGCGCGCTCGAGCAACCGGCTGTGGAGATAAAAGACGTCACCGGGATACGCCTCGCGGCCGGGCGGGCGCCTGAGCACGAGCGAGAGCTGGCGGTACGCGGCGGCCTGCTTCGAGAGGTCGTCGTACACGCACAGCGTCGCTTTCTTCTCATCGTACACGAAGTACTCAGCCATCGAGCAGCCCGCGTACGGCGCGATGTACTGCATCGGCGCCGGCTCGGACGCCGACGCGACGACGACGATCGTGTACTCCATTGCGTCGTGCTCCTTCAAACGCTCCACCACCGCCGCCACGGTCGAGTTCTTCTGGCCGATCGCGACGTAGACGCAGATGACGCCCTGGCCCTTCTGATTGATGATCGTATCGATCGCGATGGCCGTCTTGCCCGTGCCACGGTCGCCGATGATCAGCTCGCGCTGGCCGCGGCCAATCGGGATCATCGAGTCGATCGCCTTGATGCCGGTCTGCAACGGCTCCTTGACCGGCTGCCGCTTAATGATGCCGGGCGCGACGATCTCGACCTTGCGCGTCTTGTTCGTGTGAATCGGGCCCAGCCCGTCGACCGGGCGACCGAGCGCATCGACCACCCGACCCACCATCGCGGGACCAACGGGCACCTCGAGCACGCGCGCCGTGCGCCGCACCTCATCGCCTTCACGGAGCTCGAGATAATCGCCGAAGATCACGGCGCCGATGTTGTCTTCCTCGAGGTTCAGCGCGAGGCCCGTAATCTTCTCGCCCGTCGCAGAGACCGTGAATTCGAGCATCTCGCCCGCCATCGCCGATGTCAGCCCATAGATACGGGCGATACCGTCCTTCACCTCCAGCACGGTGCCGACTTCGCGGACGTCGATGTCCGCCAGGTCCGCCGCCTGGATTTCCTTGAGGAGGAGCTCTTTCAGCTCGCCGGGACGCAGGATGGAGTCGGTGGCCATTGAGAGTACCGTTTGGAGTTTGTGAAAAATATCACAAAGTACGGGATGCAGCAACGGGCGTTGAAATGTGTTGCGTAGGGGCGCAGCATACTGTGCCCCAACACGCCTACAGGCGCGACCTAGTCCTTCCTGTCAGAAATCTCGTCAACACTCCCCGCGGACCCAGCTCGCGCAACTCCACCGGCGTCGCCCCCGCCACGCGTCGCGCCGCGCCCGCCAGATGACTCGGCGACGCATAGCCCAGAATGCGAACGACGCAGCGCACAGTATACCCCGGGTTGCCGAGCAGGTCCGCGGCGCAGGCGGCGCGTGCCAGATCGATGACCCGCTTGAGGTTCGGCGCGCCGCCGGCCCCGAATTCCCGCGACAGATGCTCGCGCGTCACTCGCAGCGCCGCGGCGACGTGGCCCGTTTGGGTCGGCGTGCCCGCGCGGCGCAGCACCTCCTCCCACGCGGCGAGCTGGAGCCGATCGGTGAGACGCAGGAGCCGGGGCGCATCGGCAAGCGCGCGCCGCCGGGCGACTTGTGCGGTGCGGGCGGCAATCCATTCGCCCGCGACGGCGTTATCCACGCCTTCGACGAGAATACCCGTGAACCCAGCATCACGGCACGACGCGAGTAAGGCGCCGTCATCCGGCCGCACCGCGGAGAGGGCATACATCGGAATGCGGGGGAAGCGCGCCGGCAGTTCCAGCCCTTCGCCATCGCAATTGCGGACGTCGAGCACCACCGCGTCCACGAGGCGCTCGTCGAGCAGCTGCTTGACCGCCTGAATTGTGCGGCACAACCGCACACTCCCGACGCCGCGGGGATAGCCGCGCTTGAGCGCCCGCCGCGCTTCGCGGCGAGGATGGAAGACAGGCACGACCGGATAGGCGCTCGCCGTGGCGACCCCCCCCCCTCCCCTCCCCCTCACGTCTGCACCAATGCGTGCTGCATCTCGGCAGCCTGCCGTAGCACGTCCCGAGCATTGTCGTAGCTGATCGTCTGTCGGGCTTCGTCGAGCGGTTGCCACACACACGCGGTGATGCCTTCCGCTTCTTCCGGAACCGGATCGCCCTGGCGCGATTCGAACAGGAAAAAATGACAGTACTTGTGGATGGTCTTGCCGCGGAAGCGGAAATACCAATCGATCACCTTGATGGGACCATGGAGCACGAGGTCCTGGAGTCCGGTCTCTTCGGTCACCTCGCGTCGCGCGGCGTCCGCCGGCGGTTCGGCAGGCTCGAGATGCCCCTTGGGAAAGCCCCAGTTCTTGTAGGAGTCGCGGATGAGGAGAAACCGCACCTGACCTTCGGGGCCGCGACGAAAGACGACGCCGCCGGCGCTCGTTTCGCGCTGGGCGCGGGGCTGGGGCTTGCGACCCTTGCTGCTACGGCGGGTCATGAGATTGTCGATTGCGGATTGCGGATTGCGGATTGGACCGGGCGAGCTCGAACCCCGACACAGGGCACGAGATCCGCACCAAGAATCCGCAATCCGCAATCCCCAATCCGCATTTGTCTCTTAGAAGACGCTGAACGTGAAATACTTCCGTGGATTCGCTTGGATATCGGACAACAGCTGTCGGAGCTGAATCATCGTGAGCGTCGTCTCGCGGTACAGCGCCGAATCGGCCACCAGCAGTCCCAGTGTCCCGCTGCGGTTCGAGATGCGTGAGAGAACGGTGTCCGCATTCTGCAGCACCCGCACGAGGCTCTCCTGGTTGCGGTTCGCGGCGGCCATGAGCTGGCGGAAATCCTGGGACGCGCTGCGCAGGTCAGTGCTCGTCGCGGCCGTGTTGTTCAGGATGGTCGCGAGCTGGCCCTGGTTTGTGGCGGTATCGACGCGACCGAGCGTGGCCTTGAGATCCGTCGCAGCCCGCGCCAGCGCGTCCGAGCCGTGCTGGAGGTTGGAACCGACGTCGCCGATCACGTCGGCCTGCTCGTTCGTCACGCGCGCCAATCGATCGGCCACCTGGCCGAAATCGTGAATCGAGCGCCGTAAGTCCATCACCGCCTGCGAGTCGAACGCGCTCTGCACGCGGGCCGCGACCGTCCCGATGTCGGTCGCGATGCGGCTCGCCTGAGCGGTCAACTGGCCGATATCGGGGAGGGTGGCCCCGGGCCACTTGCCGCCACCTACGGCCTGCGCCTCTTCGAGCGCCTGGCGAATGTTGGGATCGGCCGGTGGCGGGTCGCTCGAAATCAATGTCGCCGCCCACTCACCAAACAACGACGCCGATGCCGCGATGACCGCCGGCTTCGCGGGCGGCGTCACGCCGGAGTAAATCTTGAGATCCGCCTCGACCCAGTTACCGGGCGCGAGCCGGATCGCTTCGATCCGCCCGACCCGCACGCCGCGCAACACGACGGGGCTGCCGGCGCCGAGGCCGCCGACGGTCCGGAAGCGCGCCGTGTACACCGCTTCCGTCCGGCCGATGTGGGCGCCGGAAAGCCAGAGGGCGCCCCCCATGATCAACGCCAGCGCGGCGATGACGACCAGTCCGACGGCGAACTCGTTCTCGCGCTTCATTCGGGGCGTCCCTCGATGAACTGCCGCACCACCGGATCCTCCGTCTGCTGAATCTCCGCGACGCTCCCCACCTGCCGCACGCGCCCCTCGTACAGCATCGCGATCCGGTCCCCGACGGTGTAGGCGCTGCGCATGTCGTGCGTCACGACCACCCCGGTCACGCCGAGGTGCTCGCGCGTGCGGACCATGAGCCGGTCGATCACGGCGGATGTCACCGGATCCAGACCCGTGGTCGGCTCGTCGTACAAGATGTAGCGGGGCCGCAGCGCGATCGCGCGCGCGATGCCGACGCGTTTGCGCATACCGCCCGACAGCTCCGCGGGCATTCGATCACCCGTCCCCGACAGGTCCACGAGTGCCAGTGCTTCGCGCACGCGCTCTTCGATCTCCTCCTCGTCCAGCTCGCGCCGCCGCAACCCCAGCTCCAGGTTTTCCGCTACCGTCATTGAGTCGAACAGCGCGGCGAACTGGAACACGTACCCGATGCCCTGTCGCAGCAGGGTCAAGCCGCCCCGATCGAGCATGCTGACCGCCTGACCGTCAACGATGACGTCGCCGGCATCGGGGTGCAACAGCCCGACGATGTGCTTCAACGCCACGCTCTTGCCGGTCCCCGAGTAACCGATGATCACGACCGTTTCGGCATCGCGAATCTTCAGTGAGAGGCCCTGCAGCACCGGTTTGCCGTCGAATGCCTTGTGCAGGTCCTGGAATTCGATCACAACAGCACCACCGCCCAGAACGCATCGAGCACGAGGATGAAGATCGCCGAATACACGACCGTGCGGGTCGTGCTGCGACCGACTCCCTCGGCGCCGCCGCGCGTCGACAGCCCCACGGTGCAACCCACGAGCGCGATCGTGCAGCCGAAGCTCGCGCTCTTCAGCAGGCCGAACCACACATCTTTGAACACATAAAACAACTTCAGCCCTTTGATGAAATCGGGCGTGGAGAGATCGAGCAGCGCCAGGCTCGTCAGCCAGCCGGTGACGATGCCGGTCGCGATGGCGAATACGACGATGACCGGAAACATCAGGGTGGCCGCGAGGACGCGCGGGACGACGAGAAAGCTCTGGGGATCGTACGCGAGCGTCTCGAGCGCATCCACCTGCTCGGTGACTTTCATCGTGCCGAGCTCGGCGGCCATGCTGGCGCCGACCCGGCCGGCGAGCGCGAGCCCGGTCAGCACGGGTCCCAGCTCCAGCATCATCGTTTTACCGACCAATGTGCCGACGAAGTAGAGTGGGACGGCGCCGGTGAACGTGTAGGAGGCCTGGAGCGCGAGCACGACGCCGGTGAAGGCGGCGATAAAGAGGGCGACGGGAAGCGAATCGACGCCGATGCGGCGCATCTGGCCGACGAGCAGGCGCGCCCAGACGCCCAGGTCGGAGAGGGCGCGGCCCATGTCCATCAGAAAGTGGCCGAACCGGCCGACGGCTTCGATGGCGGAGATGGAGCGACGGCCGATGGATTCAATCACGGGGAGAAAAAGTAGACCAAAAACAGTAGGGGCGCAGCATGCTGCGCCCCTACATCTTCACCGCCCGGCCTGGTTACGCTGCGAAGCTGGCGAGCGCCTTGCCGACATCTCCATCGCGCAGCCGCTTCAACGCGCGGTCGCGCAACTGCCGCACGCGCTCGCGAGTCACACCCAGCATTCCCCCAATTTCCTCGAGTGTGTGCTCTCGTCCACCATCCAGTCCGAAATACAGCCGCAACACTTTTGCATCGCGCCGCTGCAGCGTGTTGAGCGCCTGCTCGATTTCGTCCGACAAAAAGCGATCCATCGCCTGATCTTCGGTATCCGGCAGATCCTCGGCGATGAAGCGCTCGATCAGCGAACGATCGCCGTCGGGATCGAGCGGCGCGTCGAGGCGCACGTCGCCCGTATTCAGCGCGGCGAGCGACTGCACCACTTCGAGCGACAGCTTCGTGGCGTCGGCGATTTCCTCGGGCGTCGGCTCGCGGCGCAGCGTCTGGCGCAGATACTCGGCCGTCCGCACGATGCGCGAGAGATCGGCCGTGCGGTTCAGCGGCACGCGGACGGTGCGGCCCTGCCGCGCCAGCGCGGCGAGAATCGCCTGGCGGATCCACCACACGGCGTACGAAATGAACTTCACGCCCTGATCGGGATCGAACTTGCGCGCCGCGGTGAGCAGGCCGACGTTGCCCTCCCCGATGAGATCGGTGAGCGGCAGGCCGCGGTTCTGATATTTCTTGGCGACCGAAATCACGAAGCGCAGGTTGCGCTTCACGAGCTCCTGCATCGCCTCCTGATCGCCGGCGCGCACCTTGCGCGCAAGCGCGATCTCCTCCTTCTGCGTCAGCAGCGGAGTCTTCGAGACCTCGTGCAGGTACTGATCGAGGATGTCGCGCTCGTGCTCGTGATGACCCAGACCCGTGAGCAGACCCCGGCGCCGGCCGCGGCGCTTCGCGCCGCGTCGCTCTTCCTTCGCGACGGGCGCGGCCTTCGCCTTGGCCTTCGGAGCCGGAGCGGCTTTCGTCTTCTTACGTGTACGAGCCATGGGGTCGCCCTATTGGGTGCTCTGTAGTACGCAGACGCGACAGAAATGTTCATGAAACAAGCGGAAAATCGCTTGACACCGCTTGAACGCGCCGATAAGATGCCGTGTTCCCGTCTGGCAGGTTAGGCCATTTCGGGGGCGGCAATATAAGGGGGGCGTAGCTCAGTTGGGAGAGCGCGTGAATGGCATTCACGAGGTCAGGGGTTCGATCCCCCTCGCCTCCATAACTGCTAGACGCCGAGAGGCCCAGAGGCCGAGAGGCCTAGTCTAACTCGTTGTGGAACGGTTACATTAGGCGTCGGTCGGGATATGCGGGAATAGCTCAGTTGGTAGAGCACAACCTTGCCAAGGTTGGGGTCGCGGGTTCGAGTCCCGTTTCCCGCTCTCCATTAAGGAATAGCAGCACACGACGACGCGGGGTGGAGCAGTCTGGTAGCTCGCCGGGCTCATAACCCGGAGGTCGTGGGTTCAAATCCCACCCCCGCTACTTCCTGATTGCGGATTGTGGATTGTGGATTGCGGATTGGCATCAGTCAGTTCAATCCGCAATCGCAAATCCGCAATCCGCAATTCGTTCGCGGGCGGTTAGCTCAGTTGGTTAGAGCGCCACGTTGACATCGTGGAGGTCACTAGTTCGAGTCTAGTACCGCCCATCCGCGCCCATAGCTCAACTGGATAGAGCGCTTGACTACGGATCAAGAGGCTGGGGGTTCGAGTCCTCCTGGGCGCATCGACTCATCCTCAAACTCGCGGTAGGCCCCAAACCTCGCCAATCGATCTTCTCCCAGCTGGGCAGGAACCGGCGTACAGGGTTCGTGCAGCTTTTCACAGAGCTGATTCCACAACGCCGTGCGGACATAGCGCTGATGAACTTTCTGAAACGGGACGGATAGGAGACGTGCTTTGGCCCTCTGCGATTCTCCTTTATCAATGAGCAACTGCACCCGTCGCTCGACGACCCGCTCGTCCTCGATTGGGTCCGCTTCATCCAGCCATCGCTCGCGTTCGGGGATCGTTTCGGCTCCTGTGCGGCGCAGCACGTCGTCGCGCTCCGCAACGATCTGCGGATGCGACTGCAGCGATCGTTCCCGAATCGAGCGTACGGCCCGCGCAGCACCCTCGACATCACCGTCAAGAATCAGCAGCCTGGCGAGCAGCGCCTGAGCGACCCCGACGGTGCTCGTGGAGAGCATTCGGATCGCGTCCTCCTTTCGTCCTCTTCCGGCCAACCACGTGCCATAGTGGAATTTCCAACCATCAGCCGTTGCACTGCGGGCACTCCCAATCGCCCATTCAAAGACCGCATCGAGATCTTCCATACCCGCAGGCGCCCACCGGCACTCATCTGCTTGAGGAGGCTCACGTAACCGGCCCTTGGTCTTGTGTGCGCTCGCGAGATCCTTCCACACCCGGACTTCATCCTCACGGGCCCAGTCGAAGAGCGGAACCTCGCTGCTCGGTCTGAGCTGGATGTCGGGAACCGTGAGGGAGTAGATGTCGTGGGCTTCATCGGCCGGAATCCAGAACTCGACGTGCGATCGTGTCTCGTGGGGCTGGAGCATCAACTTTGTCGCCTGATCCTTGAGCGGCCCACCCTGGATCTCCACGTACGCTCGCGTCGCCCATGCACGGTCCTCCCCGACGCCATAGCTCCACAACTTCATTCCGGGTGCCAGCGAGGCATCGGCAACGTGATAGAGTCCGGATCCCAACGAAGGGGTAAAGGCACCAAAGGCGTTTGCCGTCTTTGTCTTCCAGAAGAAGCCGGTCATTTCCTTGATGTCGGATTCACGCGTCGGCCCCGCACGCCGCCAATCGATGGTCCGCAGCGAGGACGAATGACACAACACCTCGCCGTTTGGAAAATGAAATTCCGTATCCGGCGCGGAGGGCAACGCGGCATTCGACCAGGACATCCAGGGGTAGGCCGATCGTCCAGGATTGTGAAACACGGCACGCTGTGTGAGAAAATCGTCACCGGGGCCGAGGGAGTATTCGACCGACCACTGCATGCCAAAGTGCAGCTCCCGCTCCCCGCAGGTCACATAGACGCGTGATGTCGTGCGATCGATCCGGGAGAGCACGGGCTCGTTCTGCGTGGGAGAATGAGAAATCGGAAAGCTGACCGCGATCCCGCCGGCGACAAAAGAGAATCGCGGTAATATCCGCACCGGCTTGATGACGTCCGGCGCGTACAGCACCTCTTTGCCTGAGCCCTTATGAATGAGGGATGTGATCCTACCGCCGAGATCAGGGCAGATGACTACTCGCAGTCGAGCATTCTCCAACGCGATGAACCGGTACTGCTTCCGTACCGGTCGCGGCGAGGTTTCGACGTAGCTGACGTAGGGATAGACACCATCGGGATCGAACGCCGTCGGGATCGGACCGGCGGGTATCAGCTCATGCGTGAAGACGTCGTCCTGAACCTCCGTACACGCGACGCCTGCGGTGATCACTTACCGCGACAGGCCGTCGCTCAACGCCGCGAGCATACGCTTCCCCTGCTGCACGGCCTCCGTGATGCGTCGCTGATCGTAATTCCGCTTGCTGTAATCGCGATCGCCGACGAATGTGGCCAGGTGATTCTCGAATGCTTGCATCTGACTCTTGATCTTGCGATCGGTTGACGCGGACGCGAGCGCGCGCACGATCCGCATCTTTTCATAATCCACGATGCCTTCGCGCAGTTTCTCGAACCGAATGCTGCTGTTGGCTCCGGGGTAGACGAGAAACGTGTCACCTGCGGGCCAAATCGCATGTCGCGCGTCGCGCGCCGGGTCGGCCGGCCAGGCATCGTATGCCCAGCGCAGGAATCCGTCGTAGCCGTATGCCGCCGCGTACCAGCCGATGTAGCGGCCTTCAATCGGGGGCGAAAAGACAAACGTGTTGGGCCGCGGCGGAAAACAGGCAACGTAGTAGGTAGTCGTGAACCCGCGTGCCGACCGCTGGCGCACTTCCGGCTGACTGGGCTCGCTGGTGATGGCGGGCGAGTAGTCGTCGAGCAGACTATCCAGCTCCGGGTGCCAGTCGCCGGCGTAGGTGATCCGCCACGACCGCGAATGGTCCTTGATCACTCTCGCGGCCGCGAGCGTGTACTCCAACGGGTTCTCGTTGATGCCGAGGTAGGTCCGGGAGAACCATCCCTTCTGCTCCAGATGCGCCTTCAGATCGTCCAGAAACACGGGCCACACCGCGCGAAATTTCGCGGAGTCGGGTGACCACGCCTCATATACGTAGTTGCCGGTTTTGGCATCGAGGTAGCGAAACCGGTGGCCCCACGGGACGGGCGTGTAGATCGTGATGGCCTTGTCCACGCCCGCATCCATGGCGAGCTGCACGTATTGATCGAAGATGTCGTAATCGAATTTCCAGCTGCCGTCGGCGCGCTTGGTCCAATCGATCATCGCGCCTTCGATCATGTACGAATTGTCGGCCCACGGGGAATGGACGGCGTAGGTGGTGATGTACTTGCCGCCGGCCGCCGCGTAGAGCTGGAGGTGCTTCTTCAGCAGCGCTTTGTGCTCGTCGGACCAGGGCTGGACTTTGTAGTACCACGCCAGGACCCAGGGGTTTTGCCACAGGTCGAGCCTGAACTTCCAATCGCGTGGGCTGGGTAAGACCTGGTTTTGCACGCGGATTCTCACCTGCAATGCGGCACGACTGTCCTCCGAGCTGACGTCGATCGTCCCCTGGTAGACGCCGGCCTCGGTACCGGGAGGAATGTCCAGCGAAATCCACACTGGCCTGACCGTGCGGCTTGGGATATCGAACCGCGCGAGGGATTCGAGTCTATCCGGGACGAGAAAGACGGTGTCCGTCGCGTCGCACCCCCTGGGCGCGGCACCATACGGGTAATTCGACAGCACGTAGCGAACGAGATTCACGTGGAGATTGGTCTTGCTCAACACCCCGCCTTTGGCATTGACGAGGTCATTGGTCGTGATCCGTATCTGCTTCACGGTATCCCGCGACCAAATGAGCAGCTGCGCATTCAGCCGCTCGCCTTTCCACCCGGTGTCAGCCCAGAGGCGGGATTCCTTTGGCAGGCTTGGAACCTCACTGCGCATGTACAACTCATCGGTCGTACCGAACGACACGTTCAAGCCGTTTTGTTGCTGCGACCACCCGAGCGAGTCACTCGGCACATCGAACGTGTACTCCGCCTGGTAGTGCGGCTGCGGCGCAGGGACTTTCGCGGGATCGATCCGCGTGCGTTGCCATTGCCCGGCGGCGACGCCGGGCGCCAGGCAGAACGGCAGGACCGCGAGGAGGACGGTTCTCAGGTCACCAACCCGGATTTTGGGTGAGCGTGCCGTGCGACAATTGAATCTGCTGCAACGGAAGCGGGTCGAGATAGTGCTTCGGCGCGATGTATTGGCGTGAGGCCGCAGGATCAGAGATGACGAAGCCACCGGCGTCGACCTGGATATCCGTACCGATCACGAGCCCGGGATCCCGTTGCTGGTATTCCGTGCCGACGAATTTTACGCCGCGCAACGCCTGCGGCATCTCGGTTTCGGCCGTCTTCCAGCGCCGCAAGTCGTCCCGCCGGAATCCTTCGAACGCCAATTCCACGGTCCGCTCTCGCCGAATCTCCGTGAGCATGTCGAGCCCGTTGGCGCTCACCAGACCATTAGTGAGCGCAGGCATGCCAACCCGGTCGCGCAACGGTTTGATCGTCCGGTTCAGGTCGCCATCGGAGATTGTACCGTCACGCTCAAACAGCGCCTCGGCGAGGATCAGCAAAACCTCCCCGTAACGAAACTCCTTGAAATCGTACTGACCGACAAAATGCGCCGCATCGTCACTTTCGTCCAAGAATTTGCGCAGCATGTAGCCGGTGCGAGTGGCGTTACTGCCCGAAAAGCCTGGAATGACCGGGTTGAACCCATTCTCCTGGTGGACAGCGCTGCCGGGGACGATGAACGTCTGGGCCATTCTGGGGTCCCGGTTTTGAAATTCAGTTGTCTCCAGCGAATCATATCCCAGGAACTGCGGCGAGATCGTAATCGGCAGGCCGTCCTTGCACAGGTACATGTCGGCCAGCTTCTTCGTGGGGATCATGTAATTGAACCACAGTTCTCGGGTCCAATTGTGGGTGGCGCGGCCCGCGTAATACCGTCTGGCCAGGATCACTTCCTTACTATCATCGCCCTGCAGGATGAACAGGAACTTGTAAGCGCTGTCTGTGCCGTGGTCGCGGTACAGGTCGTATTCATTTGACGCAATGAGTTGCTCCGCGGCAGCGATTGCGTCCGCGAGCATCGCCGTGGGACTGCCTTCGGCGTGGTACTTGCGCCACGTGCCCTGGTACAGCGCCGCCCGCGCCTTCAGCGCGAGCGCCGCGCCTTGCGTCACCCGCCCCATCTCCTCGGGGGCCAGCTGACTCTGCTTGACGAGTTTCGGCACCGCGGCGTCGAGGTCGGCGATGATGAAATCGATGATCTCTTGTTGCGTGGCTCGCGGTGAGTACACCTCCGGCGAGTTGACGTCGAGCACCGTGGTGATGAGCGGCACACCGCCGTACTTCTTTACCAGGTTCCAGTAGTTATACGCCCGGAAGAACAGCGCCTCGCCTACCCAGCGATCGATTTGCGATCCCAGTCCCGATTGCGTGGCTTTCGCGAGCAAATAGTTGGTCGCCCGGATTCCGGCATATGCATTGTTCCAGACGTCGGAATTCGCCTGTGGCAGATACGACCCGTTGCTCATCGATGACATCTCCGAGCTCCCGCTGCCGGTGGCGATATCTGAATTGAGCTCGACGTAGGTACCGCGTGCCCCCCCCCCTTGGTCAGGGCCGCGCAGCGCGAAGTAGAAATCATTGGCGGCCAGCTTGAACTGGTCCGGACTCTTCCAGAACGAAGCGTCCGAGACTTGATCCTTCGGACCGAGATTCAGGTCCTTGCAGCCCAGCGCCAGCATGAGGAGGGCGCCGGTATATGCGACAGTGAGCCGGTTCATGAATGGGCGCCCCATTAGAAGGTGATATCCATGCCGAAGGAGTACAGCCGCTGGAACGGATAGTTGAACCCAAGCGGCGGCGATTCCGGATCCCAGCCGCCCTTCACGCTGTGCTTTTCCCAAAGGTCGAATCCACTGAAATACACTCGGGCATGCGTCATCCTGGCCCGAGCGATGAGACGCTCCGGAAGCGTGTACCCGATCTGCAGGTTTTTCAGCCGCAGATAGGCTCCGTTGATCCGCTGCAGGGACGATGGCTGATAATTCCAGAACCGGATGTCGCCGTGTGACAGACGCGGATACGGCGCGTTGGGACGATCCTCATTCCAGGTCTGACCGTAGTAGAAGAGCGGCGGCTGCCTCCACCAATCACTCCAGGGCATGCGGTACTCACCGTCTCGGAACAGTGTCCGCTCGCCGACCCCCTGGAAGAAGGTGCCCAGATCGAACCGTTTCCACGCCAGGTTGAGATTCAGCCCGTACGTGTACCGCGGCGCGAGATTCCCTAGATCGACGACATCACCATCCTGACCGGGGTTGTCCCCGTACAGGCTGATCTTCCCGTCGCCATTCAAGTCTTTGTACCGCGCGTCGCCGATCCCGATGTCGCTGGGCACGCCGCCGAGCAGCTTGTACGCGTCGAGCTCGGCCTGATTGCGGATCAGCCCGTCGAACACGTAGCCGAAGTACGTGTTCACCGGATAGCCCTGACGGACATAGTTGACGCCTAGGACATAAGTGTCCTGGCCGCCATAGTTCACGACCTTGTTCTGGGCATCGCTGAGCGATATCCGGGCCGAGTACTGCAGCCCTCGGATCGCTCCTTTCCATCCAACCGATGTTTCGAAGCCCCAAGCCTTGAGCTTGCCCGCGTTTGCGAACGGTGGTGTTGCCCCCAGCAATGCCGGAGCGTTGATGGGCACGAGCATGTCTTTGTTGCGTTTGACGAAGTAGTCGAACGTCACGTTGAGACGGGATGACAACAGTGTGGCGTCCCATCCCACGTTGGTCGTGGCGATCGTTTCCCACGTCCGGTCTTTCGACACCATGCCCGACAAATAGGCCGATTGATCCTGGCCTCCGGCGCCGAACGGATAGTACGGAGGATACGGCCACTGTCTGCCGATGCTGATCAGCTGCAGGTAGTCGTACAGGTTGATGCCT
>DASWCE010000159.1:0-2384 GCA_036390255.1 Gemmatimonadales bacterium | reverse complement strand
GTTGGATGTCGATCCCGAGCCCGGGGTCCGAAAACGAGCCGTGCCCGTGCATCTGGGTGACGGCCACGTAGGCGTTCCAGTAGCTGACCGGTCCTTCCGCCGTATAGGTCTCGAGCGCGACGCCGCGCAAGCCGAGGGCGGGGGGGATCACGACGGGACTGTTGATGCCATCCCGGTTGAATTCCGCGTCGTACTTTCCCGGGCCCCACGAATTAAACACGGCCTTGACGGCCGGCGGCAGGACCGGCGAGAGGGCGACGATCGCTCCGACGTTCAAATCGTGGTTCGGCAGCCCGTCGAGCCGCCGCCCAACCCCGGGCGCCACCGAGTTGTCGACCGTCGAGTGGCACAGGGCGCACGTGATGCCGAGCCGCTTGATGTGCCGGTCGGCGGTGACCTGCGCCTCGACGCCCACGACGGCGTCTCGCCGGAGCAGCTCGACCGTCGTCGCCGGACTGGTGAGATCGGCACCGGCCAGGAAGCCGGGCGGCAGCTGGGCCGCGTCGACCTTGAGACCCACCGCCAGCGCGGTGGCCGGTGAGACGCCGGTCTCAATCACCTCGTTCAAGTGCAGCGTGTCGGTCCAGAACGGCTCGTCGCCGAAGGTCCAGTGTCGAAAGATGTACCGGCCTTGCGCGGGGTCGTTCGCCGGCGGACCCGCGACCAGATCTCCGGCGGGCGGGGGGACCGCCCGACCAGCGGGCGCGACGGCGTTGGGAGTTTCACTGCAGGCGAGGAGGAACGCCACGAGCGCGACCAGACGCATATGACCTCCTGACGTGACGGGGATTCAGTGCTGACCTATAACCTATGTACGTTGGTTTTACAACAACCGGTTGTCGTCCTTGACAAGAACCGGTCATTCGGCGCCGTCGTGCGGCGGAAACGCAACACGTGGCGCGTCCGCGACAGTGCCCCGAGCCGGTGTTCGTCGTACCGGCAAGTGTGCGTTATACTGAGGCACCGTGCGGGAATCCAATCTCGAGCGTCAGATCGCGGCGATCGCCTTGTTGCATGACCCTCTGCGGAGGGGCCTGTATCGCTATATCCGGGGTCGGCGGCGGGACGTGAGCCGCGACGAGGCGGCACGCGCGCTCCGGGTCTCGCGTAACCTGGCGGCGTTCCATCTCGACAAGCTGGTCGCGCACAACCTGCTCGCCACGAGTTACCGCCGGCTGACGCTGCGTCGCGGGCCGGGGGCTGGCCGGCCGGCCAAGCTGTACCGCTGCTCGGACCGGCAGCTCGACTTCACGCTTCCTCCGCGCCGCTATGCGCTCGCCGGACGCCTGCTCGCGTTGGCGATCACCAGCGCACGCTCCGCGAGGAACGAGCGGGCCCTGCGGCGAGTCGCCGCGGACGTCGGCCGGCGTGCTGGGTCGGATGCGCGGCGCGCGCGGAGTGGGGGACGAGGGGAGGGGGAGCGGCGCCACATCGCGACGGTGGTCGACGTCCTCGACGCGTGGGGATACGAGCCGACCGAGCCGAGAGGGGGCATCGTGCTGGGCAATTGCCCCTTCGACGCCCTCGCGAATGCCTGCCGCCCCCTGGTGTGCAAGATGAACCTCGCGCTGCTTCGGGGCGTGGTACAGGGGGTCGGCGCGCGGAACCTGAAGGCTGAACTCCAGCCTCGGCCCGGGACATGTTGCGTCGTCTTCGGACGCGCGACACGCGCGCGGGGCTAACACCCTTGACGAGTCATAAGGAGAGTCGACCAGAACTCTCTGCAAGCGTTTTGCAAGCGTTTCTCCTGGCACGAGCGGGCACCGGTGTCAGACCGACAGGGCGCCGATGCTCGTCGGGACGCCACTTCCGGTCAATTTGTCCGTTGTTGTTGCCCTGGGGCCGGCGCTCTGGATTAGGTGACCCAGGTTCGAGTCCTGGAGGGGCAACTCACAGCAGTACTCACAGCACGACGACCCCCTGAAAGGGCATCAGGGGGTCGTCGTGTTTTCCAACGCCACGAGTCCAGCGACCGCTTGCAGGCGCTGGGGATCCGGCAGAGCGCGACGCGCGTCGGCACGCCAGGCGACAACGCGCACATGGAGTCGTTCTTCACTCCTTGAAGGCCGAGCTCGTGCACGGCGCTCGGTTTGCGACGGAACGGCGGCTGCGGCTCGCGCTGCGCCGCTATTTTCGCTATTACAATCACGGGCGGTTGCACTCCACCTTGGGCTATCGTGCCCCAGTCGATTATGAATCGCGAGCGGCCTAACAACGGGTGTCTACGAATCCGAGGGAAGATCCCGGGGCCTGCTTAAGAGGAGAGGTGAACATCTCACGATGCGGGGTCGCATAGCCACCTTGGTAATGCTGATGTGGTGTGTCACACTTGTAGGCTGTGGTTCGAGCGCCAGGCGTTCGACTGATCCGGACTTCATTCTACG
>DASWCE010000158.1:0-1704 GCA_036390255.1 Gemmatimonadales bacterium | reverse complement strand
CCCCGGTCGCCCATGACTTCACTCAGGCGCTGATCCTCGATCTGCGCCACGTACACCGCGGCGTTCCACGCGGCGAGCAGGGTCGAAGTGCCGATCGCGTCGCCGATTTCCTCCGGCAGCGTGTGCATCTCGTAGCGGAATATCGAACGGTTGTCGGCGTAGGCGTTGAAATTGAGGTCGCGGCCGTCGGGACCGAGCTCAGCGCGGGTCGCCTTCAGCAGCGCGTGGCGGTCGGTCTGGAACGGGTTTTCCCCCGGCCAGACGCGCCGCACGATCTCCAGGCCCGGGTCGCGGCCGTGGGAGTGGATCGCGATCATGCGCCCGCCCGGCGCGAGGCTCCGCGCAAGCGGCGCCAGAACCTTGGTCGCCTTGAACTCGGCCGAGGCGCGGGCGCGGTACGGTTGCGACGCGATCACCAGATCGTAGTCGGCGCGGGCGACGCCGCGCCGCGGCAACACCGGGTCGAGCAGGAACTTGTGGTCCTCGCGGTAGAGCACCAGCACCACCGGCTTCGCGTAGGCGGGATTGCCGCTCGTCTTGCTCACCGACGCGCGCCAGTGCTCGTTCAGGAACGGCTGCAGCTCGGTGATCTGCTGCTCGAATTCGGCGGAGGTCGCGCCCGTGAGCGCAAGCTCTTTCCAGACGAGACTGGTGGCGGCCGTCACCGATTTCGGGGTGAGCCATGGGGCTTCCGAGTAGTAGAGATTGGTCATCACCAGCACCGTCGCCGGGTGCTCGAAGAAGCGGTCCGGCATGCGATCCAGCGCGAGCCGCACGTCTTCCAGGCTGATCTCCTTGCCGACGATGTAGAAGGGCATCGTCGGAAAGCGCTGGTGCATCGCGCGCATGACGCGGGCGAGCACCGTGCCGTCGCCCACGCCGGCATCGAATAGGCGCACCGCGGGAGGCCGCGGGTGGATGTTCGCGAGCTCCATGCCGACCCGCTGCGCCACCACCCACTTCTCGCTGCAGGTGCTGACGAACAGCAGATATTTCTGGCGGTTGTCGTAGAAACGGAAGTTGGTCTTCGACTCGTCTTTCGCCGCGGCGGGCGCGGAAATCCGCGTGCTGGATGGGCCCGTCAGCGCACCTGCGCCGCCGGCCAGGCTGCCGGCCGGGGATCGCAGCCGCACCAGGCCGCGGGTCTCGATCGAGCGGTGCTCCGACATGAACGCGCGCACGCGCTCCACGGTTTCCATCGTGACGCGTCCGCCGGTGCGCAGCCGGCCCACGAGCTTCCCGTCGTTGACCGCGCGCCGCCCGAAAGTCGATTCGGCCATGCCGACGCGCCGGCAGTAGTCGGCGATTTCGCTCAACAGTTGCTCAGCCGTCATGTCCTCCTCCTATTCCCCTCGCGCCGCGCGAGCGCCGTTCCGCGCTATTACAAGGCCGGCGCCTCGCGAGGGTCAACCACAATTTCGCCCACCGCGAAAGTGGGACAAATAGTGGGACGATTCCGACCGACCGCGGCCGTCAGGCCTAAGCGCTTGTTTCCCCTTCGAATCGGATACTCGGCTGACGAGGGCGGATAGAATCCGCGTCGCGACGATCGGTTGCCGCGACCGCCCCGTTGGCGGAGAATCGCCTGTCAAACCCGACTTGAGCTTCCGGAGAAGCCGATGTCCGCCGTGCTGCAAGCCAACGTGGCCGCCGACCGCAAGGCGTTCTACGACAGGATCGACAAGGCCAATGTCACGCCTCTGT
>DASWCE010000157.1:0-10514 GCA_036390255.1 Gemmatimonadales bacterium | reverse complement strand
TGATCCCTTCGTAGTCGTGCCAGTCGGTCTTGCGGAGCAGGATCATGCCGAGGCTGTCCTCGTTGAGCTTGCCGCTCTCCACGAGGACCTTCAGGGCAGCGTTGTCGTGGGTCTCCGGCGAGTGATAGGGGACTTCCCCGTCGTTCGGGTTCGCGCCACGCTCGAGTAGCAGGCGAGTCAGCTCGGCGTGGTGCGCGACGCCGGCGGCGCCGTAGAGCGCGCTCTCCCACTCAGGATTGGGCTGGTGGTTCATCTCGTACCACCCGGTGTTGGCGCTCGCGCCGGCATCGAGCAGAGCCCTCGCCGCGCGCACGAACCCGTCCGATCGCGCCTTATCGAGGCGGAGATATCGCGAGAAGCAAAGATGGGTGAGCGCATCCCACCCGTACGGGCCTCCCTTCGCCGTGGCGTTCCTTGGGTCGCGTTGGAGGAACCGGCGCACCGCCGTGGCGTCGCCCAGGATCGCCGCCGTGTGGATGTCGCTGCCCGCGACCTCGGGGTGCGCGGCCAGGATCGCCTCGGCGCGCTCGAGCGTCCCCGAGGCGTGTCCGGACTCCCGCGGAGCGCACGCGGCCTCGACGAACGCCGCCTGGGGATCGCTCATCGCTTCGCCGGTGCCAGCGGCCCCAGGGACCGCGCCGGCCCGATACGGCGGGCCTCGATCTGCAGCCAGTTCGGGGTCCACGTCTTGCCGCCGTCCGTGGAGCGGTCGCCGGTCCAGGAGAAGCGATCCGGCCGGATGTCGTAGTACCGGATCCGCCAGAGTGAGGGGTTCGGGCTCATCACGCCGAACTTCTGCTCGATGTGCATTTCCGCCCCGACGCGGTGTGCCGTGCCGACATTCTGCAGGCCGGTGCCCGACTCCGCCGAGACGAGTTCCCACTGATCGAGCACGGCGTTGTACGCCCGCAGCGTCGAAGACGCGTAATAGGTCTCTCCACTGTCGCCGACGACCCGGTACTCATCCAGGATCTGTGCCGCCTCGGCGAGGCGCACCGCGCTCCAGTATCCGTGGCCCTTCCCGAACTCGCGACTCACCGAGGTGAACTCCCAATCGCCGAGCAGGTAGTCGAAGTCACCTTGATGCGCGTCATAGGACGCCTTGATCTGCTCCCGGCTGCGCTGTCCCAGGGCCTGCGCGGACAGGGGTGGCGCCAACGTCACGATCGAGGCGAGGAGCGCACCGGCAAATGCCAGGAGAGCGGGGTGGCGCATGGTGACCTCAGGGCTCGCAGGGGAACGACTTCGTAGGCATACGTTCAGCGACAAGCTGCACGAAAAAGCCTCGCTGGGGAAGTCACAGCGAGGCTTGGTCGTCGAATCAGCTGGCCGCGTTACGGGGCGGCACAGCTGCCTGTGGTGACCACTCCCGCCGGTGCCTGCAGCAGGTAGGTGAAGTAGGGTACGCCGACACGAAATGATACCGGGTCGTCGGGGTTGTCAGTGCCCGTGCGCCGCAGGGACAGCGGACTCACGACGTGGTCATCGGCGAAGGCGATGTTGGCGCGGTGCTGCGGATCGAGCGCCACCTGGAAGAAATCGGCCAGGTTGCGGTCGGCGCCTCCGCCCAACCCTCCGGTCGAAATCGTGCCGCGGTGGATCACATGATCGCTGGCGGTGAACTGGTTGAAGGTCGGGGTTGCGGCATGGCCGTTGACCGTCTCCAGCACGTAGACGTTCCACTGTGCCCACTTGGTCATGCAGGTGGAGGTGCCGTCGGTGCAGGGACCGTTGTCCTCCGGCGTGTGGCCCGGCTCCATCACCGCCCGGTCGTTCGAATTGCCGGCCTTGTCGGCTCCCAGCCACGCCACTACCACGTGGCCATTGGCGTCCGCCGCCACCCAGGGGAAGACGTTGGCCCTGCCCTTGGTCGCGCCCTTATTGACGACCCGAGCCTGCGTCCACGTCCTGCCGAGGTTGCTCGACGAGGTGAAAAAGACGTTGCTGTTGTCCGACCAGACGGCGTAGAGAAAGCCGAATTGATCCACCGCGAGCGCGGGGAAGATGTTGCCGTTAGTCGCCCCCGCGGGACCCGTGTAGATCTTGTAATCGGTGAACGTGAAGGTTGGCAGGCCGAGCTTTGCGTCAACGGAGACGCCGACGTAGGCGGAACGCATCGGCTGGCCGCCGGTGTTTTCCGAGACGTTGTCCGGCGCGACGAAGAGTTGGTACAAGTTGCCGCGGCTGGAGCAACTGCTGAGGTCCACTTTGATCTGCGCCGCGAGGTTCGCTGTTGACGTCGGCGTTACGTCACCCGCTGCCGGGAAGGTCGCCGCATCAATCGCCTCTCCGAGCGCTGCGCCGTAGGTCACGCCTCCGTCCGTCGAGCGCTGCACGTCGATGTTGAAGGTGGCGACGTCGTGATAGATGAGATAGACCGTCTTTGGGTCGATGGCATCGTTCCACTGACGGTCGTCCCCGGGAATCAGCGCCTCCGCGACGTTCGGTGCAGTGAAGTTGTCCCCGCGATCGGTGGAATGCGTGCCCGTCACGCCGGGTGCCAATGTCAGGCTCGTGAGCGCAACGTTGGGAATGGAGGAATTGGCGGGATCCGCGGCGTTGACCGCGATGTCGGCATCGCCGCCACCGGGCGCGAGGCCAAGATTCTCAGGCGTGCCGACATTGTTGGCGCACCCACCGTTCGTGAAGCTGAAGATGCCGCAATTATCAGGCTGGCCTTCATACTTGAAGGGCAGCGTGCGATTGCTGTTGGGCGGCCCGTCCAGCGTCTTGGACCAGCGCCACAGGTCCACGCCTCCAGGGACGCCGCGGATCGAGACGACGTACGCGGTGCCTTGAGCGTCGACGCGGGCGCCGGGTTCCACTCCCTGGACGATGAACGCCAGCGGGCTCAGCCCGGTCGGCGTCGGCGCCAACTGCGGCAGGCACAGGCTCTGGTTCGGGCTGAACGGAGCCTTGCCCGGCCCGACGAACGGCGGTATGGCCTCCGCTATGCCGCGACTACTCGGACAGTTGCGTTCGTTCGCCGTGGCCTGAGCGAGCAGGGTGGGGGCAGCAAACGAACAGGTGGTGGCAGCAACAATCGGCATCAGGAGCCTGCTCATGGGTTTTTCTCCTCTACGTCGGTTGTTTTTCCAGGCTGCGGTTGGATTCCCTCCCGGCACTGCCCCTTGCGACGATCCTCCTTGCCGGCGCTCGGCTATGCGCCCGGTAAGGAGTTCGCATCTCACGTGCCAGGGAGTCGCCAGGGCAACTCGGCGCAACCTCGTGCCGCTGCGCGTTGCGTCGGCGCCACAGGCGTCTGGACTGACGGCGGGATAGCTGGCAGTTTATGACAAGGCGGAAGCCGACGCGGCCGCCGAATCTCAGAGACCCGCTGGGGAATAGTGAGGAGTGATATGAGCATCGAGACCAGCGACTTTCAGAGTCGCCTCCGCGTCCTCCTGGGCCTGCAGGGCGCGGTGCTTACGGACGAGGAGCTGTCCCACATGGCCGACTCCTACCCACGGTGTCCGGGGAAGGAGCAGTGGGACGTGCGGCAGTACGCCCGGCCGCACACCGGGGTCGGCGCGCGCGAATACCGGGTGGTGCGGGGCAGCAGCGTCCAAGACGTGTTCCGCAGCACTGAGCGAGAGCGCGCGGCGGCCGTCGGGACGGCGCTGAACGAACTCGAGTCTCAGGAAAAGTCGGCGGACGAGCGCCATCGCCTCCCCCTTTGACTTAACCCCGACATCCGACTAGCCTTCCGGGCACGCGCGGCACGCCCCTGCGTGCCGGCACCAGCAAGAGTCAAGGCGGGACTTGGCCGATGCGCCGGTCCCGCCTTTGTCTTGGCGAAGTCGTTCACGGACGGAGTACCGATGGCCAAGGAAGAAGCGATAGAGATCGACGGTATCGTGGAGGACGTGCTGCCCAATACCACGTTTCGCGTCCACTTGTCGAACGGTCACTACGTGCTCGCCACCATTGCGGGCAAGATGCGGCGCTTCCGCATCCGCGTGCTCGCCGGCGACCGCGTCACTCTCGCCGTGTCCCCGTACGACCTCACTCGTGGGCGCATCACCTTCCGGCACAAGTGAACCGGTCGCGGCTGAGACTGGGGCGCGCCGGCATGGTGACGGACGGCGGTGCGCCCCGCTGTCGGGAATGCCACCAATCCCTCCAGTTCGGCAGCGACCGGCAGGGCCGGACGACGGAATCCTGTGCCTGCGGATACGAAGGGTACGTGGAGACCCGGCCCGGACAGGTCGAGTGGCGACCGGACGCGCCTCGCGCAGCGGCCGCACGGCGATAGGTCGCAAGCCTTCCCGCTCTTGCGCTCCTGCTGGCGCTGGGGGGATATAGGGGCCGTTCGCTCCGCCTGTCCACGGGAGGATCGCCATGGCCGCCGTGTCTGCTCGTCGCATGCTCCTGCCGCTCTCTCTGGTCATCGCGGTCCACGCGGCGGCCGGCGCTCAGGGCGCTGCGCCCACCCAGACCACCCCTTCCGGCGCGACCGCCGCGTGGACGCTGAGGATGAAGGGGGACATCCGCTGGCAGCAGGTCACGCCGGCGGGCGCGCTCCTCGTGTCGACCGACGCCGCGCTCTCGGCCGTCGATATCGAGCGCGGCCAGGTCACGTGGGAGAAGCCCGAGCTGGGCGGGTTGCCGCCCGACAGCGTCCGCATGGTCGGGGGGTCGCTGCTCATGGAGGCGGCGCGCCCGGGGTTGCTGTTGATCTTTGACCCGGTGACCGGCTCGGTCGTGTTCGACTCCCGGCGCCTGAACCTGGCGCAAATCGTCACCCGCCGCGTGCTGCCGCAGAGCGGCACCCTGCTCGTCCACGGGCGGCGGACGCCGGGAGGGGGGCCGCCGGTCGTGGCGCTATATGATCTCGCGACGGGCGCCCAGCGGTGGGCGAACGAGGCGCTGTTCGAGCAGACCGAGCCTCAGAAGAAGGGGCTGGGTGGCCTGATGCAGCGCTTGGTGACCGCTGCCTCCGAGGCCACCGCGCTGGAGGTGCTGCAGGCTGGGCCCGACATGATCGTCGTCCACACGCTGACGGGTCTACGGGCACTGGACGCGCGAACGGGCGCAATGCGGTGGTCCGCGACCCTGCCCACCGCCCGCGCGGGCAACCCCGCGCGCCACGTGCGGCTCTACCCGTCGCTCGACAAGACCGACCGCATCTATGTGAGCTTCGACGACCGGCTCATGGCCTACCGCCTCGCCGACGGTCAGGCGTTGTGGACCAAGCCGCCGACGATCGAGGGCTGGGTGCACGGCATCGTGCAACACCCCAGCGGGATCATCATCCTCCCGGAATCACCGCCCGCCAATCAGGCGACGGGCAACGTGCGCATCATCAACGGCGTCGTGCAGACGGGGCTGAACGTGGCGCGCTACGAAGATGGAACGACCATCGTCGACAAGCCGCTGCGCATGCGTGGCACCGTGACGGACGCGATGATCGCCGGCGGCTCCGCCGTGCTGGCGGTGGACGCCGAGTCGCGCACCTTCGTGAACGTGCTGGACGTGGCTACGGCGACGCTGCGCCTCAAGAAGGACGTGAAGATCAAGGGCCAGCTCGCCTACGCCGAGCTCACGCCGGCGGGCCTGCTTTACATCTCGCGCCCCGACCCGGCGACGAACGCCGAGGTGAACGTCATCGATCTCGCCTCGGGTGAGCCCAAGTTCAAGGACGCGATCGAGAGCGGCAAGCCGTGGGGGGGGAATCCGGACGACTACAATGCCGCGCGGTACTCCCTGCACCATGCCGTCGAGGGGACGACGCTCTACGTCTTTGCGAGCCACGACCACCGGCTGTACGCGGTGGATCGCAACGCCGGCACGTTCCGCGCGCTGGGCGGCGAGATCAAGCTGCAGGGCGACGAGGATCCGGTCGACATGGAGATCCGGCCCGCAGGGCTCGTCCTCATCGCGCCGCAAAACCTCGTCGTGGTAGCGCGGGATGGGCAGGTGAAGCAGCAGGTCTATTACCCGGCGCCCCAGCTTCCGGGGCTGCTGCGCGCGCTCCATGCGCTCAACGCCGTGCGCGCCGGCCTGTACGGCGCCGCCGCCTCGGCGTACGGTGATGCGTTCGCCCAAGCGTCGCGCAACGCCACGGATTCTACCGCGCGACGCATCACCGGGCAGCTCGCGACGGCGTACACGCAGGGCGGGGCACAACTCCAGGGCTACGCGAGCCAATCGGCGGCGCTGGCGACGAAGCGATTCAAGGCTTCGCTCGCCGTCCCGGGGTCGGTCTTCATGTTGACGCGCGCGCCCGAGGGGAACGGCAACGTCCTGCTCCAGATCGACAAGGACAGCGCGCAGCCGCGCGCGCGCGTGGATCTGGGCAAGGAGCGCGAGCCGGTGTACGCGGTGGACGACGTCGCCGGCATGCTGTTCCTCAAGACCGCGGCGGGCACGCTCGTCGGCTACCGGCTCTGATTTGCGGTGAGTTAGCCGCGGTCGTAGGCCTGCTGCAGGCCTTTGATGTCGATCTTTTTCATTTGCAGCATGGCTTGCATGACCCGGTTTGCCTTCGCGGGATCCTTATCTCCCAGCATTCGACCGAGGGCCGTGGGAACGATCTGCCATGACAAACCGTATTTGTCCTGGAGCCAGCCGCATTGATCTTCTCTGCCGCCTGCTGACAGCTTCTTCCACAGCTCGTCCACTTCCTGTTGCGTCTCGCAGTTCACGAACAGCGAGATGGCCGGCGTGAACTTGAACTGCGGGCCCCCGTTCAGGGCGTAGAAGTCCTGACCTTCGAGCTGAAAGGTGCAGGACATGACCGACCCCTTCGGCCCGGGCCCCGCGTCTCCATAGCGCGACACGCGCACGACCTTCGAATTCTTGAAAATCGACACATAGAAGTTCGTCGCCTCTTCGGCCTTGCCGTCGAACCACAGGAACGGGACGATCTTTTGCATGTAGTCCTCTCTCTTCATTAGTGAATGCGCGGGCGGTACAGGACTCCGCCGAGCCAGGCACAGGGCAGGGCCGTGAGCGCGATGACAATTGGATACCACAGGGGCCCGAAGGCAGGGCCCTTGCCGATGGTTGCGACCACGCCCAGGGTGCCCACCACGAGGCCCACGATGCCAAGCGCCACGGCGTGCTTCATGGGCCGGTCGGGCGCGAGCCGGGCGGTGACGTAGCCGCCCACGACACCGTACACGATGCGATAGGCCGTCGCCAGCAGGAAGAGCGAGTCGGCCATCGCCTGACCCCAGGGCGGATAGATCTGGAGCGCATGCAGCACCTGATCGGTGCCGAGCGACAGGACGGCGACGGCGACGAATCCCGCGAGTATTGCCACGACGCTGCGCCACGGGCGACGGGGCTGCGTGCTTCTTGTTGCCGTTGGAACGGTCATTGGTCACCTCTTGGTTGACGCCAACAGCTCCGCCAGCCTGTCGTAGCTTGCGGCCACGCCCTTCTCCATGCCGGACTTGAGGACCGCGTCGCGTGCCGCCCGCGACTCGTAGAGCACGGTCTGCGCGAGGGTCGTCCGGCCGGCCCGCGCGACGAGGAGGAGCGTGTCCACGGCCTCGCCCGGGTACCACGCCTCATCGAACTTCTCGGTGTTGACGATCTGCTCGGGCGCCACGATTTCGCGGTACACGCCGCCCATCCCCATCTGGGTGCCGTCGTTGTCCCGTCGCCACACGTAGGGGAACTTGCCGCCCACTCGTAGATCGATCTCGGTGGCGTAGCGCGCCTCGCGCCCTTCTCTTTATCCCGGTATGGCTCTCGTTGTTTTCCTCCGGGGTGTCAATGTTGGCGGGCACCGGACATTTCGCCCCAGCATCCTCGCAAGAGAACTGCGCGACTATGATGTCGTGAATGTGGGTGCCGCAGGCACGTTTGTCGTTCGCAAACCTGGATCTCGAGCAAAGTTCCGTGCCGCATTGCTCCGGAAGCTGCCATTCGAAACGGAAGTCGTGCTGTGCGAGGGCCGCGAACTTATCCGTCTGGAGACGGAGAATCCGTTTGGAAATGAGCCGTCGCGCCCTGATGTTGTTCGATTCGTGAGCATCCTGTCGAAAGCTGGCCGCGTCCGGGCTTCCATTCCGATCAGACTTCCGCCAAGTGGGGAGTGGCTGTTGCGAGTCATCGCGTCGGAGAACCGATTCGTCTTCGGAGTGTACCGTCGTCACATGAAAACGATCGGCTATCTTGGCCAGATCGACAAACTGTGCGGCGTACCGGTGACGACACGGAATTGGAACACAATAGCTGCGATCGTGCGGATTTTGAAAGGCCAGGGGAAGAAAGGGACCCGTGCCGACCGCGGCGACTGACGGTTGAAAACCTACGATGGGCCAGCCCTCTTGCGGTGATTCGTCTTCCGACGGGAGGACGTCGCTGCAACCAGCCGCCAGAACTGACGATCTCCGATCACCGTCACGACGTGTCCCCTCGCCGCCAGACGCCGGACCTCCATGAGCTTCAAGCCGCCAACCTTCCCGGCAATCTGCAACGCATTGGTTCGGCCGCGGACCAAGACATCCGTCGTGCGACCGGGTTTCGCCTGCACGATGGCGCCCGCCCGTTTCGCGGCGACGATCGCTTCGCTCCGCGGCCGGCTCAGAAAGCCCGTGAACGACAGGTGTTTGCCCGCGAGACCCCGCACGCGACCGAGTCGAGGCTCCTGGCGTGGGTGCGCGAGCGCGGTAATCAGCTCGCCCGCGGCCTCGTAGCGCTTGCCGCGAACGCCCAAGCAGCGGTGAATGACTTCCTTCAGGTGATCACTGCAGGGCAGCGTGCGGACATCGCGGCTGCGAATCGGGCTGGCGATGTCACCACGAAGGAGCATCACGGCAATCAGCCCCACTTGGTAGATGTCGTCGCGTTGCTGCCAGCGTCGCACCCTCCCCCATGCGATCTCGTTTGGTACGTTGAACAGGTTGAACGCATCGGCGGTGACGCCGCGACGGCTGAGCTGGTGTGTCGCAATCCCAAAGTCGCCGAGCTTGAGCTGCTCGTGTTCGCACACGAACACGTTGAACGGCGTCAGGTCTCGGTGGAGCGCCTGTCCCCGATGCAGCGCATCGAGCACCGCCAGGATCCCGGCAATCTCGCGGCGAACCAAGCGCTCGGGCTGCGGCCCCTTGCGCTCGAGCCAGGCGCCGAGATCGCCGTGCTCCGCATATTCCATGACCAGGCAGTACCGCGTGCGTGCGCCGTCGACGACGACAAATCGATCGAGGACGCGCAGCGCGCGCGGCTCGCGGTAGAGGAGCTCCGCGAAGTACGACTCGCGCAGCCACGGCGAGAGGCGATCAGTGATCTTGACGCAAACGTGCGAAGGTAGCGCACCCCGAGGGTGTGGCGTCGCGAGGTAGACTTCCCCGAAACCTCCCTTGCCGATCACTCGATGCAAGTGGTAGGTCCGGTCGCTCTCGGAGCTGTGGACGCTCGGCAGTGGCTCCCCCGAGCGCTTCGCTGTGCGTCCGGCGCCAGGCGCCGCGGACGCGCGATCGTGTGTCGCCATGGGTTTTCAATATTGAAGCGGAGGCTGTGACGCCGCAATGAACGACATCGCCCGACGGCGACTCGAGAATCGGTGCAATCTGCTCCGATACTAGGCCGTACTCACGGAACACCTGCTCCACCTCCCCGGCCTCGGCGTCGGGCCTCTCGGCGACTTCGCGCTGCTCCCGCGCCCGTTCGCTCTCGTAGTGCTCGAGGTCGCTCTTCGCCGCGAGGTAGCCGCCAAGGCCCATCGCGATCGAGCCCGCTGCGATCTCCGCGAGCCCTGCCGTGATCACGATGCGCGTCGAGTCGACCGCGCCCGAGAGCCCGGCGGCGAGCGCGAACGGCACCGTCAGGCCGTCCGACATGCCGATGACGATGTCCCGCACCGTGCGGGAGCCGGTGAAGTGCTGCTCGATGTGGGGGGTCGTGGGCACGGGTGTCCTCTGGTAGCGGGTGGCTGATCAATACAGTCTACCCGGCGATCGGTGACGCCGTGGCGAAGTGAGCGTGAAGAATTGATAATACGTCTGGCCAAACCTGACCTTGTACCTCAGATGGAGGGGTGCCTTGCCGAAGCGACGCTCCCGACGCCCCGCCGGCCGTCGCCGGCCCAAGCGGACGGAGACGGCCGAGGTCACGCGAGTCCGCGAGCGTTTCGAGCGTCTGCTCAGAGCCGGGGTCGAGATCTTCTCTGAGCATTCCCTGGAGCACGTGCTCCAGCGGGTGGTGGATGCCGCGCGGGAGGTCGTGGGAGCGCGCTACGCGGCGCTGGGCGTCTTGAGTCCCGATGGCACCTCGCTGAACCAGTTCGTAACGTCGGGGATCAGTCAGGCCGAGCGGGACCGGATCGGGGACCTCCCACGCGGACGGGGGCTGCTCGGTCTCGTCATCCGCGAGCCGGCGCCCATTCGGACAGCCGACATCAACCGCCATCCGCAGCGCTACGGTTTCCCTCCGCACCACCCTCCCATGCGTTCGTTCCTGGGCGTGCCGGTCGTCGCCCGCGGCAAGGTGTTCGGTAATCTCTACCTCACGGAAAAGGTGGGCCTGGACGAGTTCAGCGTGGAAGACGAAGCCATCGCGGT
>DASWCE010000156.1:0-4479 GCA_036390255.1 Gemmatimonadales bacterium | reverse complement strand
GTTGCCGTTGAGCGAGAGCCGTGGCGTCGCCGTCACCAGGCGCGCGGCCACTTCCTGCAGCATTTCCGCGGTCAAATCGGCGTCGCGGCACCGCGCGCCCAGGAAGTTGCGCAGCGCGGGCGTGTGCTCCGCCAGGAGTTGTTCGGCCGCGATTTGCGTCATGGTCACCTAAGAGTACGTGCGAACGGGGTTATTATTTTCCCCTGTGACTATCACCTTCCGATCCCTCCTGGATGACGGCCGCGTCCACGTCTTCGACGGGGCCATGGGCACGATGCTGTACGGCAAGGGCTTCTTCCTGAACGTCTGCTACGACGAGCTGAACCTGAAGCAGCCGCGCCTCGTGCAGGAGGTGCACGCGGAGTACGTGCGCGCCGGCGCGGAGATCCTCGAGACCAACACCTTCGGCGCCAATCCGCTGAAGCTGAACAGCTACGGCCTGGCGGATGAAACCGAAAAGATCAACCGCACGGCCGCCGAGCTGGCGCGCGCCGCCGGCGGTGGACGCGTGAGCGTCGTCGGCGCAATCGGCCCGCTCGGCATTCGCATCGAGCCGTTCGGTCCCACGTCACAGGCAGAAGCAGAGGCCGTCTTCGCACGCCAGGTGCAGGGGCTGCTCGCGGGCGGCGTGGACGGTTTCATTCTCGAGACGTTCAGCGATATGGACGAAATCCACGCCGCGCTGCGCGCCGTGCGCGCGGTGTCCGATCTGCCCGTCGTCTGCCAGATGACGATCGGCACCGATGGGCTCACATACTACGGCACCGACCCCGACACCTACACGAAGCAGCTGGCCGCGTGGGGCGCCGATGTCATCGGCGTGAATTGTTCCGTCGGGCCCGCGGGGGTCCTCGAAGCCGTCGAGAAAATGGTGAAGGCGACCGACAAGCCGATCTCAGCCCAGCCGAACGCGGGTCTGCCCAAGGACGTCGGCGATCGCAAGATCTATCTCGCCTCGCCCGAGTACATGGCGAGCTACGCGCGCCGCATGATCGAGACGGGCGCGCGCTTCGTCGGCGGCTGCTGCGGCTCGACACCCGACCACATCAAGAAGATCCGCGACTACGTCGCGAGCGTCGTCCCGCGCCAGCCGAGTGTCGTGGTCTCCCGCGCACAGGTGCAAGCGCCCGCGGGGGTGACCCCCACGCCGCTCGCCGAGAAGTCGCATTGGGGTGCGAAGCTCGCGCGCGGCGCGCTGGTCACCAGTGTTGAGATCGTGCCTCCCAAGGGCGTGGATCCCAAGCCGATGCTGGAGCAATGCCGCGCGCTCAAGGCCGCCGGCGTCGACGCGGTCAACGTGCCCGACGGCCCCCGCGCGCAGAGCCGCATGGGCGTGCTCCCGTCCGCGTTGCTGATCGAGCGCGAGGTGGGGATCGAAACGGTGATCCACTACTGCTGCCGCGACCGCAATCTCCTCGGCATGCTCTCCGACATCATCGGGGCGCACGCGGCCGGCCTGCGCAACATCCTGATCATCACGGGCGATCCGCCGAAAATGGGTCCCTACCCTGAGGCGACGGCGGTGTTCGACATCGACTCCATCGGCCTGACGAATCTCGTCTACCGGCTCAATCAGGGTCTCGATCCCGGCAACAATCCGCTGGGCGGCGCGACGCGATGGGCGATTGGCGTCGGCGTAAATCCCGGGGCGGTCGATCAGGATCGGGAGCTGTCGCGGTACGCGTGGAAGGTGGACGCCGGAGCGGAGTTCGCCGTCACGCAGCCGGTGTTCGACGAGCACCAGCTCGAAGCGTTTCTGAAGCGCGTCGAGTCGTTCAAGATCCCGATCGTGGCGGGAATTTGGCCGCTCATCTCGCTGCGCAACGCCGAGTTTTTGGCGAACGAGGTGCCAGGCGTGTCGGTGCCCGAAGAGGTGCTGCAACGCATGAAAAGGGCGCAGGAAAAAGGCAAAGAGGCGGCGCTCGCCGAGGGCGTCGCGATCGCGCGGGAGATGTTCACGAAAGTGAAGCAGCTGGTGCAGGGTGTGCAGGTGAGCGCGCCATTCGGGCGGGTCGAGGTGGCGCTCCAGGTATTTCAGTAGATAGCATCCGGCAATGCCGGAGCTTCCCGACATCACGATCTATCTCGAGGCGCTGGCCCCCCGCATCGTCGGCCAGCCGCTCGAGCGCGCCCGCATTGTCAGCCCTTCGTTGCTGCGCACGGTCGACCCGCCGCTCACCGCGGCCGAAGGCCGCAAAGTCGTGGCGTTGCGGCGCATCGGGAAGCGCATCGTGTGGGAGATGGAAGGCCAGCTGTTTCTCGTTTTCCATCTCATGATCGCCGGCCGCTTCAAGTGGAGACCGGCGGGGACGAGCGCTCCCGCCAAGGTGGGACTCGCGTCATTCGACTTCCCGTCCGGAACGTTGCTGCTCACCGAAGCCAGTCCCAAGAAGCGGGCGTCGTTGCACGTCGTGAACGGCGAAGCGGGACTCGCCGCGCACAATCCTGGTGGACTCGACGTGATCGCAGCGGATCTGGCCACGTTCAAGACTCGGCTGCAATCCGAATCGCACACGCTCAAGCGTGCCCTCACGGACCCACATCTGTTCGATGGCATCGGCAATTGGTTGTCAGATGAGATCCTGCACGCCGCGAAGCTCTCACCATTCCAACTGACGGGAAAACTGAGCGACGCGGAAGTCGCGCGACTGTACGAGGCCACGCGATCGACCACGCGACGGTGGATCGAGAAGCTGCGCGCGGATACGGGAACGAAGTTCCCAGAGAAGGTGAGCGCGTTCAAAGACGGGATGGCGGTCCATGGGCGCTACAGGGAGCCCTGCCCAGTCTGCGGATCCCCCATCCAGCGCATTCGCTACGCCGACAACGAAGCCAACTACTGCGCGACATGCCAGACCGGCGGCCGTGTGCTCGCCGATCGATCTCTCTCTCGATTGCTCAAGGCCGATTGGCCCCGATCGCTCGAAGAGTGGGAGGCCAAGCTGGGGCGATGACCATTCGTCGCGCGCGCGATACCGATGCCGTAACGGTCGGCCGCATTCACGTCGAGTCGTGGAATGTCGCGTACCGCGGCATCATGCCCGACGACGTGATCGCCAGAACCGACCTCGCCTATCGGACAGCGTTCTGGCAAGAGCGGATTGCGGACCGTGAATGGCCCGTCTTTCTGATGGAGGAGAACGGGAAACCGGTGGCATTCTGTCAGATGATCCCGACTAGAGACGCCGACGATGATCCCAAGCGCGTTGGACACATCACGTCGCTCCACGTATTACCGCAGCTGCGGGGGCGGGGATACGGCGGCGCGCTCATGGACCACGTCCTCGCCGAATCCCGCGGTCGTGGATTCGTCGAGGTAACGCTGTGGGTGCTCGAGGAGAACCGGAACGCACGGCGGTTTTACGAGAAGTACGGCTTCACACTCGACGGCGGCACGAGAACATATCCGAAAACTGGGGTGCCTGAAGTCCGATATCGGATTAGACTTCGCATCTCACCCTAATCGCGAAGGAGTTGCACCGTGCGACGCGCCCTGATCGCCGCGCTGATCATCACTGCCGTGTTCCCCCGTGACGCCGCCGCGCAAGGCCAATTCCAGCCATCCGGTTTCGCCGTCGACGACCCCGTCCTGCGCCGCATCTGGGCGATCGGCAACGACAGCTCGCAGCTGCCGCGTCTCGCCGAGGTGCTCTTCGATTCCCTCGGCCCGCGCCTGACCGCGTCGCCGGGCATGACCGCGGCGCAGAACTGGTTGATCGCGACGTACAACTCGTGGGGCATCACGGCGCGGAAGGAACAGTACGGCACGTGGCGCAGCTGGCGCCGCGGCACGACGCACATCGACCTCGTCGCGCCCCGCGTGCGCTCGCTCGAAGGCACGATGCTCGCGTGGAGCCCGCCGACGCCGAAAGGGCGGCCCGTGCGCGGACCCGTCGTGATCTTGCCGGATGTCGCCGATAGCGCTGGGCTCGTCGCCTGGCTCCCGCAAGCCAAAGGCAAGTTCGTCCTCATTTCGTTACCACAGCCGACGTGCCGACCCGATGACAGCTGGGAAAAGTGGGCCACGCAGAGCACGGCCGACTCTATGAAAGCGCGACGCACGGCCGCCCAGCAGGCGTGGCAGCAGCGCCTGCAGCGCACCGGCTACGCGGGCACCGGCACCGTCGCCGCCGTTGCGCCGCTATCGCGCCGGCTCGAGGCGGCCGGCGTTGCCGGAATCATCGGCAGCTTGTGGTCGCAGGGCTGGGGCGTGCAGAAGGTTTTCCAGGCCTACACCGACCGCGCGCCGGTGTTGGATGTCGCCTGTGAAGACTACGGACTACTCTACCGGCTCGCCGACCGCAGACAGGGACCCGTCATTGAAGTAACCGCCGAGTCGCAGGCGCTCGGCGAGGTGCCGGTCTTCAACGTGGTCGGCGAAATGAAGGGCACCCAGCTCCCCAATGAATACGTCATGCTCTCGGCGCACTTCGACTCGTGGGACGGCGGCTCGGGCGCCACCGACAATGGCACCGGCAC
>DASWCE010000155.1:0-7506 GCA_036390255.1 Gemmatimonadales bacterium | reverse complement strand
TTGCCGAGCGTGCGCCACGCGTAGCGAAGGTCCTGAAGAATCGTGTTCATGTCAGCTCACGATCCATCCATCCCGCAGTTGAACAACCCTGGATCCATATTTCGCGTTGTCCTCCGAATGCGTGACCTGCACGATCGTCGTGCCGGCGGCGTTGAGCTCGCGGAACAGCTGCATGATGTCTTTCCCCTGACTCGAATGAAGATTCCCGGTCGGCTCGTCCGCGAGCAGCAGCGCCGGCCGGTGAATCACCGCGCGCGCGACCGCCACGAGCTGCTGCTGACCGCCGGAGAGCTGGCGGGGATAGAGATTCTTCTTGGCCACCATGCCGAAACGGTCGAGCGTGTCGGCCACCGCGGCCTCGCGATCGTCCGGCTTCACGTCGCGGTACGACAGCGGCATCGCGAGATTCTCGGCGACGGTGAGGTCGTCGATGAGGTGATACTGCTGGAACACGAACCCCACGTACTGTTTGCCCAGGGCGATGCGGTCCTTGTGCTTCAGTTTGTGGACGTCGTGCTCGAGCAGGCGATACTCTCCCGTCCAGTCGCCGTCGAGCATTCCCAGCACCGCGAGCAACGTGGACTTCCCCGCCCCCGACGGTCCCATGATCGTCACGAAATCGCCCTTCGCGACGTCGAGCGAGATCCGGCGCAGCACGAACTGTCGCCCATTGCCTTCGGGGAACGACTTCTCGACGTCGCGAACCGAAAGAAAGGGGTCTCTATTCATTTCTCAACGCGACCATCGGATCGACGCGTGCCGCGCGGCGGGCAGGGAGATAGCTCGCGACAAACGTCACAACGCACATCAAGGCTGCGATGGCGAGGTACGTGATTGGATCGGTGGGCCGCACACCGTACAGCGATTGTGTGAGGAGGCGAGTTGCCGCGACGGCGCCGGCGACACCGATCGCGAGACCCATGCCCGTGAGGGCCATGGCGCGGCCTACTACGAGCCGGAATACATCCTGGCGTACCGCGCCGAGCGCGACGCGAATGCCCAGCTCGCGCGTCCGCTGGCTGACCGTGAATGTCATGACGCCGTAGATGCCGATCGCGGCGAGCAGCAGCGCGACACCCGCGAACCCCGCGATGAGCAACATGAACAAGCGGCGAGGTGCCACGGAGCGGGCAATCAGGTCGCGCGCCGTCCAGATGCTGTAGATCGGCAGCGACCGATCGAGCGACCACACCGCGTCGCGGAGGCCGGCGTCCAGACGTGTATCGGTGCCGGTGCGTACCACGAGGCTCATAGCGCGTCCGCTCCAATTCCAGTGGGTGGGCGGGGCTTGCTCGATCGGGAAAAACAGCTCCGGGCGTGGCTCGCTCGAGAGGCCGAAGCCGCGGACGTCCGACACGACGCCGACGACCTGAAGCATGCCGCCGTCGTCATCCGGCTTGAAGCGGCGGCCGAGCGGGCTGTCACCCGGGAAGAACCGGCGCGCGGCGGTCTCATTGATGATCCCCACGCGCACCGCGCCGCTGCGGTCGGTCGACTCGAATTCGCGTCCCGCGAGCAGGCGGATGCCCATCGCGTGGAAGTACCCGGCGCTGATGGCGCGAGGGAAGATCACGGGGGTGTCTTCCAACCGCGCGGGAGCAGGCCGCCCCTCGATCGCGATGGAGAGACTGAACCCGGCGTTACCGAATGGCACGCTCGACGCGACAGCGCTTTCCTGGACGCCGGGCACCTCGCGGGCGCGGGCGACCAGCGACTGATAGAACAGAACCGACTGCGCGGGCGACCCGTAACGCCCGCCCGGCAGCGCGATCCGCACCGCCGTCACGTGCTCGGCATCGAAGCCGGGATCGACGCGGGTCACGGCCGCAAAGCTGCGCAGCAGCAGGCCAGCCGAGACGAGGAGCACCAGCGCCACGGCGATCTCGCCCACGATCAGCGCCGCGCCGAGTCTGCGTCGTCGGAGACCTCCGGAGCCGCGCGCTGCCTCCGTCAATTCTGACACGAGATCGGGACGCGCCGCGCGTCGCGCCGGGGCGAGTCCGAACACAATGCCCGTCAGTGTGGCGACGACGAGAGTGAACACGAGCACCATGCCGTCGAGCCGCACCTGATCGAGCCGCGGCGTGCCCGCGGGTAGCGCTTGCACCAGCAGACCCGTGCCCCACGCAGCGAGCACCAAACCGCCCGCGGCACCGAGCAGGGCGAGCACCACACTCTCGGTGAGGAGCTGCCGGATGAGGCGAGAAGGTCCGGCACCGAGCGCGGTGCGAATCGCGCTTTCGCGGCCACGGGCGGTCGCACGCACCAGCAGCAGATTCGCAACGTTGGCGCAGGCGATGAGCAGCACTAAGCCGACCGCGCCGAACAGCAGCAGCAGCGGGCGGCGGCTGTCGCCCACCACCACCTCGGCCATCGGCACGAGGTCGGCGCTGACATCCTTGTTCGACCAAGGCCGGACCTCTTTGAGACGTGCCGCAACCGCCTGGAGCTCGCCGGACGCCCGCTCGCGCTTCACGCCCGGATGAAGCCGGGCGACAACGTCGAGAAAGCGCGCCCCGGTGGCAGCGATCTCGTTGCGCCGCAGCGCCAGCGGCACCCACAGGTTCTCGCCGTTCTGCAGGGCTTCAGCGCCGGCACCCATCACCCCGACGATCGTGTAGGGCACGTCGTCGAGCGTAAGCGTGCGGCCCAACGCGGATGAATCGGCACCCAACCTGTTGCGCCAAAACCCTTCCGTTAGCACGACGACGTGTGGAGCGCCCTCGGGCTCTTCGTCGGGCGTAAACACGCGCCCCAGCAATGGTCGCACGCCCAGGACGGTGAAGTAATTGGCCGTGACGCGCGCCGCGGTCACCCGCTCGGGCTCGTCTATCCCCGTGAGATTTGCGTCGTAAGTCGTCATCGCCCCGAGGTCGAGTGTGCGGCTCCCCGCGCGCCAGTCGATGAAATCCGGCGCTGTCACGCCGGCGCGTCGGCCGCCGATGACGCCCACCGCGAGCATCAGTTGCTCGGGCTCGGGGAACGGCAGCGGCCGCAGCAGGACACCGCGGATGACGCTGAAAATGGCGGTGTTGGCCCCGATGCCGAGTGTGAGCGTGAGGACGGCGACGATCGTGAAGCCGCGGTTCCGGACCAGCTGGCGCGCGGCGTAGCGGAGGTCCTGGAGCAGTGTGTCCATTACTCGGCCCTCATTGCGATGCTGGGGTCCACCGAGCCGGCGCGTAGCGCCGGACCCAACGTGGCAAGAAACGCCGACACAAGAACGGCTGCCGTGACCACTGCGTACACGCGCCAATCGGTCGCGGTAATGCCGAAGAGGAGAACGCGCAGCGAGCCTGCGACGAGTGTCGAGACGACCGCTCCCGCGCCGATTCCGACCGCGACGAGCAGCAAACCATCACTGAAGACCAATCGCCGGATCGAGCGCGGGGATCCGCCCAGCGCCAGGCGAATTCCAAATTCGCGGCGGCGCGTCAAGACTTCGTGTTTGCAGATCGCATACAGCGCCATGAGGGTGAGCGCCAATGCGGCAACCGCGAACACGCCGGACAGAATCATGGGAAAGCGCCGGCTAAAGATCGCTCGCGACTCGCTCAGCTGCTGATCGAGCCTGTTTACCGCATACACCGGGATTCCCGGATCCAATGTCTTGACAATCGCGCGAACCTGATTCGCGACAGACGGGACCTCCATCCGGGTCCGCAGGACCAGCGTCATCCGGTTTTCCGGCGCCTGGAGATGAGAGAGGTAAACCGCGGGCGGCGAGGTTGCGTCGAGAGCGACGACTTGGACGTCGCCGACGACACCTACCACTTCCCACTCCGTGTGATCGGTCACGGCGAGCCGCACCCTCCTGCCCACAGCCGAGCTTGGCCCACCGAGCATCCTCGCGAAGGTTACGCTCACGACGGCAACGGGAGGCGTGTCGCCGCGGTCGCTCGGTGCAAATGCGCGACCGGTGACGATCGGAATCCCCAACGTGGCGAAGTATGACCCTCCGACGATCCGCAGCATCGCCCGAGGCTGCTCGGAGCGTGGCTGCGGATGATCCACCGGTTCGAAGGTCGTGATGCCGCCTCCGCCGCCTGGTACTTCATTGATGAGGCTGGCCTGCCGCACGCCGGGAAGCGCCGCAGTGCGAGCCAGTAGCTGTTCGTAGAACTGGCTCTGTGCAAGCGGTTGCTGATAGCGCGGACCCTCCAGCGGCGCGTGTGCCGTGACGACCCCATCAGAATCGCGGACTCCCACATCGCGACGGACGAGGTTGCTGAAGCTCACGACGAGCAAACCCGATGAGACCAGCAGCACCATGGTGAGAGCGATTTGCGCCGCGACGAGGCCCCGGCGCAGACGTCGATCGCCGCGCGCGATCGTCGTCCGGGCATCGCCGGCGCGGGTGCGCGCCTTCGTCATCAGCAGCGCCGGCCCCAGCCCAAAGCCGACCGCCAGGATGATCGCCATGGCGACAATTACGCCGATCACCGTCGCATCTAGTCCGGCGTGCGTCAGGTACGGCATGTCGATCATGACAGTTTCTGGAATCGCAGCCATCACGACGCTCGTCGTCATCTGACCGATCGCCAGAGCCAGAGCGGCACCGATGAGACTGGGCGCGAGATTCTCCAGCAGGAGTTGGCGCAAGACACGCGCGCGTGTAGCGCCCAGAGCGGAGCGCAAGGCGAGCTCCGGGGCGCGCTCGACGTACCGCGTCAACATGAGCAGAGCGAGATTCGCGCCCATGATCACCAGGAGAAGCGCCACCGCGACGAGCAGAGCGGCCAGGGTCGGCTTCATGGTGCCGAGGAGCACGTCGCGCAAGGCCACCGCCTGGACCGTGCGTCCCGCCAGCGCATCGGGGTATTCGCTCGCCAGGTCCGCCATCACGTTAGCGAGCTGAGCTTGGGCGCCCGTGGATGACACGTTGCCCTGAAGCCGCCCGACGACATGAATTGACCGATTGAACCGATTCGTACGCCGCCGGTCGTCGAGCTGAAGCGGGACAAAAATGTCCGCGTTCCCGAGCAGGGCGTAGTGAAACGAACTCGGCAGTACACCGACAATGACGCAGGGCGCGCCATTGACCGTGACGATCTGATTCAGTGCCTTCCCGGCGGCCACGGAGCGCGCGAAGCGTTCGCTGACAATGGCCACCGCGGCGGTCGTCCCATCCTCGTCGGCCAGAAAATCGCGACCAGCGGACACGTGGACTCCGAGCAGCCCGAAGAAGCCCGGGGTCACCTGCGCACCGCGCAGCATTCGCGCCTCGTCGCCCAGCCCCACCGTGAGATTACCCGGGTCGTAGCCCTCGAGGGCGAGGACGCTTCGGGTGCGCGAGCGCCAGTCGAGCAGCGTCGGATACGATGTGGGGCTTCGTTCCTCGGTCCCAGCGCGTACCTCGGAGACCTGCACCAGGCGACCGGGCTCCGCATACGGCAGCGGTTCCACCAGCGCGGCATTTGAGGTGGTGAAGATCGCCGTGGCCGCGCCCAAGCCGAGGCCGATTGTGAGGACGATCGCCGTGGCGAGCACGGGTGATCGCCTCATCTGACGGAGCGCGTAGCGGACGTCCTGCAACAGAGTGTCCATTCCCCCCTAGCCCCTAACCCCTCGTCCCAAGCCCCTATTCAGTCCTCAGCGCGATCATCGGATCGATGCGTGTTGCGCGGCGCGCCGGGAAGTAGCACGCCAGTAGCGCGACAATTCCGACGAACACTGTGAGGCTGGCGAACGTCGCTGCGTCCCTCGGGGGGACGTTGTACAAGAGTCCCACCATGAGACGAGTCAACGCGAGCGCGGCCGCGAGGCCGAGCACGAGCCCCGTGGTCACAATCCACAATGTCTGACGGATCACGAGCCGCACGATCTGGCGTGGCGTAGCACCCAAAGCCGCACGCACTCCGAACTCGCGTGTCCGGAGTGTCACGACGTACGCGATCACACCGAAGATGCCAAGCGCCGCCAGCAGCAATGCCCCGCTGGCAAATCCTGAGAGCACGGTGACGGTGAGGCGCTCGCGCGCGAGCTGTCCGGACACAACGTCAGTGAGCGCGGCAGGGCGTTGAGCACCCGTGACCGGAATGTCCGGGTCGATGGCGCTGATCACGCGTGGAAGGACAGGCAGCAGAGCGTCCGGATCGCCCGCCGTGCGGACCACGACGTTCATGTATCCCCAAGGATTCAGCGTGTACGGGATGTAGACCTCGGGGGAGGGCTCGTTCTGCAAGCCAGTGTGCCGCACGTCGCTCACAACGCCGATGATCTCGACCGAAAAGCGCTGTCCGAAATCCGCTCGAGCCTGCGCTGATTTGAACAACGTGATGTACGTGCCGACGGGATTCTGCTTCGGCCAATAGCGACGGGCGAGCGCATCATTGATGATGGCCACATGCGAGGCCAATGCGACGTCAGTCGCCGTAAAGACTCTGCCGCTGCGCATGGGAATGCGCAGCGTTTCGAAATACTCGGCTGAGATCGTTCGGAACAACACGGGCTGATCGTTCTGCGCGTCGGGTTGGCGCCCCGGAATCTCGATGGGCCGGGGGAGGTATGCGCCGCTGAGCGGCAAATGGTTCGACAGCGCGACTTCTTTGACGCCCGGAAGCGCCGCGATCGCGCCAGCTACACGTTGATACAGGGCGACAGCACGCTCAGGAGCGTCATACTGCGGCGGCGGAAAAACTGCGAATGTGACGACGCCCTGCGGGTCGAATCCAGGATTGACATGGCTCAGTGTCCAAAGGCTGCGCACCAGGAGACCCGTCCCAATCAGCAGCACCAGCGCCAGAGCAACTTCTAACGCAACCAGTGAAGACCGCAGCCGCGGCCAGAGTCCCGAACCCGCGGTGCCCGGTGAACCCGCCTTTAGCGGTTGCGAAAGATCCGCCATTGGAGGACGCACGGCTGGCGCCACGCCGATCGCCACTGTGACCAGAAGAGAAATCAGCGCCGTGAAACCCAGCATCCGCGCATCGAGCGCGATCTCACTGACGCGCGGCAACCCAGCCGGGGCCGTCGCTCGCACTACGCCAGTCGCCCACCACGCCAACAGCAAACCAAGCCCAGCTCCCGCGAACACCACGAGGATGGCTTCGGTCAACAGCAGGCGTGCGACGCGTCCTCGTCCGGCGCCCAGCGCGGCTCGGATCGCGAGCTCCCGAGATCGCCGCGCTGCCCGCACGAGTGTCATGTTCGCGACGTTGGCGCACGCAAGCAGCAAAACGGCAGCGACCGCGGCGGCGAGCAAAACCAGCACGGGCCGCACCGCACCGAACTGCAGCTCCTCCTCGAATAGTGACACGAACTCGACTCGGGTCCAGCCACGGTTTTCGACTGGATAGGCGGTCGCGAGCCGAGCCTGGATGGCGGCCATCGCGGCCTGCGCCTGCTTGATCGATACATCGGGTTTGAGCTTCGCGACGATTCGGCTGTCGGCATGAAATCCGCGCTGTGCGAGGATTCGGTCCGTGGGAAGGACTGTGCTCAGCGGCAGGTACACTCCGGCCCAACTGGGGAACTGGAACCAGTCGGGAAGGACGCCAACAACGG
>DASWCE010000154.1:0-5393 GCA_036390255.1 Gemmatimonadales bacterium | reverse complement strand
CTCCCGCGGCGACCTTGTAATAGAGGCTGGTGTGCGCGGAGTTGGGGAATCCGATCTGCTCGATCCCCATGATGGCCACGTCCAGCAGGAGGATCCCGCCGAGGTACGCGACCAGCAGGCTGTACGGCCGGCGAGCTGCTGAGGCCTCGCCATTCTGGAGGGCCAGCACCAGAAGCAGTGCTCCCAGCTTGATCGCCGAGGTCCCGGCCGCCAAGACCGCGTGCGGTGGGGACAGGACCTTCACGTCCAGCCCGTATGCGTTGTGCCACCAATTGTCGAGCGGAGCGGAGGTGATCATCGCGATGGTGCCCCAGATCGCGACCCAGGCGCCGAGCGGCGCGCGGAACCCCCAGAACGTGACCCCGGTGGCGCGCTGCTCCGGCGTCCCGGCGAACGTCGTCCGGAGCGCGAGCCAACCGCACGCCACTCCGGCGAGGATGCCGCCCAGATAGATGGCGAGGTGAGCGGACGTCCAGAACGTGTCGCGGCCGATGGAGCGGTGCCACGAGATGTCCCACATCACGCCGACGACAACGCTGGTGGAAGCGAGCACGACGGCGCTGGCGTACCAGGGAAGAGTCGCCGTACGAGACGGCACGTCGGTGGCAATGTTCAACGAAGGCTCCTTGTCGGCTTGACGGAAGCGTGCGCGCGGTCTATGGTTTCGTCAAACCATGGTGTTTCAAGCAGAAACCCCGGTCAGGGCGGCGCCGCACCCCCCCGTCACAATCGACGTCATTGCCTACGCTCCGGTGGCCTTCTTCCACTGCCTGCATTGCGAGTCGATCTGGCAGCACACCGACCTCAGAGCCAAGGCCCGCCGTGAGCAGCTGGAAACCTCCCTCCCCCCAGACCTGAGAGACCAATACCAGCAGCTTTCCGACTGGGTGCGCCGCATGGACGAGGCGCACGGGCGGCGGGTGCGGTTCCGGATCGTCGACGCCGCGTCGGTGGAGGGCTGTCTCAAATCGTTGCGCTACGGCGTGCGGCACTATCCCGCGGTGATTGTGGACGGTAAGGACAAGAGCACAGGCGCGGATCTCGAACGCGCGACCGCGCTCATCGAGCGGCGGCTCGCTGCAGTCACGGGAGGCTCGGAATGAATATCCGGACGATTGTGCTGATCCTGGTGCTCATCCCCGTCGTCGTGGTGGGCGGCATTGCGGCGGCCCACTGGCCGATGAACGCGGCGATCGTGGCGGTGCTCGGCGGCGTGATGATCTACCTGGCGTACAATCTCTACGCGCGCCGCATCGACCGCGACGTGCTTCGGCCGGACCCGAAAAAGGCCACGCCCGCGCGAATGTACATGGACGGCGTGGATTTCATGCCGACCAGCCGGAGCGTGCTGTACGGTTACCACTTCAAGTCGATTGCCGCGGCCGGCCCGATTGTAGGGGTCATCGCCGCCACGAACCTGTGGGGCTGGCTCCCGTCCATCCTGTGGCTCATTCTGGGCGTCTCGTTCATCGGATGGGCGAGCGACTATTCCGCGATCATGGTGGCCGTGCGCAACGACGGCAATTCCTTGTCGGCCATCGCGCACCGGCTGATCGCGCCCCGCACCCGGCTGATCCTCTTCGTGTTCATCTTCTTCTATCTCTTGCTCCTCGCCGGCGCGTTCGTCGGCATTCTGGCCGGCATCCTGGACCCGCGAGCGGACGTCCCCTTCGGCATCCTGATGCTGGCCGTGATGGGCTTGCTCGCCGGCCAGATGCTGTACCGCTGGAAGATGGACTTGATCGTGGTCACTGCCGTCGCCGTCTTCGTCACGCTCGGCTCCATGGCGATTGGAGCGCGGGGGCTGAGCGTCCAGAAGGGCACCACCGCCGACGGGAAGCCCGCCGCGGCGCTGGTCTACGGCGGTCCGATCAACGCGATCGTGGCCGGGCTCGACGATGCGATCAACAGCCTCACCGGCGGCGGGGCCCTCTATACGGTCTCCGACCCGACGAAGGCGGACCCGCGGCTGGCGGCGACGACGATGAATGCCCAGGGCACGGTCGTGCCCAAGTACGTGGACGAAAGCGGCGGCATCAAGATGCTGCCCTCGTTCATCTTCTGGTGCATCTTCCTGTTCGTCTTCTCCTATCTCGGGACGATCCTGCCGATCTGGCGCTTCGCCCAGCCGGTCAACTACATCGGGTTCTGGGTGACGTTCCTGACGATCGGCCTCTCGGCGTTGGGTGCGATCGTGGGTGGCGTCTGGGGCTTGCTGGGGAATGCGGACGCCCTCAAGGCCGTGACCTTCCAGACCGCCGTCTTCAAGAGCTGGATGCCGGTGCTGCAAGTGCCCGACCAGGCCGTGGCCGCGATCCAGCCGATCTGGCCGATGCTGTTCGTGACCATCGCCTGCGGGGCCATCTCCGGGTGGCACGCCCTGTTCGGCTCCATCGGTACGGCGCGACAGCTGGAGTATGAAACCGACGCCTTGCCCGTCGGCGGTGGCGCGATGTTCAGCGAGAACACGCTCGCCCTGCTGTCGCTGATCGCCGTCTCGATCGCCGGGGGCGCGGGAGGCGGCGCGTTTGCCGCGGGCGTGGGCAAGCTGCTCGGGATCGTCTCGTTCGGGGCGATTCCGGCGGCGTACGGCACGGCCCTCGGGTTCGGCGCCTTCGTCGTGATCGTCCTGACCGTGGTGCAGCTGGTGTTCCGCCTGATGCGGGTCACCTTGTCCGAATGGCTGGGGGACGCCTGGGTCGGCTTCAAGAATCCCCACATTGCCGCCATCGTGTCGATGGTACTGACGCTGGGGCTGGTGATGAGCGGCACGTGGATCTATCTGTGGCAGCTGTTCGGCGCGTCGAACCAGCTCATGGCAGCGCTGAGCCTGCTGATCGTCACGCTGTGGCTCAAGTCCAGCGGGCGCAATCCCTCGTACGCGCTCTATCCGATGATCTTCATGTACGTCACGACGATGGCGGGCACCCTCGTGACGGCGTACAACCTGTACGCCAGTATCCTTTCCAACCCGCACGTCGCGGGGCAACCGATCAACGTGCTCGGGGCGGTGGCCATGATCATCGTGGCGATCCTGCTGTTCGCCGCCGCGCTGCTGATCGCCTACGATGCATGGGGCGCGTGGCAGAAGCTGCGCGCCAGCCCGCTGCGGCCGGCGGCCGCGACCGGGAGCGACTGAGCCGGCTCTCACAGTCGCTGCGCGAGCCGACGGAACGCCTCCACCACGTCGTGCGACTCGGCGCGGTCCAGCCCGCGCACCTCCCACTGCACTTCCAAGTTGGGCGCGGTGCGGCGCACGGCCAGACGCACCAGGGGGAGCTTGCCAAGCGCGACGCCGGCGAGCATCTCGGGCACCGTGTGCCCCCCCGCCCCCCCCGGCCCCCCACCGCGCTGGTAAGCGACGAGCGGCGAGCCGGAGGGCACAGGGGCGGGAGTCCAGCGGTCGCCCTCGAGCGCGCGCGCGACGCCGCGGGTCGACCAGGCACGCGGGTGCAGAGCCTCGAGCTCGAAGCGTGGCGCGGCGCGCAACTCGGCGCGCACGATCAGCAGGTCGCATCGCCCCCGGGCCCGGAACAACCACCACAGGAGGGGCAGGTCGCGGGGTTCGAGCAGCACGAAGACCTCGGCGGACTTGAGGGGCGGGAGCGCGTGCTGCACCTTCAGCTCGACGCCGGACGATCCGAGCCAGCGGAGCGTGGTGCGTTCGCCGAGCAGCGTCATTCCAGGCTGGAACCAGCGGAGCAAGCGGTTACCCCGGCGAATGTTGAGGAGCGTGCCGAGAGCGAACCAGCCCACCACGATCAGCGCGGTGAGGATGAACGCGGCGCGGCCCCCCCCTAGGTCCATTGTGCTAGATTCCAGCCACGATGGGGCCACTGGAGACGATCCGCGGCTTCCTGTACGGGCTGACCGGCCTGGAGTTCGAGCGCCAGGCGTTGGAAATGCGGGGGTCGCTGGAAACGATCTTCTTCGTGACCACGCTGGGCGACATGCTCGGGCTGCCGATCATTCCGCCGGTGTACTCGCTCCGCGTGCTGCCGTACGCCGTGCCGCACATCGCCACGTGGAAGCGGCGCGTGCTGCGCGAGCGCGAATTCTCGGACGGCGAAGAATTCCATCTGCACGGCGTGTGACTGACGAGGAGAAGGCGACGATGACCGAGCAAGAGAGGCGCGGCTGGTTTACCAAACTCAAGGAAATCCTCTACGGGATGGGCGCGCACGACATGTCGCGCTATGCCCTGCGCACCCGCGCCAGCATGGAGCACCTGTTTATCCTCATTACGATGGGCGATCTCATCGGCGTGCCGATCCTGCCGCCGTACTACTCGTTGCGGCTGCTGCCCTACGTCGTCCCTAATATCGCCACCTGGAAGCGGCGCATGCTGCGGGAGAAGGACATCTCCGACGCCATGTTCTAGGTCGATCTCCTCCCGATGTCACTGCGACAATGGTTCGAGCGTAACGGCGACCGCCGTTACATCATGTTCGGCGGCAAGGGCGGTTTGGGCAAGACGACCTTTTCCGCCGCCACCGCGTACTGGCTGGCCCGGCAGGGACACCGGGTGTTGGTGTTTTCCGTGGACCCCCAGGCCTCCCTTAGCGACATCTTCGAGCGGGACATCTTCGGCAAGGGCGCCGTCAAGATCGTCGACAACCTGTGGGCGCAAGAGATCGACGCCGACTCCAACATCAAGGCGTACCAGCAGGAGGTCCGCAAGAAGATCGTAGACATGTACGGCTTCGAGCACATTCCGGAGGAAATCGAGCAATACATCCAGGCGGCTTCGGCCGAGCCGGCCATGGAGGAGTCGGCCATCTTCGACGCGGTGGTGGACATCGTGGTAAAGGGCGACTACGACTATTACATCTACGATTTGGTGCCGCTCGGCCACGCGCTCTATTACCTGTCCATGGCGAAGGTGTACGACGAGTGGATCAACCGCATCACGCAACTCCGGGAACAGATGCGGGAGCACGAGGAGATGGTGGCGCGGATCAAGCGCCAGAAGGTCACCGAGGAAGACCAGATCCTGCACGAGCTCCAGTACATCCGGGGCCGCATCAACCAGTCGTCCAGCATCCTGACCGACAAGGAGCGCACCGCGTTTTTCTTCGTGATCGTACCCGAGCAGATGATCATTCTCGACACCGAGAAGGCCACGGAGTTGTTCTCCCGGTTCGACGTGCCCATCGCCGGGTATGTCGTGAACCGGGTCCTGCCGGAGGAGCTCGCCCGGCAGCGCGTGCCGCCCTACCTCCAAAACCGCCTCGCGGTGCAGGGCCGCTACCTGGAGCAGATCAAGCGCACGTTCGGCGACCGGCTAGTCGGCTCTGTGCCGGAGCTCGAGCGCGACGTCACCGGCCTGCCGATGATCGAGAAGCTGGCGGCCATCATGTACGGCGACGGCCGCGGCTGATGCCCGGCATCGA
>DASWCE010000153.1:0-4213 GCA_036390255.1 Gemmatimonadales bacterium | reverse complement strand
CGCACGCCCAAAAACGTCGAGTACATGGTATTTCCGCGGCTCACGGCGCTCGCCGAGGTCGCGTGGACGCCGCGGGAGCTGAGGGATTTCGGCGATTTCACGGCGCGACTGACGAGGCACTTCGCGCGGCTCGGCACGCTCGACGTGAACTACCGGCCGGCGAGGCCCTAGGCCTATTCATTGCGCGCGGTACACGCGCACGTAATCCACGAGCAGCGTCGCCGGAAAAATCGAATCGGACTGCGGGTCGCCGTCGAAGTGACCGCCCACGGCGAAATTCAGGATTACGAAGAACATCTGATGGAAGACCCAATTGCCGTAGCGCCCTACGTCCGCGCGCGAGACGATGTAGTGTTGGTTGCCATCGACGAAGAACCGGATCGACTGGTCATCCCACTCGACCGCGTAGACATGGAAGGAATCGCTCGTAATCGGTCCGTATGAATTAGCGAAGGGCGTATTCCCCGAGTAGCCGGGGCCGTGCACCGCGGAGCTGGTAATCGTCGGTTGGCTGCCCTTGTTCTCCATGATGTCCATCTCACCGCAGGCCGGCCAACCGACAGTGCCGATGTTATTCCCCAGCAGCCAGAACGCCGGCCAGAGTCCCTGCCCCGCTGCGAGCTTGATGCGCGCCTCGACGCGGCCGGGCGCCACCGGACTCTTGCCGCGCGTCGTGATCTTCGCGGAGGTGTAGCGGCACGCGCCGTAGTAGCAGCTAAGGCCAGCTGGCGCCACGCGTGCGACGATCTGGAGTTGTCCTTGACCGTTTAGCTGGATGTTGGCGGTATCCGCGGTGTAGTACTCCTTCTCATTGTTGCCCCAACCGCAATTCCCCTGCGAGCAGCCATCGCCCAGATCGTAGCTCCATCTCGTCGTATCCACCCCGCCGCCGGCTGGTCCGTCGAATTCATCGCTCCACACCTGAACCCACACAGGTGGGGGCGGGGGCGGGGGCGGGGGCGGAGGGGGCGGCGAGACGGTGGATGCGCCGGACGCGCACGCGAGTGCGACGCCCAGAACGCCGACCGTGACCCTGGGTCTAGAGGCTCGCCGCACGGCGCCAGTGTTCCGCGATAACCGCATGTCCCGCCGGCGTGGGATGCACGCCGTCGGCGGCCCAGTATGCGGGCGGCGCCGTGCGTGTCTTCTGATCGAAAATCGACTGGAGTGGAACGAAGGTCGCGCGCGCGTGGGACGCGACTCGTGCCGCCGCGCCGCGGCGCTGATCGAATTCCGGGAACCAGCGCGCGTCCACCGCGCCCGTATGCAGCACGAACGGCTCAAGCACGATCAGCCGTACCTGCGGCAGCGCCCGGCGCGTGTCGTCGAGCAATGCCGTGTACTGCTGCTCGTAATCCTGCACCGTCCCGGTATAGCCGTGCGTGAGCGTGTGCCAGAAGTCGTTCACGCCGATCAGGATGCTCAACACGTCCGGCTTCAGATCGAGCGTATCGGCCGCCCAGCGTTGCTGCAGATCGGGGACCTTGTTGCCGCTGATGCCCCGATTGTAGAACTGCACCCCACTCTTCGCGCGTTCGGCGAGCACTGCCGCGGCGACGAGCAGTGGGTAGCCGTTCCCGAGCGCGCCCGCGCTGTTCGGCTCTGTGGCGTCGCGATTGCGGCCGCTGTCGGTGATCGAATCACCCTGAAATACGACCACCGTGCCCCCCTGCGGCTTGGCCGGTCCTTGCGGCGGCTTGGTGATCGCGCCGATCGGCGCCTGTGAAGCGGCAGCGAGGGCGGCGGTCGCCGCAAGGAAATTACGCCTGGAGATGTCGTGCTTCACGGTGCCTCCGCGACTCGCGAGTCGAACGGCCAGGTTCTCCCCTTCCATGACCACACGGCAAAGCTGACCACGCCGAGCAGCAACGCGCCGAGCCCGAACGCGATCACGGTGGGCGGGGTCGTGGCAAAGATGAAGATCCAGCCGAGGAGCGCAACCAGACTCGGCAGCGGATACAGCCACATGCGGTAGGGCCGCGGCATGTCCGGCGCGCGACGGCGCAGCAAGGTCACGGCGCCGATCTGCCCGATGAACTGCACCAAAATGCGCATCGTGATGAGCGCATCAATCACCGTGCCAAGCGACACGAAGCCCGCCAGGATCGAGATGATGCCGAGGACGACGAGGGAGACGTACGGGAAGCCCTGCGACGGGTGCAGGCGGGCAAACATGCGGAAGAAGTAGCCGTCTTTCGCGGCTGCATAGGGAACGCGCGAGTACCCGAGCAGCAGCGCGAAGACGGAGCCGAACGCGGTCCACAGGATCATCGCCGTGAACAGGGTCGCAAACCCCGATCCGTAGATCCGTTCCATAAAAATCGACACGACAAAATTGGACTGCGGATGGGAAGCCGTGGGAACGAATTCCCGCCAGGGGACGACGCCGATGATCGAGAAATTGATCGCGACGTAGATCAACGCCACCGCGACCGTGCTCAAGAGAATCGAGCGGGGAATCACGCGCCCCGGATTCTGCACCTCGTCGCCGATGTAGCAGACGTCGTAGTATCCGAGATAGTCATAGACGCCGATCCGCGAAGCGGCGCCGAGTCCCAAGAAAAACCCGAGCGAGAAGTTGAAGGCGCCCGGCGGAAAGTCGAACGCGACGCGATGGTCGAAGTGGAATGCCCCTGTCACAATGACCACGATCACCGTGAGAATCGTGCCAATCCATAAGGTGAGGGTGATCTTCGCGATGGATGTGATGCGCCGGTAGAGCAGCGCGATATTCAGGATGCCGATCAGGGTCACCACGAGCATCGTTTGGCGCGCCGTGATTCCCTTCCAGATGTAGCCGAGGTACTGCGAGAAGCCGATGTAGCCGGACGCGATTTCGAGCGGGCCGCTCAGCACGAATTGCCAGACGAACAGAAACCCCATGAGGCGACCGACAGTCGCCGGTCCATAGCCCTGGCGCAGGTAGGCGAACGATCCGCCCGATCCCGGCAGGGCAGCGCCCAGCTCGCTCCAGACCATCCCATCGCACAGGACGACAATCAAGGCAACGGCCCAGCCGACCATCGCCTGCGGCCCGCCCAGCGCCGACATGAGCAGCGGGATCGTGATGAAGGGACCGATCCCGATCATGTTCGTCATGTTGAGCGCCGTGGCGTGCAGCAGGCCGAACCGACGCGTCAGGGCCGGTGAGGTTACGAATCCTCCGCGCGATGGCGGGTCAGCCGCAGCTCGAGATAGCGCCGCACGTCGGGCCATTCGGCGGCGAGAATGCTGTACATCACCACATCGCGCGCGCTGCCGTCGCGACGAATGCCATAATGTCGAATGACGCCGTCCTTCTTGGCGCCGAGCGCTTCGATGGCGCGCTGAGAGCGAAAGTTGAAGTTGTCGGTGCGCAGGCCCACCACCTTGCAGCCGAGCGTGTCGAAGGCGTGACCAAGCAACAGCAATTTGCAGGTGGTATTGACGTGCGTGCGCTGGCGACTGCGCCCGTACCAGGTATGGCCGATTTCGACGCGATCGATCGCTGGCGCGATGTCGTGATACCGTGTCGAGCCGATGATCGCGCCACTCGGAATGTCGCGAACGATCCAGGGCAGCATGTGCCCGTCGCGCTGCCCTTGCAGCGCATCGGCGACGTAGGTGCGCATGCCGTCGGGCGGCGGCACGGCGACGAACCACAACTCCCACAAGCGTCCGTCACTCGCGGCCGCGGCGAGCGCATCCGTGTGCTGATCGCTCAACGGCTCGAGCCGAATGCCGTGGCTCTCGAGCACGACCGGCTGCGGTGTAATCACGGCAAGGAAGCTACAGCCGCTCGCGCATCAGCCACGTGGATGTACGGAACGCTGCTGGCCCGACCTGAGATCCTTAGTCGTGGGAGGCGACGTAATCCTGCGCGGCCACAATCTGCCAACGCCCCCCCCCGTCCCGCTTGACCCAGGTGTCGGTGAAGCGGTAGCGGCGCCGAAATTCACCGTTCGCTCCCCGACCGCCGACGACCAGCCATCCGGTTACTACGGCCGTCACGGGGCCGAAACGATGGACGACCATCGAGTCGTTGTGCGCCGCCATCACCGTATCCGATCCGGCGACGATCGCATTGAGCACGGTGGTCCGGTCCATCGTCTGATCGTTCTCCGTGTAGACGAAGCCGTCCGCCAGCAGCCGCTCGAACACCACGCGGTCGCGCTTCACGAGCGCACTCGCCCAGTCATCTTCCAGTTTCAGCAATGCGCGCGTGTCCGCATCC
>DASWCE010000152.1:0-16346 GCA_036390255.1 Gemmatimonadales bacterium | reverse complement strand
ACGGCCGCGATCCGGCCGTCCCGAATCAACACTGTAGCGTTTTCGATCTTCGGGCCCGAGACCGGGTACACGGTGCCGCCGGTGATCGCGATGGTCTGGGCGAGCAGGAAGGCGATCATGGCTGCCCCAACGTGAAATCGGTTTTGGGCTGGTGTGCGGGATCGTTGCGGTCGTAGACGAGCCAGCCGTCGTTATAGACCTGAATGGCGCGGGCATACACCGACAAGGGATCGGCCGACCACAGGACGACGTCTGCCATCTTGCCGGGCTCGAGCGTGCCGACGATCGAATCGACTCCGAGCACCCACGCCGGGTTGGCGGTAAACCACCGCACCGCCTGGTCGCGCGTGACGGGAATCCCGGCGCGCCGGCCGTGATACATCGCCTTCGCCGCTTCCTGATTGAGGCGCTGAATGCCTGACGCGTCATCGGAGTGGATCACGACGCGGCCGCCGGCCTGCTGCACCAGTGCCGCGTTCTCGTAGATCCCGTCCATCGCTTCCTCTTTGAAGCCCCACCAATCCGACCAGATGGACACCGCCGTGCCCTCGCGCGCCAGCACGTCTGCGATCTTGTACGCCTCTACCGCATGGTGGAACGAGCGAATCTTGAAGCCGAACTCGTGAGCGAGATCGAGCATCTGCATCATCTCGTCGGCGCGATAGCAGTGGTTGTGCACGTAGATGTTGCCGCGCAGCACCTCGGCGAGCGACTCGTTGCGCAGATTGCGCTCCGGCGGATCGCCTTGATGGTCCTTGTTCCACTTGTCCCAGCGACGGCGGTAGTCCTGCGCCGCAATGAACGCAGCCCGGTAGCCCGCCATGTTGCCCATGCGAGTGGACGGCGCCCCCCCGCGCCCGCCGTACGTGCGTTTGGGATTCTCGCCGCAGGCCATCTTCAATCCGTAGTGCGCGCCGGGAAATTTCATCTCCTGCACTGAGCGCGCCGGGACGAGCTTCAGCACCGCGCTGCGCCCGCCGATGAGATTTGCCGACCCGGGCAGCGCCTGGATCGTCGTTACCCCGCCCGCAATCGCGAGCGGGATCTGCGGATCCTGCGGCCAGAACGAATGCTCGGCCCAGACCTCGGCCGTCACCGGGTTCGTAGCCTCGTTGCCGTCGGATTCCGCGAACGTGCCCGGCGCGGCGAAGACGCCGATATGCGAGTGCGTATCGATGACGCCAGGCGTGACCCATTTACCGGTGCCGTCCACGACGGTCGCATCGGTGGGTGCCTGGACGTTCGTGCCGACCGCGACGATGCGGCCATCCTTGAAGAGAATCGACCCGCCCTGAATCTCCTGTCCCGCCGCGGTCATGATCGTAGCATTGCGGATGAGGACGGGCGGATTGGGGTGGCGCTGGTAGGTCGACGGATACTGGGGTCCGATACCGGCGCCCGTATCCTGCGTCGCGGCCGCTGCTGGCGCCGACGCCGCTGCCGGAGCCGCCGCGGTCTTCGTCCGCGCACCGGCTGAGGCGCAGCCCACGACAAGGACGATCAGTCCCAGCGCGCCTGACAGTTGTCGCATGGAATGCTCTCCTGTCATTTCACGAGTTCAAACACCAGCGGCGCGCCCGTCGGCGCGATGCGCACCACGCGCCGAGGCGCGTCACGGGTCACATGCATCACGATCGGGAGCTGCATGCCGGACAGCTCGAGCCGATACGCGGGGAACGTGCCCGCCGGCACGGCGACGTTCTCCACGGCCGCCACTTTCACGCTCACCACTTTCGTCGTGCCCTCGCCGGTCGAGAACACATTCAGATTGAACGTCTTCCCCTGCTCGAGCGACATCGCGGCGAGCAGCAGCGCCAGGGCGTTGTCGTCGACCGTCCCCGCTGCGATGGTCGTGTCGACCGTGATCGATTTCGGCGTGCCACCGGGTTGAGGCGACATCGCGGTGCCTTTGACGCGCCCGTCCGCATAGGTCAAGTGGGTTTCCGTGTGCTGTCCCTGAACGGTGCCGGTCTGATCGCTACGCCGCATCGACAAGTCGCCGTTCAGCACGACGCGGGACTGCTGCTGGATCTGGCCGACGGTCGTCGCTTCGGTATAGACGATCGAGTCGCCGGTCACCTCGACCTTCGCCGTCTGGGCGCCGAACACGTTGCCCTGGACGAGCGCCTGGAAGCTGTCGCGGCGCGCCACGATCTGGCTACGATCGAACGCGACCGGCCCACCCTTGGGATTGAGCTCGACCGGATCCATCATTTTGCCTTCGAGATCCACGAGGCGCACGGGCGCGATCGGTTTGAGTTTCTCGTACAGCGCCTTCGCATCGCCGACCACGACGATGGCGAGGGCGTTGCGGTGGATCACGCGCTGCGCTGCTGCACGCGCGCGCACCGCGCTCACCCGCGACAATCGTTCGCGGTAGCGTTGCACGTAGTCCGGACCCAGTCCGAGCAGCCGGGCCGTCGACACCACCTGGGCGATCTGGCGCGGCGTCTCGATCGTGAGCGGGAAGGAGCCCACGAGGAATCCCTTCGCGGCGGCGAGCTCGCTGTCCGGAATCGCTTCGGTGCGAATGCGGTCGATCTGGTGCAGCAGCTCCGTCAGCGCGCTATCGGTTACCTCGGTGCGTCCCTCGAACGTCGCCTGCCAGAACCCGATCCCGCGGTTGCGACGCAGCGCGGCATACGAGCCGTACGTCCAGCTCTTCTGCTCGCGCAGGATCGTAAAGAGGCGGGAATCGGAGCCGCCGCCCAGGACCTGGGTCGCGAGGCGCGCGGCGTAATACGTGGTGTCGGTCGGCAGGAACGTCGTGTTCCCGATGACGATGTTGGATTGCACCGAACCGGGCCGGTTGACGAGCAGAATGTCGGTGCCACGCTTGGGCGGCGGAGCGGGGAAGGCGGGCGCGGGCGGCGCGGCGCCGCTCCAGCCGCCGAACGCCTGCATGGCGAGCTCGCGGGCGCGCGGCAGCGTGATATCGCCGGCGACGACGAGCAGCGCGCCCCCCGGGCGGAGTCGTCGCCCGGCGAACGCGACGACGTCGTCGCGCGTGATCGCCTTGTAGGCGGCGGCGCTGGTGTTCCGGCCGTAGGGATGGCGCCCGTAGATCTCCTGCTGGAAGGTCCGGGCCGCGACGTTTTGCGGTTGCGACAGCTCCACCTCGAGCGCCGACAGGTAGCGCGTCCGCGCCAGCTCGAGCTCTTGCTCGGGGAACGTCGCGCGCCGGGTCACGTCGCCGAGCAGCGAGAACGCGAGGTCGGCGTGATCGCTCAGCACGTCGACGGAGGCGGTGAGGAAATCGTCGCCCGCGCTCGCGCCGATGCTGCCGCCGACGCCTTCGATCGCCGCGGCGATTTGGTCGGCGTTGCGCGCCGGCGTCCCCTTGGTGAGCAGCTCGGCGACGAACGCCGCGACGCCTTCTTTGCCGGCCGGATCGAAGGCGCTCCCGGCACGAAAGCTCAGGCTGAGTGACAGCGTCGGCTGTTCATGGTTCTCGACCAGGAGCAACGTCATCCCGTTCGGCAGCGCGAGCTCGCTGAACGGCGGGAACTGCACCGGGCGCAGCCGGTCGGGCTTCGGCGGACGCGGGGGAAACGGTTCTTGGGCGGCGAGCGGCGCTGCGACCACCAGCAGCGCGGCGAGTGCACGCACCGAGTTCATTGTGGACCTCCCGACGCCGGAGCGGCACCGGGACGCACGATCAGCAGCGTCAGGTTCGCGGGAGCGAGGTATGTATTCGCGACACGCTTCACGTCGTCGCTCGTCACCGCGAGCAGCTTGTCGAGATCGGTGTTGATCTCATCGATCGATGGGTGGAACGTGAGATAATGGTGGAGCTCCTCGGCCTTCCCCAACGTTGTCTCGCGATTGTCGATGAAGCCCGCGCGCAGCACGTTCTTCGCCTTGTCCAGCTCGTCCGCCGTGATGCCGTTGGCGCGGATCGAGTCGAGCTGCAAACTCAGGAGGCTGTCCAGCCGATCAGCGGAGACCCCCTGATTGACGATGCCGTAGGCTGCGAGGATGCCGGGACCGTTGCGCGAGCCGTAGGGATTGAGGACCGCACCCGCCCCCACCGCCGCCTTGTCGCGCCGCACGACCGAAACGTTCAGCCGGGAGCTCTCGCCCTGGCCGAGGATGATGTTGAGAATCTCGAGGGCCGGCGTATCCGCACTGCGATGTTCCGGGATGCGGTAGAGCCGCATGACCAGATCGAGATTGGCCTGCGGGTCGTGCACTTCGCGCCGTTGCGCCCCTTTCGCGGACGCCGCGCCCCCCCCGGTGTCGCAGCGCGGCGTCTCCGGCGCGGCATGACTCGGGACGCCGGCGAAGTACTGGTTCACCAGGCGGCGCAGCTCGGTCGGGCTGAAATCGCCGACCACCACCAGCGTCGCGTTGTTCGGGGCGTAGTAGGTATCGAAGAACGCCTGCACGTCCGGCACCTTGGCCGCGTCGAGGTCGGCCATCGATCCGATCACCGTGTGGGCATAGGGGAAACAGCTCGTGCTATCGAACGGCCACGTGAGGCCGTCCGTGAAGGCCGCGGCATACGGTTGATTGTCGACGCGCAGGCGGCGCTCCTCTTTCACCGCCTGACGCTGATTCTCGAAATTCTCTTCCGTGATCGCCAGTGACCGCATGCGGTCGGCTTCGAGCCAGAGCGCGAGGTTGAGCCGGTTCGACGGCACCGTCTCCCAAAAGTTGGTCCGGTCTTCGGCGGTGCTGCCGTTGTAGTTGCCGCCGGCGCGCTCGACGAGCTGCCCATGCTCCGATTTCTTCACGTGCGCCGATCCCTCGAACATCATGTGCTCGAACAGGTGCGCGAAGCCAGAGCGACCGCGCCGCTCATTGCGTGAGCCGACCTCGTACCAGACGTCGACCGTGACGATCGGGGTCGAGCGGTCTTCGGAGTAGATGACGCGCAGGCCGTTTGGGAGCGTGAACTGCTCGAACGCGATTCGTCCGGCGGGGGCGGTGGCTTGCGCGGCGAACGTTCCAGGAATCACCAACAGCAGCGCGAACAGTTTACGCATGTGGGCGAGGCTCCATAGGAAAGAGCGTCAGAGCGTTGGTTTCGAGGATCGCCTCTTGCTGCGCTTTCGTCAGCGGCAGGGCCAGGAATTGATCGATGTTCTGCCGAAGATCTTTCACACCGGGGCTGGGCCAATCGGTGCCCCACAGGACACGGTCGGCGACCTCCAGCAGGCGGGGAAAGTACTCCAGCAGCTTGGAGGGCGGAATGCCTGAGACATCGAGCCGGACTTGCCCATGACGTCGCAGGATGAAAAACGCTTCCTCCATGTACAACGGGCGTCCGCCGTGCGCCATGATGAGCTGGAGATCGGGAAAATCGATGGCGACGTCGTCGAGCTCCAGCGGATTCCCGTACTTCGAGCGCGCCCCGGGAAAGATCGAGGTGCCGGTGTGAATCATCACCGGCAGGCCGCGCTCTTCGCACCGCCGGTAAATCTTGCCGAGCGCCGTGAGACCGTTGGTATAGGCGTTGGCGGGAAACGCCTGATGGGGCGGGTGGATCTTGAGCAAGCGGATGCCGAGATCGATCAAGCGGTCGACGTCGCCGCTGGGGTCCTTCGTGAAGCGCGCGTGCACACCGCCGTAGGGAATCAGCCGCTCAGGGTTCGCGCGCGCGTAGCTCGCCGCGAAGGTGTTCGTCGAATCATCGAAGCCCATGATGTCGGGACTGGGGTAATTCACGAGCCCCACGCGCCACACGCCCGAGCGATCCATCACCTCGAGCAAGGCGCGCGGATCGTCCATGACGGAGATCAGGAAGCTCCAATGATCTTCCTTCCCCCTGCGCATCGCCTCCTGGACTTTGGGCTTGAGGTCGCGCCACGGCTGAATGTGGATGTGGACGTCAGTGATCCTGCTCAGTCGCTCCAGGTGTAGAACCCCTTTCCCGACTTCTTGCCCAACTCCCCCTTCTTGACCTTGTCTCGCAGGATCCTCGGGGGCTCATACTGCGGCTTGCCGAGTGTCTTATGGAGGTACTCGGCAATCGCGAGGCGCACGTCGAGCCCCACCAGATCGGTGAGCTTGAGTGGTCCCATCGGATGGTTGTAGCCCAGCTCCATCGCCTTGTCGATGTCTTCAGCGCTCGCCACATCCTGTTCGAGCATGCGCATGGCTTCGAGCCCCAGGACGACACCCAGCCGGCTCGACGCGAATCCGGGCGAATCGCGCACCACGATCGGGTCCTTGCCGAGCTGGCGGGCGAACTCGACCGCGCGGTCGGCCGCCGGTCGGCTGCCCGATCCGTGGGTGACGACCTCGACGAGTTTCATGATGTGAACCGGATTGAAGAAGTGCATCCCGACGAGACGCGCGGGTTGAGACATCACGGATGAGATGTCCGCGATCGACAGGGACGAGGTGTTGGAGGCCAGCAGCGCGTCCTGCGGGGCGGCACGCTCCACGTCCACAAAGAGACGTTGCTTGATCGCCAGATCTTCCACGACCGCTTCGATCACGATGTCCGCATCGCTCACGGCCGCGCGAATCTGCGGCTCCGTGCGAACCCGCGTGCGCACCGCTGCGTGCTCGTCCGCGGCGAGATTACCGCGCTTGACGCCGCTGACGAGTAGCGCTTCGACCTTGTCCAGCGCCTGAGGCAAGACCTCGGGACGAACATCGGAGAGCCGGACGTCGCATCCCGCCAGCGCCGCGACGTAGGCGATGCCGTGGCCCATCGTCCCGGCACCGATCACGGCGACGCGTGTGCTCATGCCGCGCGGGAAGCGTCTACGATACGACGGGCCCGCTCTGGGTGGTTGGTGCAGATGCCATCGACGCCCCAGCGCACCAAGCGTTCCATGTCCCGCGGATTGTCCACCGTCCACGCAATGATCGTTGCACCGAGACCGTGCACGGTTTTCACCAGCTGGTCGTCCAGTTTCGAACGTTCCTGCCACAGCGTCTGGGCCGACGCGTCGGCCAGCGTCCCGCGAGGATCCTTGGTTGCTACCTCTGACAGCACTCCGCGGGGCAGCGCTGGCCGCTTTGCGCCCAGCCGCCGGATCACCTGAAATGCGAAGCTGTGCACTGCATACCCGCCGGGGTTCGGCCCGCGATCGAGCGTCGCGAGCAAACGATCGTCCCAGCGTGGGTCGAGCACCTTCACTTCGACGAACACCCTGAGCGTGCCCAGCACTTCTAGCGCCTGGGCCAGCGTCGGGATCGGTTCGCCATTGGCGAGCGGCACCGTGGAGAGGTCACGCCACCGCGCTTGGGCGATCGCCAGGCCGAGCACGGACGGGTCGTGATGGACGACGATCTCACCGTCGAGCGTGGCATGAACATCGAGCTCCACCCCGTCGGCACCCTGGCCCGCAGCGGCACGGAAGGCGGCCAGGGAGTTCTCCAGCTCGACGCTGGAGGCGCCCCTGTGGGCGATGACCAGAGGGGCGGGCTTCACTGCTGCAGGCTGTCGGCTTTCTTCGGCTCGATCCAGTCCGGCTCTTTCTCGATGTCGTGCACGATGGCGATGTCTTCCGGCCGCGGCATCACCGATTCGAGATACGCCGGATACTTCGCGCCGTCGATCGGTTGCCCGTCGACCGTGAACTTCTGGTGTGCGTACATCCCGATGCGGCGGTTGAACTTGAGATCGGGCACCTTGAGCTGCCGCTCGCGCTCCGGGATGAACATGTTCAGCCGCTCGACGAGCTTCACGATCTCCTGGCGATAGAGATTGCGCGCCAGCTCGTTCAGCTTGCTCTTGTCCGGCTCGGCGCCGTTCGTGGGGTTCTCTCTTTCGTCATAGCGGCCCTTCAGCCCCCACACGTACGCCCAATGCGCGGACGACGAGTTGTCCGTGCCAAAGAGATCGAAGGCCGTGGGGATCCATTTATAGAAGAAGCGCTGAATCACTTCCGGCGGCATCTTGCCGGCCTTCACGATGCGTAGCAGCCCGTTGTTGCCGGTGCCGAGGTGGTAGGACTCCTCCTTGAGCATGGGCCCCATCGAGCGCGAGAGCGGATCGAAGGCGGAGACCGACAGCATCTTCAGCTGGAACTTGCCGTCGCGGTCTATGAACTGCGTGTACGTGAAGAAGTCAAGCCAGTTGTCGACGATCTCGTTGAAGGAGCCGAGGAGCCGCTCACCTTCGTCAGCACGTCGTTCGAGCAGCTTCGCCGCTTCGCGCTTGCCTTCGTCTCCGAAATGAGAGCAGAGCAGGTAGGACATCTGCCAGCCGTGCCGCATCTCCTCGGTCATCACCCGCTGCAGCGACAAGAGGTCGTAGGCGGAGGGCGCGTGGTGCAGCAGGTTGCGCTGCTGCTCCACGGACGCGAATTCGGTGTCGCCCTGATAAACGATCAGGTTGAGCAACGCGTCCCGGATGCGCTGATCGGGGATGTGCATGACGGTCGGCCATTTGCGCTGGCCTTTGTAGTGTCCGAACTCGATGTACGGCACCTCGGGATCGCCGAACTTTGCTTCGAACCCGTACTTGCGAAGATCGCCCTGCGGGAGACCGATCGAATCCTGCCAGTACCGGAAGTAGTCGATCCAGTCGTCGAAGTTGTGGAGTTTGCGGACCATTTCAGCGATTCCTTATGAGTTGGCGTGCTTCGGGAGTGGCAAACAGCGCTTCCTGATCGGCGATCTCGACGTCGAGCATTTCTTCGAGCGTGCTGTGCAGCGAGCGATACAGCGCCGCCTTCGCCTTGCGCACCGCCAGCGGCGCCATTCCGGCCCAGCGCCCCGCGAGGACTGTCGCCTCGGCGGCGAGCGAGTCATGCGGTACGACGCGATCGAATAGCCCCAACTGTGCTGCCTCAGTAGCGGGCACCATCCGCGCACTCCACACCAGCTCCAGCGCCTTCGAAATGCCGGTGAGGCGGGGCAGGAAATAGCTCCCACCCCAGTCGGGCCCCAGTCCGAGCTTGTGAAATACCTGCCCGATGGACGCTCGATCCGAGGCGAGGCGATAGTCGCAGGCGAGCGCGAGGTTCGCTCCCCCACCGGCAGCCGCACCGTTGACCGCGGCGAGGACGGGCTTTGGCGCGTTGCGAATGGTGAGGGCGATGTCCTTGCCGGCCTTGACCAGTTTCTCGCCTTCGGTGCCGAGTACGCCAAGATCGGCACCGGCACAGAACGCCTTGCCCGCGCCGGTCACGACGATCACGCGCACCGCGTCGGCGCTCGCGAGCATGCGCAGCGCCTCGAGCAAATCCTCGCACATGTCGGGATCAAACGCGTTCGCCTTTTCGGGGCGGTTGAGCGTCGCGGTCCCGACGTGATCGGTGATCTCGACCAGCACGCGGTCGTAGGCTGCCATCAGACGCGCTCCACGATCATCGCGATGCCCTGGCCCACACCGATGCACATGGTCACTAACCCAACTTGCACGTTACGGCGTGATAAAGCGTGCACAAGCGTGGTCAACAGTTTGGCGCCGGTGCAGCCGAGCGGGTGACCGAGCGCAATCCCGCCGCCGTAGATATTGACCTTCTGGGGATCGAGCCTCAGCTCGCGAATGCACGCGATCGCTTGCGCCGCGAACGCTTCGTTCAGCTCCATAAGATCGATCTGATCGATCGTAAGGCCCGCGCGCTCGAGCGCCTTCTTCGTCGCGGGGATCGGACCGAGTCCCATGCAGCTCGGATCGACGCCGGCGACGGCGGTCGTGACGATTCGCGCGATCGCGTTCTTCTTCTCGCTCGTCACAAGCAGCGCTGCTGCTCCGTCGTTGATACCACTCGAGCTTGCCGCAGTGACCGTGCCATCCTGCTTGAAGGCTGGCTTGAGTTTCGAAACCGCATCCATCGTCGTTCCGGCCCGCGGATACTCGTCTTTCGAGAATGTCGAGCCATCCGGAAGCGGCACGGGCACCAGCTCATCCGTGAATACGCACTCCTTGAGTGCTTTCTCCGCGCGGCGCTGGCTCTCGACCGCGAACGCATCCTGCTCGGCTCGACTGATCTTGTAGCGCTCGGCCACAACCTCGGCCGTTTCGCCCAGCGAAATCGTCCATTGCCTTTTCATGCGGGGATTGACGAACCGCCACCCGACTGTCGTGTCGGCGGTTTCGGGCGTCTTGCGACTCCACGGCTCGCCCGACTTGAGCATGACATACGGCGCGCGCGTCATGCTTTCGACGCCGCCAGCGACGAATGTCTCGCCCTCGCCCGCCTTGATTGCCTGCGCGGCGCTGGCAACCGCCTGCAGCCCGGATCCACAGAGACGATTCACCGTCTGACCGGGCACCTCGACGGGCAGCCCGGCCAGGAGCAGTGCCATGCGCGCGACGTTGCGATTGTCCTCGCCTGCCTGGTTCGCGCAGCCGAGAATCACATCATCGATTGAGCTCGGATCGACGCCCGAGCGCTCGACCACAGCCTTGATCGGAATCGCCGCTAAATCATCCGGGCGCACGCCGGCGAGCGACCCGCCGTGCTTTCCAACGGGCGTTCGCAGCGCGACCGAGATGAACGTGTCGTTCACAATCCCACCCACACCGTCTTCGTCTCGAGGTAACCGTCCAGGGCTTCGCGTCCCAGATCACGCCCAAACCCTGACGCCTTGAACCCACCAAACGGCGCGCCGGAGTCGTAGAAGTTGTACGAGTTGATCCACACCGTGCCGGCGCGAATCGCTTTCGCGGCGCGATGCGCCTTCTGGATGTCCTTGGTCCAGATCCCGGCGGCGAGCCCGTAGATCGTGTTATTCGCGAGCTTCACCCCCTGCTCAAAGTCGTCGAACGTCAGGACGGCAAGTACGGGTCCGAAGATTTCTTCGCGCGCAATCGTCATCTCGGGTTTCACGGCGTCGAAGACGGTCGCCTCGACGTAATAGCCCTTGCCGTTGGGCTTAGCCGCCTTGCCGCCGGCGACGAGCTGCGCGCCTTCGTCCACGCCCTTCTTGATGTAGGAGAGCACCGTCTCCTGCTGCTTTTTCGAGACGAGCGCTCCTAGCCGCGTGTTCTTATCGAGCGGATCGCCCGGCGCCATCTTCTTCGCGCCTTCGGCGAGCTGATCGATCACCTGCGCGTGCACCGATTTCTCGACCAGGAGCCGGGATCCGGCGGCACACACCTCGCCCTTCCCGTAGAAGATCCCCGTCTGCGCGCCGCGCACGGCCGCCTTCAGGTCTGCGTCGGCGAAGATGATGTTGGGGCTCTTGCCGCCCAGCTCGAGCGTGACGCGCTTGTTCGTCTCGGCGGCCATCTTCATGATCTGCCGGCCGACTTCGGTCGATCCCGTAAACGAGATCTTGTCGACGTCGGGATGGCGGACGAGCGCGGCACCCGCCGTCGCGCCGCCACCCGCGACCACGTTGAAGGCGCCCGGCGGCAGGCCGGCCTCGAGGGCGATCTCAGCGAAGAGCAGGGCAGTGAGGGGCGTTTCGGAGGCGGGCTTCAACACCACGGCGCAGCCCGCGGCGAGCGCCGGCGCGAATTTCCAGCTCGCGATGTTGAGCGGGAAATTCCAGGGTACGATCGCGCCGACGACGCCGACCGGCTCGCGCAGCGTGTAGGTAAAGAACGGCCCTTCGACTGGGAGCGTGTCGCCTGCGATCTTGTCCGCCCACCCCGCGTAATACCGCAACGTGTTGACCGTCATACCGATTTCGATCTTCGACTCGAACAACGTCTTGCCGTTCTGCGCCGTCTCGAGCCGGGCGACTTCGTCCAGCCGCGCTTCCAGCAGATCCGCCGCTCTAAAGAGGAGTCTTCCTCTCTTCCTCCCCGACATCTCCCGCCACGCTTGCGATTCAAAACACGCTTTGGCCGCACGGACGGCGTGGTCGACGTCGGCCGCATCACCCGAGGCCACCTCGGCCAACACCTCTTCGGTGGCCGGATTCTCTACGGCAAAGCGCTTTCCCGAGGTGGCCGCGCGCCACTCGTTATTAATGAAGAGGTCGGTCTTCACTTCCCCTTGAACTCCGCCATCCGCTTCTCCTGACTCGCGGCGATCCCTTCCTTCGCGTCATCGCTCTGGAACAGCTGCTGCTGGAGCTCGCGCTCGATCGCCAGACCCGATTCGAACGGCACTTCGGCACCGGACTGCACCGAGCGCTTGATGAGGCCGACGGCTTTGGAAGCCTTGTGCGGCGGGCAGAACTGCTTGGCGTACAGCAGGACCTGTTCCCAGAACTCTTTGGCGTCGAAGATCTCGTTCACCAGCCCGATCTCTTTGGCCCGGTCAAACGAGAACAGCTCACCCTTCACCATGAGCTCGATGGCCAGGGGCTTCCCCACGATCCGCGCGAGACGTTGTGTCCCGCCGGTGCCGGGAAGCACGCCGAGGTTCACCTCGGGCAGGCCGATCTTGCCGGCGTTCTCTCTGGCCAGGCGCATGTCGCAGGCCATCGCGATTTCGAGGCCGCCGCCCACGGTGTGCCCGTTGAGCGCGGCAATCGTCAGCTTCGGCGTCTGCTCGAGCCGGTTCAACGTTTCATTGGCGTGCAGGCAAAAGAAATACTTGAACCGCGGGGTCACCTTGTTGAGCATCCCGATGTTCGCGCCTGCGGAGAAGAACTTGTCGCCATGGCCGCGCAGCACGATCACGTGCACCGTGTCGTCGAAGCGTGCGCGCAGGATCGCATCGTCCAGCTGGCGCATCATGTCATACGTGTATGTGTTCGCCGGCGGATCGTCGAGCTCGATGATCGCGAGCCCATCCTCGGTGCGGTATTGGACGAGAGTTTTGACTTGCGGTTCGGTCATGGTTGCCATGGGATTACTTTGCCTCCTGAGGAGTCTCGACGAAGCCGCCGAGGAAGATGCTCGCCATGAGATCAGCCAGACGGGCGGGATCGATCTCGCCGGTAGGGTCGTACCAGTTATAGATCCAGTTCATCATACCGAAGAGGATGTAGGTCGCCGCGCTGCGATCGACTGCGCTTTGCTCGGGCGCGGCCTCTTTAAGAATCGACTCGAGTAGATCGACGTAGCGCCGTTTGATCGTGCTGACGCTGCGCGGTGAAGCTTCATGCGACAGCACCTTCATCTCGGCCATGTGCTTCGCAAAGAACTCCACATGATGACGGATGAACGCGTGGAGCTTCTCCTGCGGATCGCTGGCACCGGCGGCCGCCTGCCGGGCGCCCTCCAGGACCTGAGTGAAGCAACGCTCCTGGATTAAGGCGAGCAGGTCTTCCTTGCCGCGCACGTAGTAGTACATCCCGGCGAGCGACATACCGCTCGCGGCGGCGAGATCCCGCATGGTGGTGGGATGGTAGCCCTTGTCCGCGAAGACCCGGGCGGCACGGGCGAGCAGATGGTCGAGACGCTCGTCGTATGGTCGCATTGGTTTCGAACGATTGTTCGAATTTTGAAGCTAGCCTTGCGCTCCCACACTCGCAAGGGTCTTAATATTCCATCACTTCCCACGTCCACAGACAAACGACATCGATGGCGCACCCTCAGCTGCGAACCGAGACGTCCAGCGACGCCGCGTTGATTCGCGCGTGGCAGGCCGGGGATGAACAGGCGGCGGCGGAGCTGGTCGAGCGCCACGCCCGGCCCCTGGCGCGCTTTCTCGCCGGGGCTGGCGCGCCTGATGCCGACGTGGACGACCTGGTCCAGGAGACGTTCATCCGCGCGTTTCGCGGTGTGGATCGTTTTCGCGGGCAGTGCCAGTTTCGCACGTGGCTGCTGACGATCGGCGGAAATGTGCTGAAGGACTTTGGACGGCGCGCAGCTCGGCGTAAAGTCATGCCGCTCGATGAAGGCGTCCGTGATGTCACGGGCGATCCGCATGAGCATGCGGAGGCGAGTGAAGTCGAAGCCTTGCTCGCAGCGGGGCTCAAGGAGTTGCCGCGGCTGCAGCGGGAGGTGTTCCTACTGCGTGCGCAGCAGGGATTGGAATACGAAGAGATCGCGGCGGCGTTGGCGACGACGCCGGGAGCGGCGCGGGTCCATTATCACCATGCGGTCAAAAGGTTGAAGGAGATCGTGAAATGAACGACGAAGCCAGGCTGGAGAGTCTTGCCAAGAGACTCGGTGCGTCGGCCGCAGAGCGCCTCGATGTCGCGGCCACGGCACGCAACGTGGTCGCGCGTTTGCGTGAGCAGCCCGTGCGGCGCACCATCTGGGCTCAGCAGAACTGGCTCCGCATCGCCGCAGCGGTCCTCATCGTCGTGGGCGGAGCGGCAGTCGCGTCCCGGCTACCGCGGGGGTCGCGCTTTGGTGCCGCGGGCGAGAGAAGCGCCGCGCACGGCGCCCACTTCGTGGCCGATGATCTGAACGATCTCTCGACGGATCAGCTGCGGGACGTGCTCGCGACGTTCGACGAGCTGGTGAGTAGTGACACTGTTGCCGTACCGGAGGGCAGCACCGATCTCCGTGAACTCGATGCGCGGCAGCTGCGTGCGGTGCTGCGCTCTTTGGAGGGATAAGTGAAGCGCTATCTGGTTTTCAGTTTGGCCATCCTACTCGCGCCCCCACTCGCGGCGCAGCAGCGCGATACCGTCGCGCAGCGCGGCGATACCGCGGAGGCGGGGCGGCTACGCGCACAGATCGAGGACAAGTTCCGCGGGCGGGTGCAGGAGGAGCTGAAGCTCACGCCCGACCAGGTGACGAAGCTGCGGGCGACGCAGGAGCGGTACAACGGCCGCCGCCGGACGGTAATGGAGCAACAGCTCGAGCGTCGACGCGCGCTCGAGGATCAGATGCAGCCGGGGATCGCGGCGAACTCCGACAGCGTCCGCAAACTGATGGACGGAATTCAAACGGGCCGCGCCGAGATGCTCAAGATCGAGCAGGATCAGGATCGCGAGATGGCTGGGTATCTCTCGCCCGTGCAGCGCGCGCGCTACCAGCAAATGCGCGAGCGATTGATGCAGCGGATCGGGGAGATGCGGATGGAGCGGCGGGAGGGCCGAGGGATGCGTCCGGGGATGCGCCCCGGCATGGTGCCCCGTCCAGGACTGCGTGGAGGGCGGCGCAGGGGGATTTGATTGGCGTCGTGCATTTGATGTAGGGGCGCAGCATGCTGCGCCCCTACCGTTTGTTTCCCAGCCGGCCGTGCGCTAGCTGAGCGCCTTGCTCAGCTGCACGCAGCGGCCCAGCAGCGTCGGATCATCCAGCTTGGCCCCGCCGCCGTCGAGGAACCCAGCCAAGATCCATGGGTTGCCCCCCACGCCGCCTTGCACTGGCTGCTTGGGGAACGTGAAGCTCATCCCCGCCGGGATGATAGAAAGGGTTTGGCTGCGAACCGCCTGGTGCGGGCCGCCCACCGGATTGTCGTTGTTCCGGAAGATGACCTGGGCGCCCAGACCCTCGTACGCCACGCTAGCGTCCATGCTGATGAACGGCCCCGGGCTGTTCTCGCAGCCCGTGACTCCGAACTCGGCGAACGCCGATCCCGTCGTGACCTCCGCGTGCTTGAACCCGTACCGGGAACCTTGGACACAGCGGCCGAGGTAGATCTCGTCGCTGGTCGGCGTACCGGCGGCGTTTACGAACTGCACCCACATGAACGGGTTGCCGCCGACGCCACCGAGCACCGGCTGCTTCGGGATCGTGATCGTTTGTCCCGCGGGCTGCAGCGCGATGTCGACCTGATTGTCGACGGTGTAGTCGTGCGTGCCTTTCAGGTTATTGCTGAAGGTCATCTCCACACCGAAGCCGCCGAGCGCGGCCACGCCATCGAGCGTGATGTTCGGGCCGGGGTTGTTGCTGCAGTTCGTCGCCGTGAGCTCGGCGTCTACGCTCACGGGCAAGGGCAACTCGGTGATGTTGATGTGGGGCAGGGATGACGAGGAGGCAAACAACGGGGCGACCGGCTGCGGTGAATTCTCGCGACACGCGCCGGTCAGGAGAAAGGCGCTCGCGAGGGCCAGGAACGAGCTCGTACGCATGATTCGCTTCTCCTTTTTGCACAGAGATGGTTGCCAGAACTGCGAGAGCTTCCGGTCGCACACTCGGCGGTGCGGCCGGGCGACGGTTGGGCAAGGCACATGCCGGGACGGGGCGTGGTCAGCTCAACGGCATTGGTGTCGCGTGGCGGCGACAATTGAACTATTGGCCGTAAGTGTTTTGCGGCCACAGAATTTCGGGTCACGCGCGGCGCGAATTTCGCGCGTTACTTTCGGAGGCGTTCGAGCATCTCACAGCTTCGAAGGCCGCTTGACGGATTCTTGAGGGAGCACGTGCACCATGCAGCATCCTTCTCAAGGTCCCGCACATGCAATTCCCGAAACTGTCGTCCCTCGCCCTCCTGCCCGCGCTGACGGGGTGCGCCACCGTTGGAATGATGAAGGAGCTGCCGCCGGACGCCGGTCGACTCGCCCTCTACGCCGCGCCGCCCGACACACTCGTCGCCGTCGCAGAGCAGGCCATCAGACAGCAGCATCTGCTCGTTGCCGATACGAGCCGGGATGCCGGTGCCCGCGTCGTGATCGGCGGTCGCTCCCCCGGG
>DASWCE010000151.1:0-1696 GCA_036390255.1 Gemmatimonadales bacterium | reverse complement strand
TACCCCCAAGGGGCGAACGTTGATCCTGGGCCAAAAGCGCGATGCGTCATCAGCAGGTGGCCGTGCGCCACACATCTCTCCGGGCGCGAGCGCCCATGATGTCAGTTCCGTTTCACCGCGAAGCGCGTGAAAGGGGCTGCCCAATCAAGATGGCGGTCCGAAGACCATGTCAACGTCCGAGCTCACCCCCGCACGACACCGTGACGGACGACGGTGAAGTAATCGCACTCCTGTTTCCAGACGTGAAAGACGATCTCCGCGAGGCGGCGCGCCAGCGCGACCCGCGCGACTTTCTTCCCCCGCCGCTTCTTCACCGCATGAAACCAGGCCCGCAGGGGCCCGGGCCGACGGATGGCCTGGGTCGCGGCGAGGACCAAGACCCACCGCAGCAGCCGATTGCCTTCCTTCGTGATGTGGCCGGCGCGAACCCGACCGGCACTGCCACGGACGCGCGGGGTCAAGCCGACGTAGCTGGCGACCCGTTTGGCGCTCGCGAAGCGCTCGATATCCCCGAGCTCGAGGACGAGCACAATCGCAATGAAGGGGCCGATGCCGGGGATGGTCGTCAAGCGCCGCACGCGAGGATCGGCGCCCCAGCGCGTGACGAGATCGGCATCGAGGCGTCGGATCTGGGCATCGAGGGTGGGCAACAGCGCCCCACAATCCTCGCGGATTCGGCTCGGGGTCTCCCCCAAGGGCAGCCGCTGCAACTCGCGCTGACCGCGCTGCGTGAGCCAGCTCTTGCCCGAGGTCGGCTGCAGGTTGCGGCGCGCGAGCATCGCCTGCAGACGATTGCGGATCACGCCGCGGAGCCAGACGAGTTGGATGCGATGGCGGATGAGTTCGCGCGCCTCGCGCAGGGTGGTCGGCGGGATCCAGACTCTGGGCAGGAGATCGCCGCGCAGCAAGAGCGCGAGGCGCTCGGCGTCGACGCGGTCGTTCTTGAGGCGGGCGGCGGCGATCGCCTTCGTCTGTTTCGGATTCGAGAGCACGGGTTGGTGCCCGAGTTCTTCGAGGAGATCGACGAGCCACCACCAGGTCCCCGAGGCTTCGATCGCGATGGGGCTGTGCGGCGGGAGGTCAGCAAAGAACTTCTCGAGTCGCGCGGCATCATTGGCGAGCCGGTGCTGCACGATTTCTCCGTCGTCGCTCAACACCGCGATCTGCGAGCTGCGTTTGTCCAGGTCGACGCCCACGTGTACCATCCTCTTGGCCTCCTGTCTCAGAGAGGTTTGCCGCCGTCTCTGAGGAGCCAGCCTAGTTCAGGCTGGGCAGGAGGCCAACGTGCTTATGACATCAAGATCCTGAAGGGCGCGAAGCCCGCCGATCTCCCCGTCGAGCAGCCCACGAAGTTCGAGTTGGTGATCAACATGAAGACGGCCAAAGCACTCGGGCTGACGATCCCGCAGTCAGTGCTGGTCCGGGCGGACGAAGTGATTCAGTAGCGCGTGCTGGCCCCGCGCCCCGGTGCAGTCCCGGCCGGGGCGCTGGTGCGTGTCCCGTCCTTCGGCTAGACTCCCCGCAAACCAGATGGTGATCTCGCTGGAGCCGCTCTTGGGCCCGTGCTTTTCCCGTCGACATTTATTGAAGGGCACAGCGGCCATCGCGACGATCGCTGCGCGAAGAACTCCGGCTGGTGCGAACCCCTCATACAAACCTCATGAAGGAACTGAGAAGTATGTGCCGGGACAAACAC
>DASWCE010000150.1:0-12455 GCA_036390255.1 Gemmatimonadales bacterium | reverse complement strand
CGCCATCGCGGCGTGGGCCGCGGATCACCGGGGCCGTCACATTCATGCCCTGACGTTGCCGCTGCCGCGCTGGCAATACGTGGCGTTGCGGTTCGGCGCGGGACTGGCGCTCCTGACGGCCCCCATTGCCGCGGTGCTGATTGGGGCGCTGCTGGGGGCCGTCATGGCGACACTCCCGCCGGGGCTTCAAGCGTATCCGATTGCGCTCACCGTGCGATTCGCGCTGGCGGTGTTCGTCGCCTACGCAGTGTTCTTTGCCGTGTCGGCGGGAACGGCGCGGACGGCGGGGATCATCCTGGGCGCGATCGCCCTCGTTGTGCTCGTGCAGGTCATCGTGAGCGGGGCGAACCTGGAATGGGACCTGCTCGGCACGCTCCAAGTCGTGTTATTGCAAGGACCCGGCCCGCTCGCCGTCTTCACCGGTCGTTGGATGCTCGTCGATGTCTAGAACGCTCGCGTCGGTGCTTTTCCTTTGGATTCTGGTGCCACACGCGTGGGCCCAGGACACCGTGGTTATGCGTTTGCAGGGCCGCGCGGACAGCCTGCTGCGAGCATGGCGCGAGGCACAGGCCATCGCGAATGTCGCCGATAGTCTGGAACGCGACCGGGCGACGGCTGGTCGCGACACGATTGCCGTCGGCCATCTCCGCATCATTGCGAATCGGTCGCCCCTTCCCCTGCGCAAGGCTGCCGAGCGCGCTTGGCCCGTGATCGACAGTCTGTATGGCAATGCCGCTGCCGACCTGGTCCAATACCCGTACATCATCCGCGCAGTCGATCCGGACACCACGGTGGGGCGATCGGTTTTCCACGTGGGTCTCGAGGTGCCCTGGGATCTGGATCTGCGGTCGACGACGACGTTGCTACTGGCCAATGTACCGGTGGCGCCGATCGACCGGCCGCTCGCCGACTGGCTGGGCGCGCCGCTGCGGCCCTCACTCGATCCGGCCGAGGAGCGTCGCGCGGTCTATCTGCAGCTCGTCACCGCTCCCTCACAAGCGGTGCGAGCCTGCCTCTTGGGAGTGCTCGCCCGCTGCGCCGACGTGTTGGCGCTCGGCGATACCAGCGGGCTGCTCGAGCGTTGGTATCCGAGTCCCCCCGAGCGTCGCGCGCTCGTCACGGAATCGTTCCGGTACTTTTTCAATCATGGCGCGACTGCCCAGGCCTTCCGGGCGTGCGTCGCGCTGAGCGATGCAGCGTGCACCGGATTGCTGCGGACCTTGCCAACCGGTACGCTGCCGAGACCACTCGCTTACGCCGCGCGCGCCACAATCGTTCGGGAAGCGCTGCGACGGGGTGGACGAGATTCGTACCGGCGGCTCCTCGATTCAGACGTCCAGATCGGTGGACGTCTCGCCGCGGCGGCGGGCGTCGGACTGGACTCGTTGGTCGAAGCGTGGCGGAACGCCATCGTGGCGGCGCGGCCGACGGCCGTAGCCCTCCCGTGGTGGGCGGTCGGCGCGGCGTTCGGTTGGCTGGCGTTCTTCGGGGCGTGCGGAATGCGGAGCTCGCGTTGGCGCCTCTAAAGCGCTGGGTTGCCGTCACGCTCGCCAGCTGCGCAGTGATTGCGCTGGCTTACGTACCACCGCGCGGAGTCACGGCACGAGGCCCACGACCCTTTACGACCCAGCTCCCAGAACTCACGCCCGCACGCCAGCGAGTAGAGGCGTTGGCCGACGCATGGCGTTATGCCGACGGAGCCGTGCGCCTGCTGGAGGACCGCCAACACATACGTGGATTGTTGGCGAGTCACGGTAACGACCGTTCTGGAAGACCGACAGTGATTGTTCGTGGGGCGGAAGACTCTCTGGCCCCGGTTCGATACATCGAGGCCGCGCTGGATACCGCGTGGCAGGCCCTGGGCCTGGGCGAGACGAAGGTCCGCGTCGCCGTTGTCATCAAGCTGGCGCGGCCGCGCAACGTGCCGGACCGCCCCACGCCCGACGAGCGCGCGGCGTATCTCGCACCAGACTCGACGGACCGCACGACGTGCATCGCCTTGCTGCCCGCGGGCCCGTACTGGACGCGGTTGCTGATCGGGAAGCGGGAAGCGCGCGACACGGGGTTCGGCGGATTCGCTCGGTGGTTGCGAGCAGGCCTCGGCCCCTGTGCGTTCTACGCGGCATACGGGACCCCCGGCAAGCCCGTGCGACGCTGGTTGGCGGCACGCAACTGGGACGTGGCCCTCTACCTTGGCTCGCGCGGCATCGCCGGTGAGCGTTTCACCTCGCTGGACCTCCTGGGTGATTCCCGTTACTCGTGGTACTGGGACCAGATCTACTCATTTCCGCCCGCGACGGTGGCCTGTCTCGCCGGCCGATCGTCCGGTTGTCGCGCCGCAGTCCTCGAGGGATCAGATGCGGAGTCTCCCGCTGCCGGGCCGCAAATCGTGCGTTCCGAGCGGCGCTGGTGGCGTGCACAGCGCCTGCTCCCTGGCGAGCTGTACCTATCGGATGTCGCCCGCGAGGTGGGACGCGAGCGCTTCCAAGGTTTTTGGGCCTCATCGTTACCGGTGGACACCGCGCTCGCGGCGGCCCTCAAACAACCGGTCGGCGAATGGACCGCTCAGTGGGAGCGCCGGTTCGTCGCGCCGATCCGCTTAGGCGCCGCGGCGCCGTGGGGTGCTACCGCGGTGGCGCTGCTGCTCGGTGCGGTCGCCGTTTTGGCTGTGATGCTGACGGCATCGCGGCGACAAGTCCGATGAGACCGCAGAATCTCTCTGCCACCCTGGTGGTCCTCGTGATCGGTGCGGCGATCCCGCGCCCAGCGGTGTCGCAAAATCGTTGGGAGCGAGAAGTGCAGAGTCAATTGCAGCGTGCGGTCAACGCGGTCACGACGAACGCGCGTAGGTCGCCGCTCTTCACGAAAACTGGGCCGCTGAATGAGGAGGAAGCGGAAACGTTCCTGGTGACCCTCGAGCGCGGGGTGACGTATTCCATTCTCGGTGTGTGTGACAACGATTGCTCGAGGCTCCAGCTGCTCCTGGCGACGCAGAGCAACGAGCTTGCCATCGACCGCAACAGTGAAACCTTCCCCGTCCTGCGGTTCACGCCCAGCGCGACCACGGTGTACCGCATCCGCGTCGTCATGGAGGGATGTCGTTGGAATCCCTGTTGGTACGCGGTGGCTGTTGTGCCCGTGGGCAAAAACCCGCCCTAGCGGATAGTTTTCTGGTGTGCGCGCGTGCGTCCCCATCATCATCGTGGCCCTGGTCGCTATCGGCGGCCTCACGTGGGCCATCATGGCACTGCGCCGCTCGCTGGCGCGCGAGCGCCGGCTCGCGCGCGTCGATGACCTGACCGGCGTCCGCAACGCCCGCGCGTTCCGCGAGGCGGCAGGGGCCGAAATCGAGCGGGCCCGGCGGTACCAGCATCCTTTCAGCGTGGCGGCGGTCGACCTCGGCACCCGCGTGGGCGACGAGCTGGTCCGCGCGGCTGCCACGGTGTTGCGCGGCGCGCTCCGCGCGACCGACACGGTCGCCCGCCTCGGCCGGGATGAGTTCATCGCGCTGTTGCCGGAAACGACCGCCGCGTCCGCCCGCATTGTGCTCGACAAGCTCCGGGCCGGCCTGACCGATCTCCGCACCGGCGACGGTCGCCAGGCCACGCCCGCGATTGGAGGCGTGACGTTCCTCAACCCGCCACAGGCGGTGGAAGAGATCGTGCGGGCGACCGACGAACGCATCGCCGAAGCGCGGTCCACAGGCGCACCGTCGCACGTCACCTGGAACGATGCGCCGCCTCCGGTACCCGGTTTCGAAGGACGATGACGCGGCAGAACATCGCGAGCGGCGCGCCGTGGGAGCCGGTCGTGGGCTATTCGCGCGCGGTGCGAGTGGGACGCGTCGTCCACGTGTCCGGTACCACCGCGACGGACGCCAGTGGCAAGATCGTCGGCGCGGGTGATCCGTATGCCCAGGCCGTTCAGGCGCTGCGCAACATCGGCCGGGCGCTCGAGCAGGCGGGAGCCAGTCTCCGCGATGTGGTGCGCACGCGCATGTATGTGACCGATATCGCGCACTGGCAGGCCGTCGGTCAGGCGCACGGGGAGGTGTTCCGCGACATCCGGCCGGCTTGCACCCTGCTTGCCGTGACGCGACTCGTCGATCCAACCATGCTGGTTGAAATCGAGGCCGAAGCGATTCTTCCCGAATGAAAATCGTGGTGAGCGGGTCGACGGGACTCGTCGGCTCAGCGCTGACCCCAGTGCTTGCGTCGTTGGGCCACGAGATCCTGCCCCTGGTCCGACGCCGGCCGGCGCCGGGCGAGCGGGTCCTCGCGTGGGATCCGGAGCGCGCCATGATCGATCGCGACGGATTGGAAGGGATCGATGTGGTGATTCATCTCGCGGGCGAAAAAGTGTTTGGTCGTTGGTCGCCCGCCAAGAAACAGCGCATTCGCGAGAGCCGCGTGCAGGGGACGCGTCTGCTCAGCGATGCACTCGCGGGACTGACCCGTCCCCCGCAAGCGCTGCTCGCCGCATCGGCGATCGGGTACTACGGCGACCGCGGCGACGAGGCGGTCAGTGAATGGAGCGCCCCGGGCGAGGACTTCCTCGCGTATGTGTCGCGTGATTGGGAAGGGGCCACCACTGTCGCCGCGCGCGCGGGCATTCGCGTCGTCAACATGCGATTTGGGGTGGTGCTGACGACGGCGGGTGGAGCGCTCGCCAAGATGCTGCCGGCGTTCCGTCTCGGGTTGGGCGGACGAGTGGGAAGCGGCAATCAGTATCTGAGCTGGATCACGCTGGACGACACACTCAATGCCATCGTGCATATCCTGGCGACTTCCAGACTCGCGGGACCGGTGAACCTGACGGCGCCGAGTCCCGTGACAAATCGCGAGTTCACGCGGACGTTGGGGAAGGTCCTGGGCCGGCCGGCCATCTTGCCGGTTCCGGGGTTCGCGCTGCGCATCGCGTTTGGTACCGAAGGCGCGGCGATGTTACAGAGTGGGCAACGCGTCCTGCCGGGGTGTTTGCTCGCGTCCGGGTTCCATTTCCGTTTCGACACGGTCGAGCCCGCGCTGCGTCACTTGCTTGCCCCGTCCGAACGCGGCCGGTAGTATCGAGCCATGACGGTTCCCGACGTCTACAGAGACGACCCTGACGACGCGCCGCAAGAGCCCGAGGTATCCAAGCGCTCGCGGGGCGTCGCTTTCTTGTTGTCGTTCTTTGGCGGCGTTTTTGGATTGCATCGCTTTTACGTCGACAAGCCCCGCACGGCGATCGCCATGCTCGTCACGTTTGGCGGTATCGGCGTGTGGTATCTCTACGATCTGGTCCTCATCGCGGCGGGAGAATTTCGGGACAGCGAAGACTTGCCGCTCCGCAACTGGGGAGTAGCAGAGTCCTCCTACGAGCAGCACCGCCTCACGGGCCGCGCGGAGCAGCGAGTCAACGAGCTCGAGGAACAATTCGACGCCTTGCGCCAGCAGTTCAACGAGCTGGCGGAGCGCGTCGATTTCGCGGAACGAATGCTCGCACAGCAGCGCGAGCCTCCGCGACAACAGCTCCCCCGCGGATCGTAGCCCCCCCCGCCCCCATGCGCATTGGCGTGCCGAAGGAGATCGCCCCCAACGAGCGACGAGTCGCCCTGACGCCGGACGTCGCGGGCCGCCTGGTCAAAGGTGGCTACGAGGTTTTGATCGAGCGCGGCGCGGGATCGGCCGCGTTTTTTCCGGATGCCGCTTACAGTGCCGCTGGTGCGAAAGTCAGTGATCGGTCATCAGTCTTCAGTCAGGCCGATATCGTGGTTCAGGTGCAGGCTCCTCAGAGCGCGGAGCTCGGGAATTATCGCGAAGGCTCCGCGCTGGTCGCGTTTTTCCAGCCGGCCCCCGACTACGTGCGACAGCTCGCCCAGCGCAAGCTCACCGCGTTCACTCTCGTGCTCCTGCCCCGGATCACGCGGGCGCAGCCCATGGACGTGCTGTCGTCGCAGGCGACTGTGGCGGGTTACAAAGCGGTACTCCTCGCTGCCACGGCGACCGGCCGCCTACTGCCGATGCTCGTGACGGCGGCCGGCACGCTCCCGGCCGCGCGCGTGCTCGTGCTCGGCGCCGGCGTCGCGGGTTTACAGGCGATCGCGACGGCACGCCGACTGGGAGCCATCGTGTCCGCGTTCGATGTGCGCCCGGCGGTGAAGGAGCAGGTGCAGAGTCTCGGGGCCACGTTCCTCGAGATGGCGATCGAGGAGCACGCCGAGACCGCCGGCGGCTATGCGAAAGAGTTGTCGGAGGAGACGCACCGCAAGGAGCTTGCCTTCCTGGCCAGTGCCGTCAAGGATGCCGACATCGTGATCTCGACCGCGGCGATCCCCGGCAAGAAGGCGCCAGTCCTGATCACGGCGGCGGCGGTGCAGGGAATGAAGGCGGGAGCCGTGATCGTGGACCTCGCGGCCGAGACGGGTGGCAACTGTGAGCTGACGGAGCCGGGCGCGGAGATCGTGCGAAACGGCGTGTCGATTCTCGGCCCGCTCAATCTCGCCAGTACGTTGCCGTTCGACGCCAGTCAGATGTACGCCAGGAACCTGGCCGCCTTCCTCGGCCATGTCGTGCAGGACGGCAGGCTGCGGCTGGATTTCGAGGACCAAATCATCCGCGACACGTGCGTGACCCACGCGGGCGAGGTGCGGAAATCATGAGCGACTTCGGATCGATGCTATTCGTGTTCGTGCTGGCGACCTTCATCGGGCTCGGTGTGATCCGCCGCGTGTCGCGACTGCTCTACACGCCGCTCATGTCGCTCACGAATGCGATCTCCGCCATCGCGGTCGTCGGCTCGATCGTCGTGGCCGGTGCCGACCACCCGCTCGCGATCCGCATTCTTGGGGCCGTCGCGCTATTCGCTTCGATGACGAACATCGTGAGCGGCTTCATGATCACCGACCGCATGCTCAAGATGTTCAAGAAGCAGTAATGCATCTCATCGGCGAGCTCTCCGCCGTCCTGGCGACGGCCCTGTTCATCTTCGCGCTGTACTGGATGAACGATCCCAAGACCGCGCGCCACGGGGTTATTGCGGGCGTGGTCGGGATGACGGTGGCCGTCGTAGCGACCTGGATCCAGCCGGAAATCATCCATCATGGCTGGGTCGTCGGCGCCATCGCTGCGGGATTCGTCGTCGGCGTGCCGTTGTCGCGCGTGCCGCTCACCGCTGTCCCCCAGCGAACGGCGCTCTCCCACGCGTTCGGCGGGCTCGCCGCCGGTCTCGTAGGGACGGCGGAGTATTTCCTGTGGCGTAGCGGCTCAGCGACGGCGGAGATGACGCACTTCCGTATGAGTGCGCTCGCCGCCGAAGTCATTCTGGGATTCCTCACCTTCACGGGCAGCCTGATGGCCGCGGGCAAGCTGCAGGAAGTGCGCTGGATTCCGCAGCGCCCGGTCACCTATCCCGGCCAAAACTTCGTCAACATCGGTGTGCTCGCGGCCGCGGTTGCGCTCGGCGTTGCCGTGGCGCTGCATCCGGGCGCACCATGGGTGGAGCAGGCGTTTCTCGCGATTGCGGTGCTCGCCCTCATCTTTGGGGTGCTGCTGATCATTCCCATCGGCGGCGCCGACATGCCGACCGTGATCTCGATCCTCAACGCCTACGCCGGTCTCTCCGCGGTCGCGATGGGATTCGTGCTCGACAGCAAGCTGCTCGTCACCGCCGGCGCGCTCGACGGCTCGAGTGGTCTGATTCTCTCGATCATCATGTGTCGAGCGATGAATCGCTCGTTCACCAACGTGCTGTTCGGCGCGTTCGGTAAAGCGCAGCCTGCGCTTGCCACGGGTGAGCAGAAACCGTGGAAGCAGGAGACGGTCGAAGGCGCAGCGCAGCTGCTCGAGCAGGCGCGCAACGTCGTGATCATTCCCGGCTACGGGATGGCGGTGGCCCAGGCGCAGCACAAAGTGCGCGAGCTGTACGACGCGCTCACCAAACGCGGCGTGACCGTCAAATTCGCGATTCATCCCGTCGCAGGGCGGATGCCGGGCCACATGAACGTGTTGCTCGCCGAGGCCAACATCCCGTACTCCGCGCTGGTCGAGATGGACGAGATCAATCCCGAGATGCCGCAGACCGACGTGGCCCTCGTACTTGGGGCGAACGACGTCGTAAACCCAGCCGCGCGCTACAACAAGGGCACGCCGATCTACGGCATGCCGATCATCGATGCGGACAAGGCGAAGACGGTGCTCGCGGTGAAGCGCAGCAAGAATCCCGGATTCGCCGGCATCGACAACGAGCTGTACGTGCAGGACAACACGTGGATGTTGTTCGGGGATGCGAAAGCGGTGCTGGGTGAGCTAGTCAAGCAGTTCGGCGGCGGCGGGATTCACTGAGTTTCTATGCATACGGCGCAAAGTTTATGCGTTCTTGCGGGCGCCCCGGAACGCCTACACGTTTTGTGACACATCCATTCGGAGTTCTTACCCATGCGCCAAAACGTTATCATCGGTCTCGCGGCCGCCGCTGCTCTGAGCGCCTGCGGTCCGACCGATCACCGCGCTGTCTCTGGACCGCAATTCGACCACGTCCAGGACCTGGACGGGACGCCCGACCTCATTGTGGACGGCAAACGACTGGCGGATAGCTGGGTCGTTTACGACCAGACGTTCAGTACCACTGCCTGCAGCGTTGTCGAGGGAGGAGTGGCGCCCGGTGAGCACCGCGTGCTGCGGTTTACCGTCAGCACCCCCAACATCGGCGATGCTGATATTTTCATCGGCGATCCCAACGTGCACGTCGCCGCCAACGACGGGCTGTTCGAATTCGCGACCTGCCATAACCATTACCACTTCCGGCACTACGCCACTTACCAGCTCATCTCGGCGAACGACGGTCACATTTGGCGCTCCGCCAAGCGGGGCTTCTGCATGATCGATGTGACGCCGTGGCAGAGCGATGGGGGCGTGGGGTCCTGGGTCTACCACAGCTGCGGCAGGGTCGGGATCCCAGGCAACCAAGGGATCAGCGTCGGATACGCCGACACGTACTTCAAGTTCCTCGGTGGGCAGTACTTCGTGCTAGACGGCGGCGACGGGCAGGCGCCTGTTCCGCCGGGACAGTACATCATCCGCATCACCGTCAATCCACCATTCACGGCCGCGGCAGGTGAGCCGTGTCCCCACAGGGACCTGAGCGCGTTCTGCCACCAGCTCCCTGAAAGCGACTTCACCAACAACGTGGCTGAGGTGTCGATCACTATCCCAGACCGGCCGGGCAAAACCGGCTTCGGCCCGGGGTCCGGTAACCTCACGGACACCGAGCTCATCGACGACGAGAATCGGCCGGACAAATAAGCACGGTGAGACCCGTCGAAACGAAAGAGGCGGCCTCGAGGCCGCCTCTTTGATTTTCACCCTTCTGCAGCTCACCGCCCGCCGCACGATGTCGGATTGGCGAGGCAGAACGAGTTCGAAATCCGCTCGCTGATCGTGATCGGCAGGAACGTCCCCGGATCGGCGATCGCTTCCGAGCCGGCCTGCCAGATATCGGCAGGCACACCGAAGCGATATTCGTCGAACAGGCGCTTGCCCTGCATGAACAAGTTCCGCTGCCGCTCGTACTGCAGCATCGCGAGTGCCGTCGGGCCCACGCCCGTGTACGCCGTCAAGCCGTCCAGCGCGCGCTCGGCGTTGATCGCCGCTTGGAAGCCCGCGTTGTTGCTTGCGGCCAGGGCGGCTTCCGCCACGATCAACTGCAGCTCGCGTGCAGACAAGAACGTCAGCGGTCCGTACCGCGTGTGCTTAAGGAAACCGTCCGCGGTGCTCAAGAGGAACCGCGTGAGCTCTGGATCGGCCTTGTTGTCGATGGGGTCTTTGAGCCGGAGGCTGTCTACCGCGACAGTCTTGCCGCCGGTCGCGCAGCCGGACACGCTGCAAATCGGGTACACGTATGTCGACCCGATCCGCATTTCCAGCCGCTCGTTCACCTCGAATCCGATATCGGTGCTGATCGTCGTCGGATCGTAGTGGAATTGGTAGCGCCAGTCGGCCACTCCCAACGTCGTCGCCAGCGCAAGTGCGGCGTTGGCATCGGCCACGGCACCCGCATCGTTCACGAGCGGGCTTGCGACGGGAACAGTCGCTGGGGCCGGATTCAGCTTGGTCCACAGCGCGAGGTAGTAGCGAGCGGTCGCCCGTTCCGCCGTCAGAGCGAGCTGCAGGTCCTGGTTACCCGTGGCTTGAGCGATCGCGAGACCACTCGTCGCGTACGCGATCGCGACCTTGTACACGGAATCCATTTTCGCGGCGCCGAGCGGTGCTGCTGCCGTGGTGCGATCGGAGCCGATCGGGAAGTTGTCGAACAAGTTCCCGATCATGGTATAGATGATCGCCCCGGACAGATACGTGCGAGCGAGATCGTTCCGGTCGGGCAGCGTGTTCGCGGCGTCGAAACCGCTCAGGCGCTTGATCGTCTCGTCGGACCACCAGCGCGCCTCCCCCACGTAGAAGAAGGCCGCGTCCACGAATTCATTGGTGGGCTCGGAGATCGTTCCCTGGTCCAGGGTCTGCCAGGCGTCGCGCGAACCGATCCATGTGAGCTCGTCGGTCGCCATCGAATAGGGGGTCAGGATCTGGCCCCATGCTCGCGCCACCGTCGCCAGCACGCCGCTCGCCTGTGACGCGGCGGACGCCGGATTGCTGAGGTCGGACTGGTTGACGTTGTTCGGGTTCTTCACGTCCAGCAGGCTGCTGCACGCGGCGAGCGTAACCACGCTCGCTACGCCGAGCAGCCGGTACGAGCGATGCGTTTTCATGGTATCACTCCTCTCCGGTGCTCGGGTTAGAAGCCAAACCGCACGCTGAATGTAAAGCGCCGTGGCAATGCGAGACCGAACGCATCGATGCCCTCGCCGAAGTTGGATTCGATGCCGTTCAGGTCGGAGCTGCCCGCGCCGCGTCCGTATTCGTTCAGCTCGGGATCGATGCCGGTGTACGGCGTCCACAGCATGAGATTCCGCACGGAGGCTTTGAGCGACACGTAGCGTAAGCCGAGCCGTCTACTGGCCCACGCGGTTGGCACGTTGTAGGTCACGCCCAGCTCGCGCCACCGCACGAACTTGCCGTTTTCGTTTTGATTGACCCCGTCGTACGGCGTCAGGGCCCGCAGCTTGAGCCATTCTTTCGCCGCGTCCACACGCTGCTGCGCCGTGCTCGCCGGGTTCAGCATCGTCGCCTCCACCCGCGCGCCTTGTTCGGAATTGCGTCCGATCGTGGCGTTCGAATTCCGGAAGGCGAAGGTGAGGTTGGTGATCGTGTAGTTCCCCACCTTGTACTCGAACAGGGACGACAGCTCGAAATTCTTGAACAGCGTGGCGGAGAGACCGAACGAGCCTGCCCAGTCGGGGGTTGACTTGCCGAGGTAGTGATCGAGGAAGTCGCCGTTCCCGTTCTCATCCACGCGAATCGGAAGGAGACTGCCCAGTGATCGCGGGGTTCCGAGAGCTGCAAGCAGATCGGCGTCGGTGTCGAATTGGCCGTCGCCGTTCAGGTCATATGGGTTCTGACCGGGCTGCAGGCAGGCGTACGTTGCCCCTGCCGGCCGCTGGCTGCACGGCCCGACCAGCTTCGCGCCGAACAGCGAGTTGGGGGCGTATCCCTCTTTGACGAAGTTGCGGTAGCGGGGATAGCTGCCCCCGACCTTGAGCGGCGGCGATCCACCCAGGCTCGTGACGATCTCGTGCAGGAACGCCGCGTTGCCAAAGATCTTGATCGAAAACTCGGGCCGGCTGAAGGGGAGGACGTTCACGCCCAACTCCCAGCCGTGTGCGTCGACGCGGCCGATGTTGGAGAGCTGCACCTGCCGGAAGCCGCCTGACGGAGCGTATTGGCGCTGATACAAGGCATCGCGCGTCACGCGATTCCAGTACGTGACCTCCAGGGCGGCGCGGTCGCTCAGGATGCCGATTTCGCTCCCGACCTCCCATTCGGTTGCCTTCTCAGGCTTCAGGTTCGGATTGCCCAGGTTACTCGGTGCGAGCCCCGGTCCCAGCTCGCTCGTCAGCGGGGAGAATGTCGTGAACTTGTCGAACGCGCCGGGCTGAAGTCCCGATTGTCCGATCGCGGCACGCACACGGAACGTCGAGAGCTGAGACCGCCACGCCGAGCTGCTCCAGCTCGAGAGCGAGCTCGGTTGCAGCGAGATGCTCGCTTTGGGATAGAACACGCACTGGGAAGTCTTACCGAAGGCGCTGTTGCGATCATACCGTCCGCCCAAGGTGAGAAATGCCCAATCGCGGTACGCCAGCTGGTCCTGCGCGAACACGCCTGCGTTCACTGTCGACAGGAAGCGCTCGTAGATGCTGGGGGACGACCCGGCGCCGACGATTTCGAGGCCGGGCCCGGGGAAGTGCTCGCCACCTTCGCCGACATCTTCCACCTTCGCGACGAAGCCCTGGCCGCCGCCCACGAGGGTGGACTGGAAATCGTCGCCGAGCTTCGTCGACCAAGTGGCCTTGGCTTCGGCGGTGA
>DASWCE010000149.1:0-18861 GCA_036390255.1 Gemmatimonadales bacterium | reverse complement strand
CCATTCATCGTGTTCGACGACGCCGACCTCGACAGTGTCGTCGAGGGCGTCGTGGATGCGATCTGGTTCAATCAGGGACAGGTGTGCTGCGCCGGCTCACGCTTGCTCGTTCAGGAAGGCATCGCCGATCGGCTCACGCAGAAGCTGCGCGCGCGCATGGAGAAGCTGCGCGTCGGCTCGCCGCTCGACAAAGCCGTGGACATGGGTGCGATCGTCGCGCCGGTGCAGCTCGAGCGCATTCGCGGCTTGGTGGAGAAGGGAGTCGAGGAAGGGGCGAAGATGTGGCAGCCCTCCTGGGCGTGCCCCACCGAAGGCTACTTCTATCCGCCAACGCTCTTCACCGACGTGTCGCCTGCCGCGACGATTGCCCAAGTCGAGATCTTCGGCCCGGTGCTGGTGAGCATGACGTTCCGCACGCCGAAAGAAGCGGTGGAGTTGGCGAACAATACGCCCTATGGACTCGCGGCGAGTGTGTGGTCGGAGAACATCAATCTCGCCCTCGACGTGGCGCCGAAACTCAAGGCCGGGGTTGTCTGGATCAACTCGACCAACCTGTTCGATGCAGCTTCTGGATTCGGTGGCTATCGCGAGTCTGGCTTTGGCAGAGAAGGTGGAAGGGAAGGGATGTATGAGTATTTGAAGCCTGAATGGGACGGGGGATGGGGGAAGGGGGACGGGGTCGCAACGGCGACTGCGAAAACTGTTCCGGTGGTCGAGGCCACCCGTCCCTCGTCCCCCGTCCCCCTTCCCCCAATTGATAGGACCTACAAGCTCTTCATCGGCGGTAAACAGGTCAGACCCGACCAAGGCTACTCCCGCAAGATCGTCGGCCCAGATGGCCGAGTGCTCGGCGAAGTCGCGGAGGGCAATCGCAAGGACGTACGGAATGCCGTCGAGGCCGCGCATGCCGCGGAGGGATGGGGGAAGGGCAGCGGTCATACCCGCGCCCAGATCCTCTATTTCATTGCCGAGAATCTGGCGACGCGGGCCGCCGAGTTCGCCGCGAGAATCGGCCGCGAGGAAGTCGACGCGAGTATCGCGCGACTCTTCACCTACGCCGCGTGGGCCGACAAATGGGACGGCGCGGTCCACCACACGCCGATTCGTGGTGTCACCCTCGCGATGAACGAACCCATCGGCGTCCTCGGCATCGCCACCCCGAACGATTTCCCCCTGCTTGGCTTCGTCTCCCTGGTGGCGCCGGCGGTCGCGGTCGGTAACACCGTGATCGTCATCCCCTCGGAGACCAATCCGATCGCCGCAACCGAGTTCTACACCGTCCTCGAGACGTCCGACGTACCGGACGGCGTCATCAACGTGGTCACCGGGGCAAAAGACCAGCTGGCGAAAGTGCTCGCCGAGCATGACGACGTGGACGGCATGTGGTACTTCGGTACCGCCGCGGGTGTGAAAGCGGTCGAGCTCGCGTCCGCGGCGAACATGAAGCGCACCTGGACGTCGGCGCGCGGCCGCGACTGGCTCGATCCTCGTGAGGGGGAAGGCCGCGAGTTCTTGCGGCATGCGTCGGAAGTGAAGAACATCTGGATCCCGTACGGCGAGTAACAGCAGCTCCCCACCGCTCATCAACGCGGTCTTGCACCGCGTCAATTACTCCGAAACTGATCAGATGGGGTTCGTCTATCACGCGAACTATCTGATCTGGATGGACATGGCGCGCACCGAGCACCTGCGCGAGCGGGGGATGTCCTACCGCGACATGGAGCAGCAGGGCACCTACCTCACGGTAACCGACGTCCACGTCCGCTACCGCCAGCCCGCGCGCTATGATGATATGATTCGCATCCGCTGCTGGGTGCGGGACCTGGCCTCCCGGCGCGTGATTTTCGGGTATACGATCGAGCGAGCGGAGACGAGTGAGCTGCTCGCCACCGGCGAAACGTCGCTGATCGCGTTGAACCCACAACAAACGCTTTCGCGCATTCCGGAGCACGTGTGTGAGCTGCTCGAGCCCACAGCCGACCCGGTTCGTCTCTAGCATTTGCCTGCTGTGCGCGCTGCTGGCCGCGCCGCCGGTGCGCGCTCAGCAAGCCGACGAAGCGACGATCAGCCTTCTTGCGAACGTCCTTAGCGCCGCCGACGCCCGCCGCTTCGATGGCGCGGGGCTGCGCGAGGCGCTGAGCCATCCCAGTCCCGCCGTCCGCCGGCAAGGAGCCCTTGCTGCCGGCCGCAGCGGCGACCCCGCCGCCATCGATCTGCTGCTGCCGGCATTGAACGACTCCGCCGCCGTGGTGCAGGCGGCGGCGGCTTTCGCGCTGGGATTGTTGAAGGATGCCCGCCCTGTTCCGGCACTGGTGCAAACGATTCGCGCGACGGCCGCGACCGACGGGGGCGCGCCGCAGGTCGAGGCGGTGACCGCCATCGCGAAGATCGGCGGCGACGACGGAGCGAAAGCGCTGACCGATATCCTCGCGGCGGGTTCGCCCGCCGCGGCGAGCCCTCCCCCTGTGGTGAGCGCAGCCCTGCTCGAAAGCTGGCGGCTCGGGACCCGCGCGCCGATTGCGCAGCTGGTTCGCTTCGCCGACGCGACAGATGCCGCGACGCGTTGGCGCGCCCTGTATTCGCTCGCCCGGTTGCATGCCAAGGAGGGGGCCGCGTCGCTGATTCGCGCGCTCAGCGATCCCGATCCGCAGACGCGTACCGTCGCCGCACGTGGCATCAGCAAGGCACTGCTCGACAGCGCCCGTCTCGATCCGCGCGACGCGCTTGCCGCGCTGCGCCGGCTCCTTGAGGATCGCGATGCGCATATTCGCATCAACGGGCTGCGCGCGCTGGCATCCTTCCGCGACTCGGGGCTAGCGCCGGCGGTCGTGCCGCTTGTCGCCGACCGCGATATCGGTGTGGCCGTGCAGGCCGAGACGACGCTCGGCGTGCTGCGGGGCAGCGCGGCAGTCGCGGCGCTGCAACTCCCGCTCACGAGCAGCGTCTTTAGCCTCAAACGCCAGGCGATCATCGCGCTGGCGCAGGCGGACAGCGGGGCGGGTGTGACCGCGGCCGCGGGCATCAGCGGCGATGCTGACTGGCGCTGGCGCAGTGTCGCCGCCGAGGCGTTCGGCGCCGCCCACGCGCGCGATCGTCTGCAGACGTTGCTGGCAGATCCCGATGGACGCGTCGTCGCGCAGACGCTGCAGCAGTTGCAGCGCGTCGTCCCGGCGTCAGATTCCTCACTGAACGCGCGGGCGCGCTCGCTCCTGACACATGTCGACGCGGCTGTCCGCAGCGTCGCTGCTGATCTGCTCGCCCGTCATCCCAGCGTGGACGACGTGGACCTCCTGGTCGCTGCGTACCGGCGCGCCGAGGGCGATCCCTTCAACGACGCCCGGCTGTCCGCGGTCTCAGCACTTGGCGCGATCGCGGCCGCATCGTCGGCTGGGCGGGTGCGCGTGGCGAGCCAGTTCGTCTCGGCGACGCCGCGGCCTGAGGACTATCTGGTTCGCCGCCTGGCGGCCGATACGCTGCCCGACACCCGCGACGGCTGGGGTCCGGTGCTCCCGATCGCCACCGCCCGCACGATGGCCGACTACCGAGACATCGCGCGTCGCTGGCTCGCGCCCGCGCTCAGCGGCACGAACCCGCACGTCATTCTTGAGACCGACCGTGGCCGGCTCGACATCGAGCTCCTGCCCGCCGAGGCCCCGGTCACCGTGGCCGCATTCCTGGGCCTCGTCGAGCGGCGCTTCTTCGACGGCACGCGCTGGCATCGCGTCGTGCCGAACTTCGTCGTGCAGGACGGCGATCCGCGGGGTGACGGATGGGGTGGACCGGGAGCGGGGTTCGTGCTCCGCGACGAAATCAATCCGGTGCGGTACGACGTGGGCACCGTCGGCATGGCGCTCTCCGGCCCCAACACCGGCGGCAGCCAGTACTTCATCACGCATTCCGCGCAGCCGCACCTGGACGGCGTCTACACGATCTTTGGGCGAGTCGTCGGGGGTGTCGATGTGTTGAATGCGATCGGGATGGGTGATCGGATTCGGAGTATCCATAGATGAGGCGGTTGTCGGTCTGCCTTATTGGGTTGGCGATGATCTTCGCTTCGGTGCTGTCGGCCCAATACGGCTACTTCGGCCAGAACAAGATTCAGTACCGTCGCTTTGATTGGCGCGTGTTACGCGGCGAGCACGTCGATCTCTACTACTATCCGGAAGAAGAAGAGCTCGGCCGCGTCGCCCTTGCATACGCCGAAGCGAGCTACGACACGCTCGAGCGTCGCTTCAATCACGCCGTCACGCGCCGTATCCCTCTGATCGTCTACGCGTCGCACAGTGACTTCGAGCAGACGAACATCCTCCCCTTCATTCCGCCGGAAGGCCTGCTCGGTGTCACGGAGTTCCTGAAGCGGCGGGTCGCGCTCCCGTTCCGCGGCAGCTACGCCGAATTCCGGCACACGATTCGCCACGAGCTGGTGCACGTTTTCCAGTTGAGCCTCGCGGCCCAGACCTTCGGCCGGTATCCGCGGTTCCGCCAGGTCGGCATGCCGCTGTGGTGGACCGAGGGACTCGCCGAATTCTTTTCGGCGGGCGAAGACTCCCGCGACGACATGGTGCTCCGCGACATGACGATCGACGGGCATCTGCCCAGCTTGACGGATCTTGCCTACGCGTACGGCGGCCTGGTCTATCCCGTCGGCGGCAGCATCCACCGGTTCTTGGCCGAGCGCTACGGCGAATGGCGGATTCTCGAGCTGTACAACGACATCTGGAAGTACAATGGCTTCGACGCGGCGTTGCTCGGCGTGTACGGCCGCACCGTCGATCAACTGTCCGACGAGTGGCAGTACTGGATGCGGCAGCACTACTATCCCGCGGTCGCCAGCCAGCCGCCGCTCGCGATCACGGCGCGCAAACTCACCGACCTCGCCATCAAGCCGACGGCCTATCAGCTACCCGGCGACTCAACGCCGTCGTTTCTCTTCTTTTCGCCGCGCAGCGGCTACACCACCATCTACGCCGAGAACCTCGCGGGCCGGGGGCGGCGGCCGGTGGTGCAGGGGGAGCGCAGCGAGCAGTTCGAGTCGTTCCACTTCTTCGAATCACGCATCGACGTGAGTGCCGACGGCGTGGCGGCGTTCAGCAGCAAGTACGCCGAGCGCGACGCGCTGTTTTTCTGGGACCTGCGGAAATCGAAAGTCGTCGGCCGCTACCAATTTCCGGAGCTCGTCTCCATTCTGTCGCCCGCCTGGGCACCGGACGGCAAGAGCGTCGTGTTCAGCGGCCTGTCCGTGTCCGGTTACTCCGACCTCTATCGCCTCTGGCTCGCCGACGGGGGGGGGCGCCTCGAGCGCCTCACGTCGGACCGGTACGAAGACCTCGATCCCACGATCAGCCCGGACGGCGCGACCGTCGTCTTCTCCTCCGACCGCACGCCGTTCGGCGCGAGTGGCGCGCACAATCTCTTCGCGCTCGAGCTTGCGACCGGCGCCATCCGCTACCTGACGTACGGCAGTTGGCGCGACGAAGCCCCGCGCTGGCGGGAAGGTCGCATCTATTTCGCCTCGGATCGCGATGGCACGTTCCAGGTGTATTCGATCGACGCGACGGGCAATGGCCGCCGCGAGACCCGCAGTTTGAACGGCGCGTTCGATCCGGAGTGGGTGCCGGGACCACAAGGCGGGCTACTGTTCGGCGGCTTTGCCGATCTGAGCTTCAATATTTATGTCGCGCCACCGCTGCATGATGCCCAGAGCAGCTTCACGCTGGCGGCGTCCGACAGTCTTCCAGCGCCGGCATGGACGTGGGGGGAGCTCTCCCATCCACAGTATGCTCGCGTGGATGGGACACCGTACGAACGCAAGTTTACGCTCGACTTTGCAGCCGGCGACGCCGCGGTTGCGCCCGGACTCGGCTCGGCGCAGGGCGCCGTGTTCGTGTTCAGCGATCTGCTGTCCGACCATTTGTTGTATCTGTCGCTGTCGTCGTTTCAGGGCGCGGGGTTCGGCACGCTGCTCGACAACGTCAGCGGAACTGCGTTCTACCTCAATCAATCACGCCGCATCAACTGGGGTGTCGGCGCATTCCGCCAGCGCGGTCTGTTCTACGAGGGTGACTTCAGTACGCTGTTCGAAGAGCGTTCGTACGGCGCGTTCGCGCAGGTCCGATACCCGTTCAATCGCTTCCGCCGGATCGTCGGCGAATACCGGATCGAACGCTCGGACCGGCTCGACCTTACGACCCAGGATGTCGATGAGCCGCGTCGCGTCGGCTGGCTCGTCTCGAACTACCTCACCTACGTCAAGGACAACACACTCTGGCTCTCGACCGGGCCGATCGATGGCGAGCGCTACAACCTGACTGGCGGGCTCGTCAACGATCTGAGCCACGGCCGCTTCGATTCGTGGCTGGTCTCCGCCGACGTGCGGAAGTACCTGCGGATGTCGCTGCACAGCGCACTCGCCTTGCGCGTGCTGGGCTACACCTCGGGCGGCGAGCGACCGCGGCGCGTCAACATCGGGGGCTCGTGGGCACTGCGCGGGTATCCTCAGTACGGCTACGTCGCCGGCACGCGCGCCTGGCTCCTCAACGTCGAGTATCGGTTTCCGATTCTCGACTTTCTCACGATCGGGTTTCCGTTCGGCGCGGCGCGGTTTCCCGGCGTCCAGGGCGCGCTGTTTCTCGATTACGGGCGCGCGTGGTCGAAGACGACGCCGGACCGCGGCGTGCTCGGCGCGAGTGGATTGGGATTGCGCATGCCGATCGGCCCGCCACTTGTGCTGCGTCTCGATCTCGGCTATCGGCTGGGGAACACGCAGACGCAGATCGATCGGTACAGCTTGCCCGCGAGCACGCGCAATCGTCGCTTCGTGGACTTCTTCTTCGGGTTTAACTATTGACCCGACAACGTGCTCTTTCCTACATTGGCGCCTGTACGCTGCTCGCGGGTTGTCTGGGACCACATCGGCCGGGACCGCTGCTCCCCGTGGCGATGGCGTTGGATCCATCGAGCCGCGACAGTGCCGTGGCATGGACGCGCACGAGGCTGCCACGCACAGCGGAGCTGATCCGGTTTCGCTGGCGCTATCAGGACGAGCGGGTGAAGTATGCGGGCCGGGGCTCGACGCGCATCGCGCCACCGGATTCGTTGCGATTCGACTTCGCGGGTCCGTTCAACCTGGGCAACGGCGCGGCGGTCGTCATCGGCGATTCGGTCGCGTGGGCGGATCCGGAAAAAAACTTCCGCTCCCTGGTTCCCGCAATTCCGATGCTGTGGGCGGCGTTTGCGCTGGTGCGGCCGCCCGCGAACAATGCGAGCGTGTTCGGCGGCCAGCTGGTGGACTCGGTGACGCACAAACGCCGAGTCTTCTGGCGCTTCGTGCAGGTCGAGGATACGCTCGACTACGTTGTGACGGACAGCGCGGGCCGCGAGTCCTTGCTGGAGGCCGAATGGCGGCGGCGTGGAGCAGTGGTGGCGCGGAGCCGTTCCCAACTCGACGCCTTGCGGCGCCCCGCGAGCGCGCGCGTCGACTTTCCCGAGGCCCCGGCCCGATTTGAGCTCACGGTTGGCGTGGTCGATACGGCGGCGGTCATTCCGCCGAATGTCTGGCGCAGTCGCCGCTAGTGCGGCGGCCGTCGTGCTCGCCGCCTGCCCGTACGGCTTTGCCGGCGGTACGCTCCCCAACGTCAAAACCGTCGCGATCCTGCCGTTCGACAATGACACTCCCGAACCCGCGCTGACGCAGGAAGTGAGCGAGGCCGTGCGCCAGGCGCTCGAAGGGCGGCTCGGCCTGCGCGTGGCGACCGAAGCGACCGCGGACGCAATCGTGCGCGGCCGGGTGGTGCGCTACGACCCCGATATTCCGATCTCGCTGCAGGCGGGAACGGGGCAGGTGACGGTGACCAAGCGCAAGGTGCAGATCACGGTCGACGTCGAGATCCTGAATCAGCGCGAAGGCACGACCGTGTGGAAACGGCAAGGCCTGATGGTCGACGGCGACTACAATCCGCCGGCCGAAAAGGACGGGCGCAAGCTGGCGTGGGACAAGCTGGTCCAGCAGATCGTGGACGGGGCGCAGTCGCAATGGTGATCGCCTCGCGTCGCGGCGCCAGCTCCAGCGGCTGTCTCCTGTCGCTCCTCATTTTTGTTGCGGCGCTCTACTACGCGGTCAACATTGGCGAGGTGTATTTCCGCTACTATCGGCTGCTGGATGAAATGCAGACCGAAGCGCACCTCGCAGCCGGGCTCGATGACGGGACGATTCGCCGCCGCATTCAGGCGGCGATCGAAGAGATCGGCTTGCCCGATTCCGCGGGCAGTCGCCAACTCCAGGTCTTCCGCAGCGCGTCACCGCGCGAGATCGTCATCGAGACGCGCTACGGCGAACGCGTCTCGTTGCCGTTCTTCAACCACAGCTTTTCCTTCCACCCCAGGACCACCCAGGCGCTCTGAACACCGCCGCGAAGATCCGGACGGCCGCAGCGGCTGTCACCTGGCGCGCGACTCAGCGCCGCGTCGTCTTCACCAATGGCGTCTTTGACCTGCTCCATACCGGGCATGTCGCTTTGCTGGAAGCGGCGCGCTCCGAAGGGGACACGCTCATCGTCGGCGTCAACGGCGATGCGTCCGCGCGGCGCCTCGGGAAAGGGCCGGACCGTCCCGTCGTCCCCGAAGGTGCGCGCGCGCGCCTCATCGCGGCGCTCGCCGCCGTGGATTGCGTCGTCCTCTTTGAGGACGACACGCCACTCGCGCTGATCCGAGCGCTGAAACCTGATGTCCTCGTGAAAGGCGCCGATTACGCGCCGGAGGCGATCGTCGGCGCGACGGATGTGGAAGGGTGGGGCGGGCGGGTGGTGCGTGTGCCGCTCGTGCAGGACCAGTCTACCACGAACCTGCTCGCGCGACTGCGGGGGGGCCGGGGGGGCCGGGGGGGGCGGGGGGGGCGCGGCGCATGAAGCTGCTCGTCGGCACACGCAGCCCCGCCAAGACGCGCGAGATCCGCGAGCTGTTCACTGGGCTGCCGTTTGAGCTGTCCTTTCCCGCCGATCGGATGCTCCAGCCGCTTCCCGAGGAGGCCGATCTCGAGCGGAGTGCGAGCTACGTCGAGAATGCGGTCGGGAAGGCGCGGTACTTCGCGACGCGTGGTGGCCTCCCGACCGTCGCCGACGATTCCGGGATCGAGGTGGAGGCGCTGGGTGGCGCCCCCGGTCCGCGCTCGGCGCGGTGGGGCGGTGTGCAGGGCGATGTGGACGCTGCCAACAACAAGCTGTTGCTCGAGCAGCTCGCGGGTGTGCCCGAGGAGCGCCGCGGCGCGCGCTATCGATGTGTCGTCGCATTTCTGGCCACGCCGAGCAGTGTGCCCGAGATTGTCGAAGCGACGTGTGAGGGTTTTATCCTCACCGAACCGCGCGGCTCCGGCGGCTTTGGCTACGATCCCCTGTTTTACTCGCCCGAGCTGCAGATGACCTTCGGTGAAGCGCCGCCGTCCGCCAAGCACCGCGTGTCGCACCGCGGTCGAGCCTTCAGAGCATTGGTTGAGGTGTTGCTAAGACGCTCGACTTAGTAGCTTTTGCTCGGCCTCTCAGCTGCGGGGCCTCTAGGCTTCTGGTATTTCGGGGCGTAGCGCAGTCCGGTAGCGCGCCTGGTTTGGGACCAGGAGGTCGCGGGTTCGAATCCCGCCGCCCCGATTCTGCGAGCCTTGACACCGTTTTGCCACCGCTGCCATTTCCTCCTGTAAAACCGACACGGGAAACTCCGCATCGTTCCTGCTTCAACGAGGAGCTGATCATGATGCGTGTTCTGTCATTTCGAATCGCGGTTGCAGCGTCGTTGCTGTGCCTGCCCGCCGCGACCCGCCTGGCCGCGCAAACCGGAACCATCGAAGGCAAGGTCACCTCCGTGACCACGGGGGAGCCGATCGTTGGTGCGGAGGTTTCGCTGGTCGGCATCACGATCGGCACCCGCACGGGGCCCGGTGGAACGTTTACGCTGCTGAACGTGCCCGCTGGTCCGCGTGAGTTGCGTGTGCTCGCGATCGGGTTCAAGGTGGCGACGGCGCACCTGGTAGTGCTCCCTGATCAGAGCACAACGACGACCCTGCAACTCGCACCCAGTGTGCTGCAGCTCGATGCGATCATCGTGACCGGCACGCCCGGGCAGGCGCGGGTGCGAGAGGTGGGCAACTCGATCGCGCAGGTCAATCTGTCGCAGGTCAAGGATCCGCCAGCGAGCATGGATCAGCTGTTGCAGGCGCGGGCCCCCGGGCTGAGCGTGATGCAAACGAGCGGCATGGCCGGCGAGGGCGCGCAGATCCGCCTGCGGGGCGCGGTGAGCGTCAGCCAGAGCAACCAGCCGATCATCTACGTGGATGGCGTCCGGGTGCGGAGCGAGGGTTACCGGCGTAACCGGCCCCCCTTCAGCGACTCCAATGGTTTCCGCGGTGGCAACTATCAGGCGAGCCCGCTCAACGACATCAGTCCGGCGGATGTCGACCGCGTCGAGGTCATCAAGGGCGCGGCGGCGAGCACGCTTTATGGCACGGAGGCCGCGGCGGGAGTCATTCAGATCTTCACCAAGCGCGGCTCTGCCGGGGCGCCACGCTGGACGGTCCAGGTGGGGCAGGGCTTCTCGCAGCTGCGGCCGTTCGGGACCGACTCCGTGCCCTACCTCAACCTCCGGCCGGCGGGACACGTCCACGGCCTGTGTCACGAGACGCCGGTGACCGGCTGCTCGTGGATCCGGAACGCGTACCGGCAGCACTACAGTGGGTCCGTCTCCGGCGGCTCGGCTGGGGCGAACGGGCTCCAGTATTTCCTCTCCGCGACGTCTGAGGACAACGACGGCGTCCTGCCGCTCGACAACGAAAAGAAACTCTCCACCCGTGGCAATGTCGGCATCACCCTGGCGGACAACCTGCGGATCGAGTGGAACACGGCATACTCCAACACCGATCTGTCCAACACGCCGGCGGGGAACAACGCCCACGGGCTGGTGCTCAACGTCTATCGCGGCGAGCGCAATTATCGGTCGTCCAGCGACCCGAAGGTGATCGACTCGCTGCTCAATCAATCGCTCACCACGGGCATCCAGCGGCTCATCACGGGGGCGACAGTTACGTACACACCGTTTGCCGGCTTCTCGAACCGGTTCACGCTCGGGTACGACCTCGCCCAGCAGCAAAACCACAACCTGCGGCCGTTCGGCTTCGTGGCGGCGCCGCAAGGCATCCTGGTCGATGAGCAGCTCCGCTACTCACTCCTGACCGCGGATTATGTCGGGAGCATGGACCTCCGGCTGTCCCCGCAACTCGCCTCGACCTTCTCCGTCGGTGGGCAGGCCGTGACGTCAGAGGAAGGCCGCGCGACCGCATACGGCGAGGGGTTCCCCGGGCCCGGCGTACCGGTCGTCAGCGCGGCCCGTGTACAACTCGCGGGCGATACGAGCGTGCGCGTGATCAACGCGGGGTTCTTCCTGCAAAACGTCTTCAAGTTCCGCGACCGGTACTTCCTGACTGGCGGCGTCCGCTTCGACGGGAACAGTGCGTTCGGACGGTCCCTGGGGCTGCAGGTGTACCCCAAAATCAGCGGGTCGTACGTGATCTCGGACGAGCCCTTCTGGCCGGCCAGTTGGGGTGAGGTGAAGCTGCGCGGCGCCCTCGGTTGGGCGGGGCGGGCGCCGGGCGCGTTCGACGCCGTGCGCAGCTGGCGGCCGTGCATCTCAGCGGCGCAGTCCTGTTTTCTGCCCGGTCAGGTGGGGGACACCCTCGTGGGTCCGGAACGGACGCGCGAGGCGGAGCTGGGTTTCGATGCGGCGCTGGTCAACAATCGCGTGACGGTGGAGGCGACGTGGTACCATCGCCTCACGACCGACGCCCTGTTCGCCATCCGCCAGGTCCCATCCGACGGCTGGCCGTTCCAGCAGCGCTCAAACGTCGGCAGTATGTCCAATACGGGCGTTGAGGTGTCCGTAGACGCGATCGTACTCAACAAGCCCGATTGGGGGATCGACATCGGCGGCACCGTGTACACCAACCACGGCCTCGTGCGCGATTTGGGTGGCGCCGTGCCGTTCGCCGCCGGCGGGGGATGGGTGCAGGTCGGTTTCGCGCCGATGGCGGCACGTGGCATCATCATCAACAACCCGAACGAAATCGCGGCGCCCGATACGGTGTGCCGGTCGTCGTGCACCGCCGACGGATTCCATATCTTTGGCCCGCAGCAGCCCACGCTCGTCCTGGGTCAGGTGCTGACGGTTCGGCTCCCGAAAGGCGTGACCCTCTCGGCGCGCGGCGAGTATCAGGGCGGCGGGTGGATTCAGGACGGAGCGTCCTTCAACGCCCTGAGTCGGTCCGTGCGGTGGCCGACCTGCGCCCGCGCTTACCCGATTCTCTACCCTGGCGGGTCTACGGACTCGCTGCACTTCGGTAACATCCCGCAGCTCACGGCGCGCGAGCGCAAGGAGTGCGTGCCGTCGAATACGAACGTGGACACCTTCTGGTTCCCCCAGGACTTCTGGAAGCTCCGCGACGTGACGCTCACGATTCCCGTCGGCTGGGCCATCCGTCGGGCAGCGTCGGCCACGCTCATCATTACGGCGCAAAACTACCTGAAGTGGGTGAACGACCAGCTGCGTCTCTTCGATCCCGAAATGGTGGGCCGGGACGCGCTGGATTCACAGAATCGCGACATTTCCGAGCACATCCCCCCGCCCGCGGTGATCACCGTCAACCTCCGCGTGACCTTCTGAGGAAAGGAGCCCAGCGATGCGTACCACAACGGTAGCGACAGCGGCGACGCTCCTCCTCATCGCGGCTTGCGATACGAGCGTCACGAACCCGGGCCTCATTGGCGACGATGCCCTCGACAAACCCGAGTCCTGGTCCGCCGTGGCGCTCGGCGGGCGTCGCGCGTTGGCCGATGCCATCGGCTCGAGCGGGACCACGGGCGGGCAGCTGCTGTACTGGGGCGCCGCGGTGAGCTTCGAGATCAACCCCGCGGGATCCACCGGCAGCTATGGCATTCCGACGGACGTGCAGACGGGGCTTCCGACCGACGCGACAATGAACGCCGACTGGACGTCGTCGAACATCGCGCGGTACGCGCCTGAAGCCGCAGTGTATCGCTTCCGGCGCGTGATGCCCGACACGCTGTTCGCCAAGTCGCTGTTCGTCGGACAAGCCTACCTCTACGCCGGCTTCGGGAACCGACTGTTGGGGGAGAACTTCTGCCAGTCGGTGATTCCCGTCGAGATTCCGGACCCCACCCAGTACCGGCTCAGTCCCGGGAGCTTGGGTCCCCAGACGTTGTATTTCCAGCGGGCGGACACGGCCTTCACGAATGCGATCGCGGTGTTCATCGCGAGTGGGTTGACGGACACCGGGACGACGAGCCTCCTGCGGGCCGCCTACGCGGGACGGGCGTCGGTGCGCGCTGACCTCGCCACGTACGGCCTCGCGCAGTGGGCCGACGTGCTCACTGACGCGGCGCTTGTCCCTAACACGGCCGTGTTCCAAGTGCCGTACGCAGCGACCGCGCCCGACCAGTACAACTACCTCTACTGGGCGCGGGCCAATCAGTCGTTCCGCGCGCATACGCAGTGGGGCACATTTTACGAGGGCTACTATCGGACCACGCGGGATCCTCGCGTGCGGTGGGACACGACCGGACTGCAAGGCGACGCGGCCGTGGCGAAGTTCGGCGGGCGCGTACCGTTCTGGCCCGAAGCGAAGTACGCGGCCACGTCCGCGCCCGTTCGTCTGTCGAGCGGTTGGGAGATGCGCCTCCTCGAGGCCGAGGCGGCGCTGGTCGCCGGCGACACCGCCACCGCCCGCGCCAAGATGAATCTCCGTCGCACGGCGCTGACTCTTCCGGGTGTCACCTTCACGAACCTCACGGAGGCGTGGACCGCGCTCAAGACCGAGCGCGCCATCGAGCTGTGGCTCGAGGCCAGGCGGCTCGGCGACTTGCGTCGCTGGATCGACAACAAGGTTCCCGGAGGGTACATCGATGGCACCTACCGGGGCTCGGTGGCGGACACCCTACACGCGACGCCGCTCGAAACGATGACCGCGCCCACGGCGCGCGCGCTGTGCTTCCCGGTCGGGCGGAACGAGCGCGAGACAAACCCCAACGTCCCATGATGTCGCGATCGAGGGCCGTGCTCGTCGCCACCGGCGCGGCCCTCACGCTGGGATGCTATGCCTACGTCCCGGCAAAGCTCGACGTCGTGCCCGTCGGCGCCGAGGTCCGGGCGTTGCTCTCGACCGATGCCGAGCTGGCCCTCCGGGATTCCCTCGGGGTCGAGCTCAGGCCGCTGCACGGGACGCTCGTCGACCGTCAGAACGATCGGCTGCTGTTGTCGGTGCGCACCGGTGTCGGCTCCCGGACGCTCGGCTCGCAACCGCTCTACCAGCGCATCGGCGTGACCCCGCGGGACGTGGTGCGCGTTGACATCCGTCGCCTGCAGCGCAGCAAGACCGTCGCCGTCGCCCTCGCCATCGCGGGTGCCGCAGCGTTTCTGGCGATCGAGGGCATCAAGGTGCTGCGGCCCGGCAGCCCGGGCGGCGGCGGTGGGCCGCCGGAGTAAGGCACATCTCCGATAGTCAGCCGTCCACCTGCGGTTTCAGGTACTTCTCGTAACAATCCTCGCAGACGCCGTGGCTGAACCGCGCCGCCGAACGGGCCTCGACGTATCGCTCGAGCGGCGTCCAGGCGCCATCGGTATCGCGAATGCGCTTGCAGTAGCTGCACATCGCGAGCAGCCCCTCCAGCGTCATCAGCTCCTCGCGCAGCCCGAGGATCCGCTCGGCGACCTCCAGGCGGGCCACGAGCTCCTCGGGGATGATCGGTTTCGTGATGAAATCGTCGACGCCGGCTTTCATCGCCTCGAGGAAATTGCCGAGACCGGTGCGGATCGTCTGCATCATGAAGTAAGTGTAGGGGCCGGGGGGCTGGGCGCGGATTTTCCGGCACAGCTCGATACCATCCATGGCCGGCATCAGCCAGTCGGAGACGATTACCCGGTGGCGCGACACCTTCCAGAGTCCCCACGCATCGACGCCATTCTCCACGGCGGAGACCTCGTGGCCCTGCGCGGTGAGGATCGCCGTCAGCGTACGGCCGGCGACGGCATCGTCTTCGGCAAGCAGAATCCGCATCATTCCTCCGGGAGTGAAGCGCGCTGCTGGCGAAGGTAGTCGGTCACATTATGCGCGATCGGGCTGACGCTCTCGAACGCTTCCTTCGCCTTCTCGATTTCCCCCGCCCGTGCGCTGGTTTCGACTCGCTCGAGCAGCTCCGCGAGCTCGCGGGCACCGATGGTTGCGGCGGCACCCCGGTAGACATGTGCGGCCTTGACGATGTCGTCGCCGGTGCCGCTCGCAACTGCCGTGGCCAGCCCCGCCAGGCGGTCGGGCGCCTGCCGCACGAACGTGTCTATAATGGAATAGAGCGCGCTCTCCGCCCCCGCCTCGCGCAGCGTGGCACGAAACCCCTCGAGGTCCACTGGTGGCGCGAGCGTGGCGAGCGGCGGCAGTGCGGCAGGTTTGGGCTCCGCGGTGCCTTCCACCAGCGCGAACAGCTCGTGTGCCTTGAACGGTTTGGCGAGATAGTCCGTCATGCCGTGCGAGAGACAGCGCTCGCGCTCGCCCGAAAGCGCGTGCGCCGTGAGACCGATGATCGGCAGAGCCTTCCCCCGGGGCAGCGCACGAATCGCGTGGGTGGCCTCGAAGCCATCCATCTCCGGCATCTGGATGTCCATCAAGACCACGTCGTAGTCCCGGTGCGTGACCGCATCCACCGCTTCACGACCATTGGCGGCAAGATGTACCTCGTGGCCGCGTTTGACGAGCATCGCGACGGCCACCTGCTGATTCACGGGGTTGTCTTCCGCTAGCAGCACGCGGACCGAACGGCGCGATTCGGCGATGGTGTGGCGCGTGACCACTTCTGGTGTGGCAGTTTCCTCGGGCCCCGCGAGCACCGTGCCGAGCGCCTCGAGCAGATCCGCGCGGGAGAGCGGCTTCGTGAGATAGCCGCGAATGCCCAGCTCGCGACAGCGCTCGCCATCACCGCGCTGTCCGGCGGACGTCAGCATCAACAGTCGCGTGCGCGCGAGCCCGCGGTCGGCGCGGACGGCGGTCGCGAGCTGGAACCCATCCATGTCCGGCATCTGCACATCGAGGATCGCGAGATCGTAGGGCGCCCGCTTCGTGGCGGCTTGACGCATTGCCGCGAGTCCCTCGCTGGCGGTCGTTGCCTCTTCGACTTTGATGCCTTCCGCGCCGAGCATCTCGCGCAGGATGCGCCGATTCGTCTGATTGTCATCGACGATCAACATGCGCCGACCGCCGAGCGTTGCGAGCCCCGCTGCGCGGGAGGCCGGGACGTCGGCGGCGAAGGCGAGAGTGAACGAGAACTCGCTGCCGCGTCCCACTTCGCTGGTGACCGTGATCTCGCCGCCCATCAGCCGCACGAGGCGCTGCGAAATCGCGAGGCCGAGGCCCGTGCCACCGTAGCGACGCGTCGTGGTCGAATCGGCCTGCGTGAATTCCCGGAACACGGCGCCGATCTGCTCGGGCGCGATCCCGATGCCCGTATCGCGGATCGCAAATCGCAGGTGCACGACGTCGTCAGCGGCGAGCGCCGTCGTGACCGATACCACGACTTCTCCCTGATCGGTGAACTTGATGGCGTTGCCGATCAGGTTCATCAGGACCTGGCGCAGCCGCGTTGGATCACCCCGCATGGCGCGCGGCACCTCGGGTGTCACCTCAGCGAGAAGCTCGAGATGTTTTTCGCGCGCGCGCACGGCCAGCAGGCTGGCCGTCGCATGCACGACCTTGGAAACGTCGAAGGGAATGGCCTCGAGCTCGAGGTGATCGGCCTCGATCTTCGAGTAATCGAGAATGTCGTTCAGAATCATGAGCAGCGCTTCGGACGACGAGCGCACGAGCTCGAGTGCACGGCGCTGCTCGGTGGTCAGCTCGGTATCGAGAATCAGCTCCACGAAGCCCAGTACGGCGTTCATGGGCGTGCGGATCTCGTGGCTCATGTTCGCGAGGAACGCGGATCGGGCGCGCGCCGTCCGTTCGGCGAGATCCCGTGCCTCCCGCATGACTGCTTCGGCACGCTTCGCGGCGTCCTCGCTCACCGCCAGGCGCGCCGTCACGCGCAAGTGATCGACCAGGGTGAGGTGCGCGCGGCGCGCCACAATCGCCATCCCCAAGGTGAACACGGCCACGACGATTGCGGCCGCGAGATGGTGGCTTTGATCGCTCGTAGCCAGCGCTACGAAGACAGGGAGTGCGATGCCCGCGAGGAATCCGCGGATGCTCAACGGATCGGCCGCGAGCGTCGTGAGGGCGCTGGCGATGAGACCGGCCAGGATTACCAGGATCAGTGCGGTGGTCTCGAACGGCACGACGGGCAGCACCAGCGCACCGCCGACCCCCCAGGTGATGGCCAGCATGGTCACGGTAGCGCGCACGCCGTTGCGCACGGCCCGCTCGGACAGCCGTCGGCGTGAGGCGACATATATCCACGCACCCCGCAGCAGCGCGGTGAGCAGCACGGCGCCGCCCCAGCCGAGCAGCAGGTCGTGGGGCGCATCGGGCCAGGCGAGCGCCACCACGACGGCGATGAGGATGGGATGCACCCAGACGCCGAGCATGCTCTCGCGCACCAGCCGCTCCTGGAGCAGGCGGGCGAGGTCGGCGCGGATGCGCTCGTCCGTCGCGACGGCGTTCTCAGGACTCGCTTCTATCAGTTGAGGGCCGGCCATGGGTGCTACATGCTACGATATGGCGGAAAAACGGACCAGGGTGTTCTCGCGGCATTGGCTGGCGTCACTGATGCGTTAATTTGTGGTCTGCACGGCGCGCGCCCGTAGCTCAGGTGGATAGAGCAGCAGCCTTCTAAGCTGTTGGTCGGAGGTTCGAATCCTCCCGGGCGCATCTCATGAACGTCCTCCTCGCCGAAGACGATACCGTCGCGCGCATGACGCTCGCCGCGGTGCTCAAAGGGCTGGGCTACGACGTCACCGAAGCCGAGCATGGCGGCGAAGCGTGGGCCAACCTGCAGCTCGCCTACTTCCCGATCGTCATTTCCGACTGGCAGATGCCAGAAGTCGATGGGCCGGAGCTCTGTCGCCGCCTGCGCGCGCGCGCGACCGACCGCTATTCCTACTTTCTCTTAATTACGGCGACGGGCGGGAAAAAACGGTACCTCGAGGGTATGGAAGCGGGCGCCGACGATTTCATCACGAAGCCGATCGACATGGACGAGCTGCGCGCGCGCCTCAAGGCAGCGGAACGCATACTGGGTTTGCGCCAACACGTGCAGCAGCTCGAGGGACTGCTCCCGATTTGCGCATACTGCAAGCGCATCCGCGACGACTCCGAAAAATGGGAGTCCATCGAGCGGTATGTCGAAGAGCGGTCGGAGGCGCAATTCAGTCACGGCTATTGCCCGGACTGCTACGAGAAATACGTGCGGCCGCAGATTGAGAAGCGTTAGCCGGTTCGTTTTGGTCTGTTTGGCTCTGCCGTCAGGTTGCCCCGCTGTCGCCCAATCGCCTCGCGCAGCCAATCCGGAACGTCCGACAGTGGCCACCCACGCCTACACGGTCGCGCCAGGATACGCCGAGCTCGAGCAGGGCGCGCGCGCCTTCGGCGTCGAGGGTGTGCGCGAAGCCACCGCCTGGGATTTCAACCTGAAAATCGGCGTGCGGCGCGGCGTGCAGCTCGGCGTGTTCGGCCCGGCGTACCTGCGAACCTCCGCGGGCGTGGGGGTCGGCGATCTCGGCGTGGCGATCAAGTTCGCGCGTGCGGTGTCGTCGCGCACCGCAGTCGCGGTGGTGCCGGCGGTGTCGTTTCCGACCGGTGATGCACGCCGCGGACTGGGCGCGGGGCGCGCG
>DASWCE010000148.1:0-8847 GCA_036390255.1 Gemmatimonadales bacterium | reverse complement strand
ACGTGCAGGTCCACCTGACAACCGACGCCGCAGTACGGACAGACCGATCGGACCACCTTCTCCGGATGCCGGATCTGCTCGGGCGCGAAGCGCTGCCGCGGCATCACCTCGAAGATGGCACCGGTGGGACAGACACGAACGCATTCGCCGCACCAGGTGCAGCCCGCTTTGTCCGGATCGCCGTCGGCGCCGACAATGATCTCCGCGTGCTCGCCGCGGAATCCGACGTCCAGCACGCCGACGACCTGAATATCTTCGCACGCGCGCACGCAGCGGGTGCACAGGATGCAGGTGGACATGTCGTGCCGGATCATCGGGTCGCCGGGGCGCTCGTCGCCCGAGCGTAGCGGCAAGTCGCGAGTCTCGACGGCCGTCGGCACGACGTCGTACTGCACCAGGTAGCGTTCGAACTCGTTGCGCGGATGCGCCCGGCCCCCCCGGCTGCCATTCCGGAGGTGGTCGGCGGGGTAGCGCTCGGCGAGCAGGCGCAGCACCCCCTTTCGATTCTCGACCGCCGCATGCGATTGCGTGGTGACCACCATGCCGTCGGCGACCTTGGTCGCGCAGGCCGCGATCAGCTTCGGCTGGCCTTCGACCGAGACGAGGCAGATGCGACAATTGCCGACGATGGGAAGCGTCGGGTACCAGCAGAGCGTCGGGATTTCGATGCCGGCGGCCCGCGCGGCGTCGAGAATTGTGCGCCCGTCATCAGCACTCAGTTTGTGGCCGTCGATCGTCAGCGTCGCCATGCCTGAAATAGATAGGCTGGCGGGAAAGGGGGGCAAGGCTAAGCTAGATTCTCAGACCTTGGGATCTATTGGCAGATGCAGATGGGTATGGTCGCCGTCTTTGCCTTCATCGAGGAACCAGCAATACGCCCAAATCTTGGCGGGCCTGAGCACCTGCTGGCCGGCCCGCAGGATGATACCCATTGGCTCGTCGTCGATTACCATCGGCAGGCTCGTCATCAGATAGGTCTCACGAAGTAGGTCGGCACGTGTGCAAAGCAAAACCCCTGCCGTTCGTGGGTCGTGCCGACGTGCCCATGTGACAACGAGTTACAACTTTAGCCGTCGCTCGAGGTGTCAGTCCGACACGTTTAGCGCCGTGTCGAGCTGACGCGGCGGCTTGATCGCGGTGAATCCGGAGCGCTTGGACTTGCGGCCACGCTGGACCTGCCAGCCGCGATAGAGGGTCTGCAGCGCCTCGGGTGCCAACGGGATCACCTCGCGATTCTCATCCGGAGGCGGCAGCAGGACGTGGACCCCCCCCGAAGGAGTCCGAACCTGAAGGTCGGCGATCAACGACGTGCGTTGTTTCGTACGAAGCAGGCCGAGACAACTGGGGGCGATCGCCACGAGCGACGGTGCCAGGTCGGGAAACCAGCTCCCAAAATTGATGACTAAGGCCTGAAACGCGCCGGCGAGCTGCTCCGACACCGCCCGGCCTTCCGCTGCTTCGACGGCCCCAAGATCCTGATCGAGCAGAAACACCTCCGCGTCGTGCGCGGCGAGAAACAGCGCTTCACCGAGTGCGGCGGCACCCAGCACGACGACGACGTCGCGCGGCTCGAGGCGGTTGGCCCAGGGCACAATCGGATGCGTGCGGTCAAAGCCCCAGTGGGTCGGCTCGCGCTGCGCCTCGCGCAACGCTCGATGTTTCTGGCGCCAGCGCGGGAATGACGGCAGCCGGAGGCGCCGCGCGATGATGCGATCGACATGCTCGAGCAGCAGCACTTCGGTGAGGAGATACTGCTCCTGCGCGATCGCCTGTAACTCGCGCGCGGCTTCATCGCCGATTTTCAGCAGCTCGGCGCGCGGCACGGTGTTCTTGTACTCCTCGAGCCGCTGCAGAATGAATTCCTGATACTCCTGCTTGAGCGAGCGGGGAGCCCGGCGCACCGGCGTCATGCCGGTTTTGGTCGCTTGCTCGAAGGGCAGGGAGGTCAGCATGGCTCGACGTGCACCGTCACTTCTTCGAGCTCCAGATCCTTCTTCAGCCGCTCTTCGACTGCGTCGGCGATCGCGTGCGCGTCGGCGACATTCGCGCCGGGATCGACCGCGATCGTGACTTCGGCGTACCGCACGCCGGCGTTGCCTTGTCCTCCGCGCGAGCGGATGCCGTAGGCGCGCTTGACCCCCGCGACGGCCTGCGCCGACTGCTTGATGGTGGGCGCCGGGATGGCGCGCTCATCGACGAGGACGGGAACGAGGCGCGCGAGAATCTGATATGCGACCCGCACGATCAGGAGTGCCACCGCGATCGCGACGGCGGGATCAACCCACGTGTGTCCCTGGCGCGAGAACAACACGGCGATGAGGACGCCGATGGTGATGAACACGTCGGTGCGCGTGTGGGCGGCATCGGCGATCAGCAGCTCGCTCGAGAGCTGATGCCCGCGGCGGTTTTCGTACCAAGCGACCAGAACGTTGGTGGCCAGCGTCGCGAGCAGCAGCGCGAGCGCAAGATCGGACATCTGTACGATGTGCCCACCGCTGATCAGGCGTCCGATCGCGCTGCGGACGAGCTCAAAACCGGTGATCGAGAGAAAGACCACGATCGCGAGCGCTCCGAGCGTCTCGAACTTGCCGTGGCCGTAAGGGTGTTCCTCGTCCGGCGCGCGCGCCGCCACGCGGACCACAAACAGGCCGAGGACGTTGTAGACGGCGTCGACGGAGGAGTGCACCGCGTCGCCGATGACGGCGAGCGAGCCCGCGAGGACACCAATACTGGCTTTAGCGATGACAACGAGGATGTTCGCGACCAGCAGTCCGGCGAGCACGCGCCGCACGGCGCGAGACCGGTCCAGGGCTTTACCGGCAGCGAACATGGTGTGCAAGCTTGTGATAGGGGCCGATTTAGTCAACTTGTTTGACAATAATTAGACAATTGTATAAATATCTACCCTTATGCAGGACTCGCTTTTTCGCGCCCTCGCCGATCCGACCCGACGCAAAATCCTGGAGCTGTTGACCGAGAAAGACCGGACGGCGGGAGAGATCGCCGAGCAATTTCCCATCGCGTTCGCGTCCGTGTCGCATCACCTGGGCGTCCTGAAAGCGGCGGATCTCGTCGCCACGGAGCGTGAGGGCCAATTCATCCGCTACCGGCTCAATACGACCGTGTTTCAAGAAGTCGTGCGCTACTTCATGATCCGCTTCGGTGCGGGCGAAGACGGGAGGGGCAAAGCCGATGCGTAGCCGCTGGTTTGGTCTTGTGGTCGCGTTCCTGGCCGTGGCGCTGTCGATCTGGGCGCATCCGCAGCTGCCGCCAACCGTGGCGACGCACTGGAATCTGAACGGTACGCCGGACGGCTACTCCAGCCGGGCGTGGGCGCTGTCCATCATCCCGATCGTACTGGTCGCGATGACGGTCGTGTTCAATGTGCTGCCAAAGATCGATCCCCGGCACGAGAACTACGCGAAGTTCCTGAGCAGTTATTGGCTCATCGCCAACGCGATCATCGTGTTCTTGCTCGTGGCGCATGGGATGATCATTGCCGCTGGGCTAGGGTTCTCCGTGAAGGTCGATCGCCTCATGCCGCTAGGCGTTGGGCTGCTGTTCATCTTCCTGGGCAACTTTCTCACGCGCGTCGAGCCGAATTGGTTCATCGGAATTCGCACGCCGTGGACGCTGTCGAGCGACACCGTATGGCGGAAGACCCATCGCACCGGCGGCTGGGTGTTCGTGCTTGGGGGCTTCGTCCTGGCGAGCGGGGCGTTCCTGCCGCACGGCGCATTCCTGCCGCTATTCGTCGTCACGATCTTGTTCATGCCCCTCATTCCGATTGTGCAGTCCTACGTGTTGTGGAAGCGAGAACAGCATGACCGTGCTTAGCCTGGCACTCGTTGCACTGACCGTACAGACTGCCGACACCATCGCGCCAGCTGTGGCGGTGGAGTCGCCGTACACGATCAAGAGCGGCGCTCTCGAGCTGGGTGCAACGCTGGCCGTGCCGCGCGACGCGAAAGGGCGCATCCCCATCGCCGTCATCATCGCCGGCTCAGGTCCGACGGATCGTAACGGCAACTCGATGATGGGCATCCGGCCGAACTCCTACGCGCAGCTCGCGTGGCGCCTCGCTGAGCGTGGCATCGCGACACTGCGCTATGACAAGCGAGTGTTCCCGGGCACGAAGGGTACGGTCGACATTTCCCGCCTCACGCTGGACGACTTCGCGGCCGACGCACGGGCTGCAGCCGAATCGCTGGCGCGCGATGGGCGGTTTTCCCCAGTCGTGCTGCTGGGCCACAGCGAAGGGTCGGCGCTCGCTCTGATTGCGGCGCGGCAAGGTCCGCCAGTCGCCGGCGTGATCAGTGTGTCAGGATTGGGGCGACCGTTCGGCGTCGTCCTGCGGGAACAGCTCACTCGGCAAGTCGACAGCGCGACGCTGGTTCGGTACGACACCGCAATGGCGCAGTACCTGCGCGGCCAGCAGCCCAAGGACGTGCCGCCGCCGCTCGGCGTGCTATTCGTGCCGATCAACCAGACGTTCATGCAGTCACTGTCTTCCTTCGATCCGCCGGCGGCAATACGAGCGGTGCGGCAACCGGTGCTCATCGTTCAGGGCGGCCGAGACCTCCAGGTAACGGTCGCCGATGCCGAGCGGCTGCGTGCCGCGCGGCCCGACGCGCAGCTAGCTCTCGTGCCGCTCGCGAATCATGTACTCAAACAAGCTGCGGATACGACGCTGATCGGTCAGATGCCGCTCTATCGGAATCCCACATCCCCCATCATGCCCGAGGTCATAACCGCGATCGCCGACTGGATTCTCAGGCTAAAGCCCTGAGCAAGACGCCCTTCAGGTAGCCCGTCTCGGGCACATTGAGCAACTCTGGATGGTCGGCAGCCGCGCCGGTCGCCGCGACGAACTGGATACGGCGGCCGGAGTCGCGCGCGGCGTCCGCCAGCATCTCGTTGAAGATGTCGCGAGTCACATGATACGAGCATGACGATGTGAAGAGCACTCCGTCGGGCGCCAGGATCTTCATCGCTCGCAAATTCACTTCTTTGTAGCCGGCGACGGCACGCTCGAGGTTCGCCTTGGTCTTGGCGAACGCGGGTGGATCGAGCACGATCGTATCGAACTGCTCCCGCCGGCGCTCCAGCTCACGCAGCAGATCGAACGCGTTCCCTTCGCGCCACTCGATGTTGCCAATGCTGTTGAGCCGGGCGTTGTCGGCGGCGCGCGCCAGCGCCTCGGTGCTCTGGTCCACGGCCACAACTTCGTTCGCATGCCGAGCTATATGCAGGGCGAAGGAGCCGTGATACGTGAAGAGATCGAGCGCGCGGCCGCCGGTGCGCGTGTGTTGTCCTACGAGTATCCGGTTTTCGCGCTGATCGAGGAACGCGCCTGTTTTCTGTCCGGACCAGGGAGCCGCGAGATATCGCACACCATCCTCCACCACCTCGACGAGCTCGGGAACCTCCCCGTGGGCGGGCACCACTTCCAGCGGTAAGCCTTCGTGCCGGCGCACGGCGGCGTCGTTGCGCAGCAGGATCCCATCCGGAGTGAGCGCGTCACGGATCCCGGCGAGGATGTCATCCCGAGCCGTCTCGAGTCCTGCCGAGAGGAGCTGCGCCACGACCCACGGACCGTACTTGTCGATGATCAGCGATGGGAGGCCGTCACCTTCAGCGTGCACCACGCGCCAGGCGCTCGCCTGAATGCCGTTGCGGTGGCGGGCGGCGGTCGCGATCCGCTCAGACCACCAGGTCGCGTCGATAGGCTCGGTGCCCCTCGTCAGCAGCCGGAGCCGGATCTCAGACTTGGGGGAGTAGAGCGCTTGGCCGAGGAACTTGCCCTTGCGATCCGTGACCGGAACGATGCCGGGCGTCTTCTCAGGCTCGTCGGCGACGTCGCTGCGATAAATCCACGGATGCCCTTGCTTCCAGCGCTCGGCGCCGCGCGCCGTGACTTTGACAGTCACCGATCGGGCCGCAGCTTCGCCGCGTCGCGGAGATACATATGTTTCAGCGAGCGCGGCGGCTTGCTGGTATAGAAGTGCAGGAGCACGCGAATGCAGCGCGGCAGACCGCTGGGAACGGCGACTTCTGCTGTCCCGAGCAACGGCACATCGGTCCAGCCGAGACGACGGGCGGCACGTGCGGGATACTCCGCCGTGAGATCCGGCGATGATGTGAAGATGGCGCTCTCGACATCCGCTGGCTCAAAGCCGTTCGCATCCCGCAGCGCGGCGAGTAGCTCCTCGGTCGCCGCGAGAATTGCCTCACTCGTGTTCGCGGTCGCGGTGGTCGCTCCACGCAGGCCGCGCAGGATCTTTGTCATGGCGCTCGTTGATCAGTTGCGCTTCATGGTGATCACGGATCGCGTCCTGCTCAAGGGGCGGGATGCGGTCACGGTCTGCCGCGCCGCGGTGCAGGGCGGAGCGACGATGATTCAGGTGCGCTGGAAAGATGGCGTGCCCGCGGAAGTTTTGGAGTTGACCCGCTCCCTCGTCGCGGCGCTGCCCGTTCCCATCCTGGTCAACGACCGGGCCGACGTTGCCCTCGCCGCAGGCGCCGCAGGCGTCCACCTGGGCTGGGAAGACGTCCCGCTCGATGCACTGCGTCCCCACGTGCCGTCGGGATTCCTGCTTGGTCTGTCCGTCGGGACGCCGGAAGAGGCTTCGCGGGCGGCTGCGTTGCCTGCGGACTATTGGAGCATCGGGCCGTGTTTTGCGACTGCGAACAAGCCCGATGCGGGTTCGGCGCTGGGGCCGGAGGGCTTCGGGGCCCTGGCGCGACTTGCGCCCGAGGGGGTAGCGGTAATCGGAATCGGGGGCATCACCGCAACTAATGCCGCCTCGATCAGGACGGCTGGAGCAGTCGGTGTCGCCGTGATTGGTGCCGTCTTCGCCGCGAAGAATCCGGAGGGAGCCGCACGGGAGCTGAACAGCGTTCTGCAGTAACGCCTAAGGTCCTCTGCCGTCTCTTACCGCCCCCCTACCGTCGTTTGATTACCGTCGCTGTCTCACCCTCCGAATCGCCGCCAGGTGATCTGCGTACGACGCCGAGAAAATGTGCTTCCCGTCCGGCTGGGCGACGAAATAGAGATAGCCGATCGGTGCGGGGTAAAGCGCCGCGATCAGACTGGAGTCGCTCGGCTGCGAGATTGGGCCCGGCGGCAACCCCGGATTCAGATAGGTGTTGTAGGGCGAGCGAATCTGGAGCTGTCGTTCCCACACGCGACGCAGCCGGCGGCCGTACGCGTAAATGATCGTCGGATCCGCCTGCAAAGCCATGCCGCGCTTCAGCCGGTTGTGATAGACCGCCGACACGTACGGGCGATCGGGGCGATAGCGCACTTCGGCTTCGATGATAGACGCCAGCGTCACGATCTCGTGGCGCGTCATGTGCAGCTCGCCGAGTCGCGCATCCCACTCGGGCTGCCAGCGCGCGATAAATTCGTGCGTCATCACCTTCATGAGATCGCGCGCGCGCATGCGCATCGGCACGACGTACGTCGTCGGGTACATGTAGCCGTCGACGCCCGCTGCCGTGGGCTTGATGCCCAGCTCGCGCTCCAGCGACGTGTCGCGCATGGCGGCGGTGAACGAGTCGCGCGGCACACCCAGCCACGAGCGCGCCCGCTCGGCGACTTCGAATCCCATCATCCCTTCGGTGACGGTGAACCGGACCTCGAGACCGCGGCCCGACTTCAACGTGCTGACGACGCTGCTCCAGCTTGCGTCCTTGTCGAAGGTGTAGACGCCGCTCTTCAGGTTGGACGGCAGACCGCGCAGGCGGGCGTAGAGGCTGAACCAGTCGCGACTCTTGATGATCCCACGCGATTCCAGCGAGTCGAGCGCCTGGTAGTAGGTCGCGCCGCGCGGGATGATCACCATGATCTGGTCGGCGGTCGACTGGTACGTGTCTGGTTGTGGCCTGCTGCACGCCACGAGCAGGCACAACGCGGCGAGGCACAGCCTCACAGGGCCGTGCCCTTTTTGGTGTCGAGGTAATGCTGCAGCAGCAGCGCCGCGGCCATCGCGTCGACATCTTCCTTGCGCCCGCGCGTTGACCCGCCCATTTCGCGAATCGCCGCCAACACGCGTGCCGTGGTCATTCGCTCGTCCCACATGCCGACCTCCAGGTCGCCCACGCGACGCTTGATATCATCCGCGAGGGCCCGCGCGGCGTGAGCCGCGTCACCTTCCGCTCCATTTTCATCCAACGGGAGGCCCACGATGATACGTACGACCTGGTGTTTCGTGATCTGCTCGAGCAGCTGCGCCATGGGGACGCGCTTGCCGGCGCGGCGGGTCAGCGTGGTGAGGGGTTGTGCGAGCGTCTGCGTCTCGTCAGAAAGGGCGAGCCCGATGCGGCGCTCGCCCCAGTCGACAGCCAGAATCCTGCCTGACGGCTTCACCCTTGCGACATCGTCTGGTAGAACTCGGCGTTGGTCTTGGTGCGCTTGAGCCGCTCGAGCAGGAACTCGATCGCCTCGACGGGCGGCATGTCGGACAGGAAGTTGCGCAGGAGGTAGACCTTATTGAGCTCTTCCTTGGACAGCAGCAGCTCTTCCTTGCGGGTGCTGGTGCGCTGGGTGTCGATCGCCGGGAACGTGCGCCGCTCGGCGATGCGCCGGTCGAGAATCACTTCGGAGTTACCGGTGCCCTTGAACTCTTCGAAAATGACTTCGTCCATGCGCGAGCCGGTATCGATGAGCGCGGTCGCCAGGATGGTGAGGGAGCCGCCGCCTTCGATGTTGCGCGCGGCGCCGAAGAACCGTTTGGGCTTCTGCAGCGCGTTGGCGTCCACACCGCCCGAGAGAATCTTGCCCGAGTGCGGCACCACCACGTTGTGCGCGCGACCCAGGCGCGTAATCGAATCGAGCAGAATCAC
>DASWCE010000147.1:0-15956 GCA_036390255.1 Gemmatimonadales bacterium | reverse complement strand
CCACAGGGGCACGGATCGTTGCGGCCCACCCCGGCATAAGGGTTTGCTACAAACGCCGGCTCGGCCACGCCGCCCGCACTCCGTTGCACCGAGGGTGGGGGCGGCTCGCCGCTGGTGACGAGGCCATCGGCCGCGGGCTTCGAAGCGACCATCGGCGTCTCGCGCCGGCGTGCGCCCGGTAGGCCACCGGCTGGACCCGTAACCCCGCGGCTGGGCGGCCGCTGGCCGCCCTGCCCCGGCGACGGGGGGGGCCCGATCTCTATCTGCAGCTTCAGCCACCGCTCGGCGAACGTCGTCTGGAGATCGTGCATCAAGCCCATGAACATCTCGAACGCTTCCTGCTTGTACTCGACGAGCGGGTCTTTTTGCCCCCAGGCGCGGTAGTAGATGCCCTCGCGGAGCTGATCGAGATCGTACAGGTGATCTTTCCATTTTTCGTCGATGACACCCAGGGTAACGTGCGATAGCGCCTGCTCGGCGAGGTTCGCGGCACCGACCTTCGTTTCGATGTCGCGGAGATAGCCGAGCTTCTGCTGGAACGCTTCACGGCCCGCTTGCTGCGCGGCGCGCACGAGCTCCTCGCGCGTCTTGATGATCGCGGGATCCGTGACGCCTGGGATCGACGTCAGGAACTTCTGCAGAAACTCGGTGTCGATCAGCGCGCGGTCCCACTGGCCGGGATCGTCGTAGTCCGCGATCGCGCTGTCGATGTGATGCTCGATGGCGCTTTCGATCATCCGCTGCGCCTCGGCCTTCAGCTCTTCCCCGCCCTCGAGCGCGTAGAGGCGCTGGGAGTAGATGACCTCGCGCTGCTGATTCATGACGTCGTCGAACTGGAGCAGCTTCTTGCGGGCTTGGAAGTTTTGGAGCTCGACCCGCTTCTGGGCCTGCCCGATCGCAGCCGTCACCCACGGATGGGTGATGACCTCGCCCTCTTCGGCACCCGTCCGATCCATGATGCGGGCGATGCGGTCGGACCCGAAGAGGCGCATCAGGTCGTCTTCGAGCGAGAGATAGAAGATGCTCTGCCCCGGATCGCCCTGACGCCCCGAGCGACCGCGCAGCTGGCGGTCGATGCGTCGCGCCTCGTGACGCTCCGTGCCGATGATGACAAGACCGCACGGCGGGTCCTCGTTGCACTTGAGCTCTTTGATCTTCTCGGGGCTCAGGTCCGGTTGCTCGAGCAGCTGCCCGAACGGCGCCTCGCGCGATTTGATGCCGCACACCTGACACTTCTTGACGCCGGGACCGAGTTTGATGTCGGTGCCGCGGCCGGCCATGTTGGTCGCGATCGTGATCGAACCCGGCTGGCCCGCCTGCGCGACGATCTCTGCCTCGCGCTCGTGGTACTTGGCGTTTAGCACTTCATGCTTTAGGCCGCGCCGTTTCAACAAACGCGACAGCGTCTCCGACACCTCGACATTGGTGGTTCCCACCAGAATCGGCAGGTCCCGCTGATGCTGCCGATCGATCTCTTCCATGATCGCGTCGTACTTCTCTTTGCGCGTCTTGTAGACGAGATCATGCTTGTCCACGCGCCGCACCGGCCGGTTCGTGGGAATGACGACGACATCGAGCTTGTAGATCTGGTGGAACTCGGTTTCCTCGGTCTCGGCGGTGCCCGTCATACCGGCGAGCTTCTCGTACATGCGGAAGTAGTTCTGGATCGTGATGGTCGCGAGCGTCTGCGACTCCTCACGCACCGCCACCCCTTCTTTCGCCTCGACCGCCTGATGCAGGCCGTCCGACCAGCGGCGCCCGTGCATGAGCCGGCCCGTGAATTCGTCCACGATGAACACCTGGCCGTCCTGCACGACGTATTCGACGTCCTTCTCATAGAGCGCGTGGGCCTGGAGCAGCTTGTGGATGATGTGGAGCGTCTCGCTCTTGGCCGCGTACTCCGCCTCCACCACGCGGCGCCGCTCGATCTTCTCGGCGGGCGAGAGCGCCGTATCATGGTCCAGCTCATGGACCGCATGGGAGATATCGGGCACCACGAACAGCGTGGGATCCTGCGGCGACATCGTCTCGACACCCTTGTCTGTCAGGTGCACGGAGCGGCCGCGCTCGTCCATCACAAAGTAGAGATCGTCTTCGATGTCGCGCATCTTTTGATCGCGCGCGGGCAACTTGCGGTCGGCCAGCCGGTCCAGCTCGACGCGCTGCACCTGCTGTTTGACACCCTGCTCGTTGAGCAGCTTGAGCAGCTTCTTGTTCTTCGGCATGCCGAGCTGCGCCTTGTACAGCTGCTTGGCGCCCTCGTAGTTCGTATCCGGATTCGCCAGCAGCGGCTCGGCTCGGGCGATCAGATCGTTCGCGATCGCGGTCTGCTTTCGGACCAGCTGCACAACCTGGGTATTGTACTGCGCGTACTTCTCATCGGACTCGGTGCCGACGGCACCGGAGATGATGAGCGGTGTCCGCGCCTCGTCGATGAGAATCGAATCGACTTCGTCGATAATCGCATAGACGTGCCCGCGCTGGACCCGCTGCTCCAGGTTGCCTACCATGTTGTCGCGCAGGTAGTCGAACCCAAACTCGTTGTTCGTGCCGTACGTGATGTCGCACTGGTAGGCGGCGCGGCGCTCAGGGGTGCCGGGCTGGGTGTCGTCGATGCACCCGACCGTCACGCCGAGCCACTTGAAGAGGTGCCCCATCCACTGCGAGTCGCGGCGCGCCAAGTAGTTGTTGACGGTGACGAGATGCGCACCCCGGCCCGCGAGCGCGTTCAGATAGAGTGGCAGCGTGGCGACGAGCGTCTTCCCTTCGCCCGTGGCCATTTCCGCGATTTTCCCCTGGTGCAGCACGATGCCGCCGATGAGCTGCACATCATAGGGCACCATGTCCCATTTCAGGGTGTGCGCGGTGACGACGACCTCGCTTCCCAGGAGCCGGCGCGACGCTTCCCGCACCGTCGCGAACGCCTCAGGCAGCAAGTCGTCCAGCGTGCGCTGCAGCTCGCTCACGAACGACTGCTCGACCTTTCTCAGTTGATCGCCGAGGTTCGCCCGCTCGGTGGGATCGGGACAATCGTGCTTCGCGTGTTTGAGGCGCTCGACCTCGGCCTGCAGCGCGCCGGTGCGTTGCGCGATCGTCTCGCGGAACTTGCCGGTCTGCGCCTGGAGCTCAGCGTCGGTAAAGTCCTTGAGACGCAGTTCATGCTCGTGAATCGCATCCACAATCGGCTGGACGCGCTTCAGCTCGCGGTCGAAGCGCGTCCCAAAGATTTTGGTAAACCAGCGATTCGCCATTACACCTCTAGCGATACAGCCCGTGTGCCTCGATGTATTCGCGCACCGACTCGGGCACTAAATATCGAATGGAACGTCCCTGTTTGACGCGCTCGCGCACTTTTGTCGCCGACACGTCGATCGAAGGAACGGCGATGACCCGCGTAATCAGGGGGTGACGGACCACGCTCGCTCCCGGCCGCGCGAAGACGACGACATCGGCAAGTGCCGGAAGCGCTTCGACTTCCCACCAATCTGCAAGATCGCGGGCGGCATCCGCCCCCAGCAATAACGTGAAGCGGTTCCCCCCGCCCGCCCCGCCCGCCCCGCGCCCCTCCGGGGCGCGCTCACTCAAGGCGCGGAGTGTCCGCACGGTGTACGAAGGCGTTGGCAGCCCCAGCTCGATGCGCTCCACTCCCAGTCGGGAATTCCCGGCGACGGCCAGCTCCAGCATCTCCGCTCGTTGCTCGGGAGTGGCCTGGTGGGCGGCGCGCTTGAACGGCTGCTCGCGCGCGGGGAGAAAGTATACGGCAACCCCCAGCGCGTCCGCTGCCGCTTCCGCGACGATCAGGTGTGCGACATGCACGGGGTCAAACGAGCCCCCCAACAGCGCCCCCCCTCCGTCCACGCCGCTCAGTGATTCGCGGGCGTCGACGGCGTGGAGGGTCTCGCGCTGGAGTCGGCGACGGCGGGACAGCTCCGGTCGATGCCCTTGGCGTTGGGATAGAAGCGACGCAGGTGCTCGCATGTCTCGTCCAGCTCCTGCGTGTACTTGATCACGCGATAGCTATCGACCAAACGCAGCAACGCGTCGGGCGCACGCGACGAGTTGGGATAGTTCGCGATCACGTCCTTGAAATAGATGATGGCGGAATCGAACGCCTTCCGCCGCAAATAGAAGACGCCGGTCTTGTACGCCTTCTCCGCGAACTGATTCTCGAGGCGCTTGACGTGCGGGCGCGCGCGCGCAGCGGCGTCGCTGTCGGGGAAGCGCCCAGCCAGCTCCTGATAAATCGCCAGCGCCGTCTCGCCGTACGATGGATCGAGCTCGGGGCGGTGCCAGAGCCGCAGATTCGCGTCGCCTGCCCTGAGCAACGACAGCGGCGCATACTCAGTCGTTGAAAACTCGTCGGACACTTTCCGGAAATCGCTGACGGCCTGCACGTAGTCGCCCATCTGGAAGGAGCACTCCGCCATGTAGTAGCGGATTTGCGGGAGGTTGGGGTCGCCCGGCTCGAGATCGAACGTCAGTCGCTGCAGAATCGCCTGCGCGCGGCGAAAATCGCCATGGTGGAATAGATCCATGGCGTTCGCGAGCTGCACATCCGGTTGCACGACCGGCGCCAACCGCGGGCCGTGGTGGCACGCCGCCAGACCGCTCAACGCGATGCCCAGCGCCAGCACACCGATCGTCCGTTGCAGCCTCATTCCGGTTCAGCCTTTCCCAATGCGTTCAGCTTTTCCTGCGCCCGCTGCGAAATCGTATCGCCCGGCGTTCCGCCCGCGAGCGCCTGCTGGTAGCTCTCCATCGCACCGGCGATGTCCCCCTGCGCGAGCCGCACATCGCCGAGACCCAGGAACGCGCCCCGGACCACATCCGGAGACGCACCCGGCGCCGTGGCGCGACGGAACCAGGCTTCCGCATCGGCAGGACGGCCCTGCTCGAGCGCGATCTGTCCTTCGACGAGGGCGCACAGGCCCAACCCTTCCCGAGCGGACTCGACGACCACCGCGGCCCTTTGACGCCGGATGACGCCCTCGAACACTCGCACGGCGGTACTACACTCCCTGACCCGGGCGAGCGTCATCCCGTATACGAACAGTAGCGAGTCGGCCCGGGCCGCGTCGACCGCAGTCGCCGCCGCCACCGGCAACAGGGCGCGCGCCTCGGCGGTGTCGCCGCGGTCCACGGCGTCGAGGGCAGCCAGGACGACGTAGCGGCCCAGCGGGCGGCGCGGGGCGACCTCACGCAGTCCCGTCAGGGCGCTGGCGAGGGCGGTTCGATCATTGGCCGCCAGCGCGGCACGCGCCACGCGATCCAGGCCGTCGGCCGCTTCGTCGGCCCGCGAGCGATCACGCTTGGAGAGTGCGCGGTAGGATTCCGCGGCCAGCTCGTAATCCTCGGCGTGCATGGCGGCGGCGCCGACCTTGGCCAACAGGTCCGCGCTGCCGGCGTTCGCCTTGCGGCCTAACTGATATTCCGCGAGCGCGTCGACATACGAGCCCGCGGCATACGCGCGATCGCCGAGCTCTTCATGATTGGCAGCGGAACGGGTGCAGGCCAGCGCCATGACGAGCAGGACAGGCGTGAATCGTCTCACTTCTTTTTCTTCTTTCGCTGCGGGCCGGATGGAGGGGCGTCCTGCTCGTCGTTCGGTTCGGGGTTCGCGCCCGCCGAGACCGGCGTCACGTCGGAGCGGGCGAGCAGCGCCAGGTAGGCTTCGACCCGCGGATCCTCTGGCCGCCGTGCGTGCAGCTCCTCCCACACGGCCCGCGCCGCCAGCCCGTCGCCCGCAAGATAGCTCGCCAGCCCCAGCATCGCCGCGGCGTCGAGGAAGGAAGGCCGCTCGCGCACGATGATTTGGAAATGCTCGTGCGCATCCAGCGCGCGCCCCGCCTCCAGCAGGAGGCGTCCCAGCTTGTAGCGCAGGTCGTGAAATGCCGGACCCAGCTTCAGCGCCTCTTCGTATTGCGCGATGGCTTCGTTCAGACCACCCGCCTCGAGATATGCCTGCCCGAGCACCGCATGCTGGTTTGCGAGCTTCGCCGCCACGTGGCCGTGGAAGCCGCCGCGTCGCTCCGAGGTGACCTGCCGGGCGCGACGCAACATGGCGTTGGCTTCTGCTTCGCGACCCAGCTCGTTCAGCACCAGCGCCCGATGAATCAGGGCTTCGATGTAATTGGGATTGAGCGCTAGCGCGCGATCGAACTGCTCCAGCGCCTTCTCGGACTGCCCGGCGAGTGAGTACGAAAGTCCCAGCAGATGATGCGCGTCCGCAAACGCGCGGCCCGTCGCGATGACCTCCTCGAGGAGATGAATCGCGCCGTAATAGTCCTGCAGTTGAAAGCGTTCGTTAGCTTGCTCGACCAGACGCTCGGGACTGACGTCCATGCATCTCCTCGTACCAGTCGACGAACTTGCGAATCCCTTCCTCGATTCCGACGCGCGGCTTGAAGCCCAGCACGCGACGCGCGTGCGCCAGATCGGCGTCCGTCAGCCGCACGTCGCCGGGTTGATCGGGAAGGCGCTCGATGCGTGCTTCTCGATCCAGCGCCGTCGCGATCAGCGCGATCAGCCGGTCGAGGCGCACGCGCTCGCCTCCGCCGAGGTTCACCGTCTCGACCGTCCCGGGGGCCGCGCGGGACGTCCAGTCCAGCGCCGCCAGGACGCCGTCCAAGCAGTCGGTAATATAGGTGTAGTCACGCTCGCTCGACCCATCCCCGTGCATGCGCACCGGCCGATCCCGGGCGATCAGATCGGTGAACTTATGGATCGCCAGATCGGGGCGCTGGCGCGGCCCGTAGACCGTGAAAAACCGCAGGCAGATGATCTTGAGCGGATAGAGATGGGCAAAGGCGTGGGCGAGCAATTCCCCCGCGCGTTTGCTCGCGGCGTACGGCGAAATCGGCGAGACGGCCGGCTGGCCCTCCGCAAACGGCGCCGGGGTCGCGTTCCCGTACACCGACGACGACGAGCCAAACACGATCCGGTTCAACCCGATACGCCGCGCCGCGTCAAGCAGGCGCGCGGTCGCGGTCACGTTCGCTTCCATGTACGACGCCGGATCCTCGAGCGATGGACGGACGCCGGGTTTCGCGGCCAGGTGGATCACCGCGTCGACGCCGTCCACCGGCAGCGGATCCCGCGCCACATCCGCCTCGACGAACTGGAATTCGGCACGCTTGAGAAGGCCCGCGAGGTTGCGCTCCTTCACGTCGCGAGCGTAGAACGGGTCGAAGTTGTCCACGCCGGCGACTTCGTAGCCGCGCCCGATCAACGCTTCGCTCAGATGCGAACCGATGAACCCGGCTGTGCCGGTGACCAGAATCCGCTGCATCAGGTCGCCGCCGCCCGCTCCCGCTGTACAACGCCGCGGAAGTACTCGACCGTGCGGCGCAGGCCATCCTCGAGACTGATGGTGGGTTCCCACGCCAGCGTCTTCCGGGCGTAGGAAATGTCGGGCTGGCGCACGCGCGGATCGTCGGTCGGCAACGGTCGCTGCACGATTGTGCTCTTGCTGCCGGTGAGCTGCAGGACACGATCGGCGAGCTGGCGGACGGTGAACTCGTGCGGGTTGCCGATATTGGTCGGCTCGGGCGTGCCCCGCTCGAACAGCCGGACGATCCCTTCGATGAGGTCATCGACGTAGCAAAACGAACGGGTTTGCGAACCGTCGCCGTAGACGGTCAGCGGCTCCCCGCGCAGCGCCTGGACGATGAAGTTCGACACAACGCGGCCATCATTGGGCCGCATCCGTGGACCGTAGGTGTTGAAGATGCGCACGATCCGCGTATCGAGATGGTGGTAGCGGTGGTAGGCCATGGTCAGCGCTTCAGCGAAGCGCTTGGCCTCGTCGTACACGCCGCGCGGACCGACCGGGTTCACGTTGCCCCAATACGATTCCGGCTGCGGGTGCACGAGCGGATCGCCGTAGACTTCGGACGTGGACGCGAGAAGAAATCGCGCCTGCTTGGCGAGCGCGAGTCCCAGCGCTTTGTGCGTGCCCAGCGCCCCGACTTTGAGCGTCTGAATCGGGAGCTCGAGGTAGTCCACCGGACTGGCCGGGCTCGCGAAGTGCAGCACGCCGTCCAGCGGGCCTTCGACTTCGATGTAGCGAGTCACGTCCTGATTGGCGAAGCGAAAGCGCGGATGCGCGGCGAGGTGCTCCAGGTTGGCCGGGTTCCCCGTGATGTGATTGTCCATCCCCAGCACGTCGTAGCCGAGCGCCAGGAACTTGTCGACCAGATGTGAACCGAGAAATCCGGCCGCGCCCGTTACGAGGACGCGCATCCGAGCCGGCGGCCGATGCTGTCGTAGGTAAAGCCGAGCCGGCCCAGCTTGACGGGGTCATAGAGATTCCGTCCGTCCACGATCAGCGGCCGGTGCAGCAGGGCCTTGATTTTGGCGAAGTCGGGATTGCGGTATTCGAGCCACTCCGTGACGATCGCCAGGCCGTCGGCCCCGTCCAGCGCATCGTACGCGTGTTCGGCATACGTGACGCGACTGCCGAGGTGGCGCGCTGCGGATTTCATGGCGGCGGGATCGTGCACTTGCACCTTTGCGCCGGCACAGAGCAGCGCTTCGATCAGCACGAGCGCCGGGCTTTCGCGCACATCATCCGTCTCGGCTTTGAACGCGAGCCCCCACACGGCGATCGTCCGCTGGTGCAGATCACCCACATGGCGCTGCAGCTTCTCGAACAGCACCTGCTTCTGCGCCTCGTTCGCTTTTTCGACCGCATCGAGAATGTCGACCGGCACGCTGCGGTCGGCCGCGGTCCGGATCAGCGCCTTGACGTCCTTGGGAAAACAGGATCCCCCGTACCCGGGACCCGGGAAGAGGAACGCCGGTCCGATGCGACGGTCGCTACCGATGCCGCGACGGACATGCGTGACGCTCGCGCCCACGGCTTCGCACAGCCGCGCGATCTGATTCATGAATGATATCCGCGTCGCGAGCATCGCGTTCGCGGCGTACTTCGTCATCTCCGCCGACGGAATGTCCATGACGATGAGCGGATTGCCGGTCCGGACGAACGGGGCGTACAGCTCTTCGATGACCTTCGCGGCTTCGTCGGAGTCCACGCCGACGACCACGCGGTCGGGCTTCATGAAGTCCTCGACCGCCGCCCCTTCCTTGAGAAACTCGGGGTTGGAGCACACGTGGAACGGCGTGCGGGTCCGCTGCGCGATCTCGGCGCGGACCTTTTCCGCCGTCCCCACCGGCACGGTGCTTTTCGTGACTACGAGCTTGGGCCCGTTCATGTGCTCGCCGATCGTGCCCGCCACGGCAAGCACGTGCTGCAGATCGGCGGAGCCATCTTCGTCGGGCGGCGTGCCTACCGCGATAAAGACGACTTCCGACCGCTCCACCGCTTCCCCGACGCTCGTCGTGAACGTCAGGCGGCCGTCGCGCTGATTGCGGACGACCATCGGCTCGAGCCCAGGCTCGTAGATGGGGAGCTTGTTCTGCTTGAGCGAGCCGACCTTGGCGGCGTCGACGTCGGCGCAAATCACGTCGTTGCCCGTCTCCGCGAGGCAGGCGCCCACCACGAGGCCGACGTAACCCGTGCCGACGACGGCTACCTTCACGCTCCCCCCCCCGCTCGCTCTCCCTTGCGCTCACGCGCCAGCACGTGGCGCGTGTCCACCGTGGCGCGCGAATGTCGCTTCACGACCTGATAATCAACGGCGTCGTGATCGGTGACGATCATGACGCAGTCCGCGGCACGCAGCGTTTCGGGCGTCAGCGCCACCGAGCTCAGCGAAATGCCGTCTTCCTTCAGCGTCGGCACGTGCGGATCGTGGTAGGAGACCTGCGCGCCGCGCTGGTGCAGCAGCCGGATCACGTCGAGCGCCGGGCTCTCGCGGATGTCGTCGATGTTCTTCTTGTACGCGACGCCGAGCAGCAGCACCCGACTGCCGCGCACCGCCTTGACCTGCTCGTTGAGCGCGTCGACCACCTTGCTGACCCAGAATTCGGGCATCTCCGCGTTGAGCTCGCCGGCGAGCTCGATGAAGCGCGTCTTGTAGTTGAGCGTGCGCATCTTCCACGCGAGGTAGTGCGGGTCGAGCGGGATACAGTGCCCGCCCACGCCGGGACCCGGCGTGAATTTCATGAATCCGAACGGTTTCGTGGCCGCGGCCTCGATCACTTCCCAGACATCCACGCCGAGCTTGTCGCACACGATAGCCATTTCATTGACGAGCCCGATGTTCACGCTGCGGAACGTATTCTCGAGGATCTTCACGAGCTCGGCCGCTTCCGGCGAGGAAACCGGGATCAGCGTGTCGATCGCCGGTTGATACAGCGCCATCGCCAGTCTCAGGCAATTGGGCGTGATGCCGCCCACGACCTTGGGAGTGTTGCGCGTATTGAAGCGGACGTTGCCCGGGTCCACGCGCTCCGGCGAAAACGCGAGGAAGAAGTCCTCGCCAACTTTCAGACCCGTCGATTCGAGCGCTGGCAGCATCAGCTCGCGTGTGGTGCCGGGATAGGTCGTGGACTCGAGTACGACCAGCTGCCCCTTGCGCAGGGCGCGCTTCACCGATTCGGTCGCGGCGAGCACGTAGCTCACATCGGGGTCTTTGGTCTTGGACAGCGGCGTCGGCACACTGATCGAGATGACGTCCGGCTCCTTGAGCCGCGTCAGATCGGCCGTGGCCGAAAACTGCTTCGCGTGTACGGCATCCGCGAGGGTGGCGGCCGGGACGTCCTGAATGTGCGAGCGGCCCGCGTTGAGGGAATCGACAACGCGCGGGTTCACGTCGACGCCGAGCACGCGGTAGCCGGCGCGGACAAGCTCCATTGCGAGCGGCAGTCCGACGTAGCCGAGACCGACCACGCCAAAGATGGCGGTGCGGTCCTTCCCCTTCGCGAGCAAGGTATCGACCATCGTAGGTGCTGCGGCAGCCGGGGGGGCGGTCATGGTGTCTCCGGGGCGCCACCGCGGGCCAACGAGCGCGAGGCGGCATCGAGCACGCGGACCACGCGGACGCCGTCTTCCGCGCTCGCGCGCGGCGCCTCGCGACCCTGGGCCGCCCGAACAAAATGCGCCAACTCGGCCGCGAGCGGCTCCACGGCCGGAATTCGGGGAATAAAAATGTCGCCCTCCCGAATGGCCAGGCTTTCGCCAAATGAGCGGTACTCCGGGGGGCGGTCCACGCCCTTGTCGTAGATGCGCAGCTTTTCGCGCGGCTCCATGTCGTCGAATACGACCATCTTCTTGGCCCCTACCACGGTGAGTTTCCGTTCTTTGTGCGGATCGAGCCACGACATCTGGACGTGCGCCAGTACGCCGCTCGCGAACTCCATCGTGAGAAAGACCACGTCCTCGATGGCCGGTTGGAGATAGCTCTTGCCCTGGGCAGCCACGCGTACGGGTTGCTCACCAAGCAAGTAGAGTGCCATTGACACATCATGCGGTCCAAAGCTCCAGAGCGCGTTCTCGTCCTTGCGAACCTGCCCCAGGTTCACCCGGAGCCCATATAAATAGAATACTTTGCCCAGCTCGCCGTTCTGCACCATCTCGCGCAGGCGCTCGACGGCGGGATGGTAGACCAGCAGATGCCCGGCGAGCACCGGGATCCCCCGCTGCGCACCTTCTTTGGCTACTGCTTCGGCATCCCGCACCGTGAGCGCAAACGGCTTCTCGACCAGGACCGGCTTGCCGGCCTCGAGCACCTGGCGTGCGACGGCGGCATGGGTAGCCGCCGGGGAGGCAACGATGACGGCGTCCACGGCCCCAAGCAGCGCCCCCAGGTCGGCGGTCACGAGGGCCCCGGGGTATTGCCGGGAGACCCGTTCCCGAATCTTGGCATCTGTGTCGCAAACTGCTGTCAGCTCGCCCTCCGCCAGCCCGGCGACCGTGCGGACGTGATTGCGCCCCCACGAACCGGCGCCGACTACGCCGATCTTGAGCCGCTGCACCGATAGAATCCGCGGATTGCATCGATCACCCGATCGAGCTGCGTGCGGGTGAGCTCCGGGTAAATCGGCAGCGAGATCGCTTCGCGCGCGGCCTGCTCCGCCTGGGGAAGGCTGCCGTCCTTGTAGCCCAGGTGCGCAAAACACGGCTGGCGGTGGAGCGGGACCGGGTAATACACGGCATGGCCGATTCCTTCCTTTTTGAGATGCGCCGCGAGCTCGTCGCGGCGCTCGGCGCGCAGCGTGTACTGGTGGAAGATGTGCTCGTTCGCGAGGTCCACGACTGGCGGCTTGACCTGCCGGACGTCCGCCAGCGCCTTCGTATAGTAGGCGGCGTGCTCACGTCGCTGCGCTGACCACGCCGCCAGATGCGGCAGCTTGGCGAGCAAAACGGCGGCCTGGAGTGAGTCCAGGCGCGAGTTCGTACCGACTTCGTCGTGATGATACTGCTTGGCGCCGCCGTGCAGTCGCAACTTCTTGAGGCGCTCGGCGACGGCGTCGTCCGATGTCACCATCATGCCGGCGTCACCCCAGGCGCCAAGATTCTTGCTCGGGAAGAACGAATAGCCAGTGACCCAGCCCAGCTCGCCCGCCATCCGCCATTCGCCGTCGATCTTGCGGCGGGCGCCGATCGCCTGAGCCGCATCTTCGATGACCTTTACGCCCTTGGACCGTCCGATTTGCATCAGCTCCAGCATGTCCGCCATTTGTCCGTAGAGATGCACGGGCATGATCGCCCGCGTGCGCGGCGTAATCGCGCGCTTCACGGCCGCCGGATCGATGTTGAAGGTGTCGGGTTGAATGTCGACGAACACCGGCGTGCCCCCGGCGTTGTGAATCGTCCCGGCCGTCGCGAAGAACGTGAACGGAGTCGTGATGACTTCGTCCCCTGGCTTGAGGTTCAGCGCTTTAAGCGGGAGGAGCAGCGCGTCCGTTCCGCTCGCGCATCCGATCCCATGCCTGGCATGCGAAAGCTTTGCCACTTCAGTTTCCAGTTGCGGAACCCAGGCGCCCATGATGAACTGCTGCGTCTCGATGACCTGCATCATCGCGGGGAGCACATCGCCCTTGATGGCGTTGTGCTGCGCGACCAGATCGAGCATGGGGACGTTCATGAGGCACCCACGCGCGCGGGAGTGATCTGGCGCAACCCGCCGCCGGTTTCCGTGTAGCTCGCGCCACAGCGCGCGCACGTGGCGGCAGCGGTGCTCGGATGCAGCCGCTCACCGCATTGGCACATCCACCCGACGCGGCGCGCGGGCACGCCGACCATGAGCCCGTAGGCGGGGACATCCGACGTCACCACCGCCCCCGCGCCGATGAAGGCGTATTCGCCCAGCGTGACGCCGCAGACGATCGTGGCGTTCGCCCCGATCGAGCCGCCGCGCTTCACGAGCGTCCGTCGATATTCGTGCTTGCGCGACACGTGACTGCGCGGATTCATCACATTGGTGAACACGCAGGAGGGTCCGCAGAAGACGTCGTCTTCCAGCTCCACGCCTTCGTAGATGGAGACGTTGTTCTGAATCTTGACGTTGTTGCCGATTTTCGTGCCCGGCATCACGACGACGTTCTGGCCGAGATTGCAGCGTTCGCCAATCACGGCTCCCGGCATGACATGCGAGAAGTGCCAGATCTTGGTGCCGTTCCCGACGATCGCCCCTTCGTCGACGTAGCTGGACTCGTGCACGAAGTAGTTCAGTTGCCGATGATCTTGCACTCGAGCTCCAGCGTGATGCCCGCCTTTTTGGCGACCGTCTTCCGGAGGTGATCGATGACTTTGAGCACGTCGCTCGCGGTCGCCGTACCCTTGTTGACGATGTAGTTGGCGTGCAGGCTGGATACCTGCGCCCCACCGATCTGAAATCCCTTCAGGCCACACTCGTCGATCAACATGCCCGCCGACTTGGTAATGCCGCTCGGGTTCTTGAAGGTCGAACCGCAGCACGGCTGATCGAACGGTGTGCCGGCCTTGCGCCAGCGGAACAGCTTTGCCTGCAGCTCCTTGAGTTTGGCGGGAGACTCTTCGCCGAGGACGAGCTTCGCCTCGAGCACGAGGCCCTCGATGTTGCTCGAGCGATACTTGAACGAGATCTGTTTACGCGAGAGCTGCTTGACTTTGCCCCGCGGGTCCATGACGGACACCTCCGTCACGATTTCCGAGAACTCGGCGCCGTGGCAGCCCGCGTTCATGTAGATCCCGCCGCCCACCGTGCCGGGAATCCCGACGAAGCGTTCGACACCGACAAACCCCGCTTCCGCCGTACGGCGCGCCAGGATCGGGGTCGGCATACCCGCCCCGACGATGGCCGTCGCGCCCTTCATTTCGAATCGGTCGAGCCCCTTGCCCATCCGGATCACCACGCCGGGGAAGCCGCCGTCTTTCACGAGCACGTTGGAGCCCAACCCAAGGACGACCCACGGCAGTCCGCGCTCCTGCGCCATCTCGAGGGCGCGGACCACATCCTCGCTGTCGGCGGGCAGCGCGAGGTAGCGGGCTGGCCCGCCGATCCGCCACGTGGTGTAGCGGGCCAGCGGCTCGTTCTCGAGCAGTTTGCCGCGGAATTTGATTCTCGGCGTGGGCGGTGGTGGAGTCTCCGGCGTCTTGGCTCTGGGCTTGGCGACCGGTTTTGCTACGCCTTTGCTGCCGCTACTTGCCCCCCCTGCCCCTCCAGCCCCCCGCGCGCCCCGCCGACGGTCGGCGACCTTTCGCCGTTCGCTCTTTCGTGCCATTCCTGTAAGCTCCTGACGCTCCCGATCCGGCTGCGGAGAGCAATGATTGCATCACACGCGGCACTGGCCGCGGACATAGTCGTCGTGTACGGCACCCGGTGCACCAGCGCGGCGCGCCGGATGGCATAGTCATCCGCCTGCGTGAACTTCCCGAGCGGCGTGTTGATCAACAACTGCACCTCGCCCGACACGATCAAATCGATCGCGTTGGGCCGCCCCTCGTGCACCTTCATGACGCGCTCCGCCGGAACGCCGCGGCCCCGGAGATAACGCTGTGTCCCCTCGGTCGCCAGGATGCGGAATCCCAGCTCGTGAAAGCGGCGCGCGATGGGCAACACCGTCGGCTTGTCGTGGTCGTTCACCGTCACGAAGATCGTACCTGCCAGCGGCAGGCTGCCTTCCGCGGCAATCTGCGCCTTGGCGAACGCCATCCCGAAGCTGTCGGCCAGGCCCATCGCTTCTCCGGTGGACCGCATTTCCGGCCCCAACACGGTATCCACGCCGGGCAGCTTCGTGAAGGGGAACACGGCCTCCTTGACCGCGACCCCGGCGACGGGAAGCTCATCGGGAAGGCCCAAATCGTCCAGTGTCCGCCCGGCGATGACCGCCGCGGCGAGCTTGGCGAGGGGGACCCCGGTCGCTTTGCTCACGAACGGCACTGTCCGGGAGGCCCGCGGATTGACCTCGAGCACATAGACCACGCCGTTCCTGATGGCGTACTGGACGTTGATCAGCCCGACCACGTTCAGGGCTTTGGCGAACGCCTCGGTATGGCGGCGCATTTCCTCCACCTGCCGGTCGCCGATCAGGTACGGCGGCAGCACGCAGGCCGAATCGCCGGAATGCACGCCCGCGTCCTCGATGTGCTGCATGACGCCGCCAATCACGCAGCGCGTGCCGTCGGCGATCGCATCCACGTCGGCCTCGAACGCGTCCTCGAGGAAGCGGTCGATGAGCACCGGGTGTTCCGGTGCGACGCGGGCCGCCTTCACGAAGTAGTCCTCGAGCGAGCCGTCGTCGTACACGATCTCCATCGCCCGCCCACCGAGGACATACGACGGGCGCACCAGCACCGGATAGCCGATCCGCTGGGCGACAGCGACCGCCTCCGCGACCGAGCGGGCGATGCCGTTGGGTGGCTGGGTGACGCCGAGCCTGTCCGCGAGCTCTTCGAACCGCTCGCGGTCTTCGGCGATGTCGATCGCGTCGGGCGAGGTGCCCAGGATCGGAACGCCGGCGGCCTCGAGCGGCTTGGTGAGCTGCAGCGGTGTCTGGCCGCCGAACTGCACGACGACGCCTTTGGGGCGCTCCCAGCGCGTGATCTCCAGCACGTCCTCGAGGGTGAG
>DASWCE010000146.1:0-2225 GCA_036390255.1 Gemmatimonadales bacterium | reverse complement strand
CAGCTCGCCCCCGATTGCACCAGCCAGGACTGGGGCGTCACCTACGACGAGCTCGAGCCGCACTTCGACCGCTTCGAATATCTGTACGGCATCTGCGGCAAGGCCGGCAACCTGAAAGGGCAGATCCAGCCAGGCGGCAATCCGTTCGAAGGCCCGCGCTCGCGCGACTACCCGAACCCGCCGATGAAAACTTCCTATGCCGGATCGCTCTTCGGCAAGGCGGCGAGCGAGCTGGGTTATCACGCATTCCCGGCACCGTCGGCGAACATGACGCGCCCGTACACCAATCCGTACGGCGTCATGCTGGGCGCCTGCGTCTATTGCGGCTATTGCGAGCGCTTCGGCTGCGAGATGGGCGCCAAGGCGAGCCCGCAGACGACGGTGCTGCCGGTGCTGCTCGCGAACAAGAATTACGAGCTGCGCACGCTCGCCAACGTCGTCAAGGTCAATCTCGACTCCGAGAAAAAGCGCGCGGTCGGCGTCACCTACGTCGATTCACGCGGGCGCGAGTTCGAGCAGCCGGCGGAGCTGGTGCTGCTCACCTCCTATGTCTTCAACAACGTGCGCCTGATGCTGCTCTCCGGGATCGGCGCGCCCTACGATCCGGCCGCCGGCCGCGGCGTGGTCGGGCGCAACTACGCGTACCAGACGACGAGCAACGTGACGCTCTTCTTCGAGGACAAGGTGTTCAACCAGTTCATGGGCGCGGGCGCGCTCTCGACGATGATCGACGATCTCGACGGCGACAACTTCGACCACTCAGGGCTCGGCTTCATCGGCGGCGGCTGGGTCGGCGCCGCGAGCAGCGGCGCGCGGCCGATCGACACCAACCCGGTGCCCTCGGGAACGCCGCGCTGGGGCTCGGCCTGGAAGAAAGCCGTCGCCCATTACTACAACCGCTCCTTCGGCATCACCTGCCACGGCTCCTGCCAGAGCTACCGCAGCAACTGCCTCGACCTCGACCCGACCTACCGCGACGCCTACGGCCTGCCGCTGCTGCGCATGACCTTCGACTTCCACGACAACGAACACAAGATGTCGGACTACATGACGAAGAAGGCCGTCGAGATCGCCAAGGCCGCCGGCGCGAGCAAGCTCAACGCCAATCCGCGCCGGGAAAAATACAGCATCGTCCCGTACCAGAGCACGCACAACACCGGCGGCGCCGTGATGGGCGCGGAGCCGGCGACCAGCGCGGTCAACAAATACCTGCAGAGCTGGGACGTGCCGAACGTCTTCGTCGTCGGCGCGAGCGCCTTCCCGCAGAACGGCGGCTACAATCCGACCGGGACCGTGGGCGCGCTCACCTTCCACGCGCTCGAGACGATCAAGACGAGGTATTTGAAGAGGCCGGGAGCGTTGGTTTAAGAAGCGGAGGCGTGCGATATGAGCATCGAAGTAGCCGGCCTGGTGCTTGTCGCGGCAGCGTTTCATGCAATCTGGAACACTCTCATCAAGATCCGCGGAGATCGAGTCATCGTCATGATGCTCGTGACGCTCGCGGGTAGCATCTTTTCGCTCCTCGTAGCGCCTTTCGTCGACGCGCCAGTTCCCGAGAGCTGGAGTTTCTTGGCAGCGACGATTCTGCTGCATACCGCCTATCATTTTTTTCTACCGATCGCGTACGACCACGGAGACTTGGGGCAGGTCTATCCGATTGCCAGGGGATCGGCCCCGCTGCTCGTAGCAGTGGGCGCCCTGGTGTTCACTGGGGAAACCCTCACGCCGCTTGCACTGCTCGGCACCTTGTGCCTTGCCTGTGGAGTGATGACGTTGACTTTCGAACGCGAGTGTGGGGTCTGGAAAAAACCAAAGCCGGTGATTTACGCCCTCCTGACTGGGGTGCTGATCGCCTCGTATACCGTCGTAGATGGCATGGGTGCGCGTCAAGCCGGATCCGCAATCGGCTTTGCGGTTTGGCTAACCATAGGCGACGGACTTCTTACATTTCTCATCGTGTACATCTGGAAAGGGCGTGATGCCTTAGCCGTCGCGAGGCGAAATCTGGGGACTGGCATGGTCGGGGGGATTTTGCAGGTCGGTGGTTACTGGATCATCGTCTGGGCGTTGGCAGTCGCCCCGATGGCTATGGTGTCCAGCCTCAGGGAAACGAGCGTGCTGATTGCGGCGGTCATCTCTACTTTCATCCTGAAGGAAGGATTTGGGGTTTGGCGCTTCGTATCTGCGAGTCTCATCGCATTGGGCCTCGCCGCCACGAAAGCTAG
>DASWCE010000145.1:0-18310 GCA_036390255.1 Gemmatimonadales bacterium | reverse complement strand
TCGCGCCCGAATCGCCGTCATCCTCGGCGTCGCGCTGCTCTCGCACAGCTGTCTCGATGCGCTCTCGACCTACTCGTCTGGCATCGCTTTTCTAGCGCCGTTCTCGACGCAGCGATTTCGGTTTCTGTGGACTCCGCTCGGTTCAGCGCGCGGTCTCCCGGGCCAACTGATCCAAGAAGCGTTGGTCGTGTTCCTGCCTGCCGTGGTTCTTGCATGGCTTGGGCTCAGGGTTCGTCGTCGAGTCGAGCCTGCTTAGGATCATTCTCGCGCGACACGGGTTGCCCGCCTGGGACTTCAGAACTCCAATTCCAGGCCATGGCCTCGCTCAATGGCTGGAGGGAGAGCGCGACGCCGCGCTCGAGCCGGTGCAGCGCCCCCCTCCGGGCGCTGATCTCGAGCAGCTGATTCGAGACGCGCGCTGTCTCATCGCGAGCCCCCTGCGACGGTCGATCGAGTCGGCGCGACTCATCGCGCCGGCCGTGGTCCCGTTGATCGACGACCATTTTCGTGAGCCGGCGTTGCCCTGCGCCATCACATCGCGCCTGCGGCTTCGTCCCGGCGTCTGGACCTCGCTCGCCCGATCCGCCTGGCTGTGCGGCTGGTCGGCGGGGGTCGAGAGCTTCAAGGCCGCCCGCACGCGCGCCGCGGAGGCCGCGCAGATCCTGATCGCTCGCGCCGAGGCTGCTGGGAGCGTGGCGTTGCTGGGCCATGGCTTCATGAACATCCTGATTGCCGGACGGCTTCTCGCCCTGGGGTGGAAGGGGCCGCGCTTCCCGCCACCGCGGCACTGGGCATTTGGCGTCTACGTACATAAAGGAAAGGAGGAAACGTGAAACCAACGCCGAGCAAACCGACCACGCCGAAGATCCCCGTGCCCCTTCCGCTCCCGCCTAAGCCAGAGCCACCCGAGCCGTGGGAGCCGGCCAAGATTCCGCGCTCACCCGAACCGCCGAAGCCGCCGATTCCAAAGTTCTAGATTAGCGTAACGACCCTATTGGCGTGCGCCGCAAACTCAGCGTCATGCGTGGCGACGAGGAGGCTGCGTCCCTGCTCGCACAGGCCCCGCAACGTTGTCGCCAGGGCGCTGCGACGCGCGGGATCGAGTGCCGCCGTCGGCTCATCCATCAGCAGCAGCGCGGGATCCGGCGCCAGCGCGCGGGCGATCGCCACCCGCTGCGCCTCACCGCCTGACAGCTGACTCGGCCGTGCGCCCGCGCGCGCGCCGACGTCCAACGACGCGAGCAGCGTCGCGGCGATGGTATCCGCCTCGGTGCGCGTCTTTCCGAGGACGTGCCGCAGCGCGAGCGTGATGTTGTCGAGCGCGGTGAGATGCTCGAACAACGCGTGGCTCTGGAATACGAACCCCACGCGCCGCCGCAGCGGGACGAGCCGCGTCTCCGGTGGCACGGGTCCCGGAGTCAGTGCAAATCCGTCGATGCGAATCGCTCCCGCATCGAACGGCTGGAGCGCGGCGACCGCGCGCAGCGCGGTCGTCTTGCCGACGCCCGACGGACCCATCAGCGCCACCATCTCGCCGCGCGCGACCTCGAGGGATAATGAGCGCAGGATGTCCCGAGCATCGTAGCGGACGCACAGTGCATCGATGACGAGGAGTGAGCCGGAGCTCATGCGGCGCCCACGCGCCAGCGATGCTCCAGCCGGCGTGCCAGCCGCGCCAGGGGCAGCGACATGGCGAGGTACACGGCGGCGCACAGGAGACCGGGAACGATCCAGCTGCCCACGTTGGTCGCGTAGATCGCGGTCTGTTTCGTGAGCTCGACGACGGTGATGACCGAGACGAGCGCGGAGTCCTTGAGCATTGCGACGAAATCGTTGGTCATCGGAGCGAGTGCGTAGCGGAGCGCCTGCGGTCCCCGGATGAGGCGCAGGATCTGCAGCTCCGTGAAGCCGAGGGTGCGTGCCGCCTCGAGCTGGACCCGCGGGACGGCCTCCAGCGCGCCGCGGTAGATCTCCGCTTCGTAGGCCGCGTAGTTCAGCCCGAGCGCAAGAATTGCGGCGAGAAACGCCGGGAGGCGCACGACACCTGCCAATCCATAATAGATGACGAACAGTTGTAACAGCAGCGGCGTGCCCCGAATCACCTCGACGTAGAAAGTCGTCAGCCACCGCAGCAAGACGGACCCGTACAGCCGGCCAGAGGCCACTGCCAACCCGACAATGACTGCCAGTGCCATCGAGAGCACTGAGACCAGCAGCGTCACGGCCGCGGCGCGCGCCAATGATGGTAGATAGGCGAGAGCTTGAGCGGCCCCGGCCGGACCAACCGCCCCCGCCGCCATCGCGGTTTTTGCCCGCAATACGCGGTCGAACAGAGCTCCCTGGGTCTCGTCCCACACGTTCCAGCGGCGGAAGATCTGCTCGAGACTTCCGTCCCGCATCGCCTCGCGCAGGACCGCATCCACCGAGTCGCGCAGCGCGGAGTCTGCGCGCGCGAGGACACCGACGTAGTGACCGACCGCGACCGGTTGCGGCAAGATCACAAAGCCGATGCCGCCCCGCCGGCGGAGCGCGCGCTGCGCGATGATGTGGTCCAGCAACACGGCGTCCATTCGGCCCCGGACGAGGTCCGCATAGGGATGGACGTCGTCATCGTAGGAAATGGCGATGAGACCGGTCGAGTCGCGCGCGGCGAGGAGTATGTTATACGCGATCGTTGAGCCGAGCGTCGCGACGCGGCGACCACGGAGATCCGCCAGACCGTGGATGCGAGCCGCATCCGCGGGCCGCACCGCCAGCACTTCGCGGAATTCGAAATAGGGGATCGTGACGGCATGTTGGGCGCGGCGCGCGGGTGTATCCTCGACTCCCGAGAGGCCAAGCGCGAAGTCGCCGCGTTCTACGGAAAGGTCGATGTCCGACCACTGGACCTGGACGAACCTGGCGGTCCCGCGGTCAAGTCCGCGCGCGATCCGCTCAGCCACCTCGACATCGAAGCCGCGGACGCGAGCCGGATTCGCGGGGTCCGCTTCCACGTACGGGGCACCGCCCTCCGCATCGCCACCCCACACGAGCACGCGCGCGGTCCGATCCTGCGCGAGGAGGCTCGTGCACAGGCAGAGCGCGAGCTTACAGACCTGGGAGGGGACTGCCCTGATGATCACGATTCAGGTGGATGAATGCTTCAGCGGCGGCCACCCCGATTTCGCGCCCGCGCCACTGCGCCATGATCTCGTGATACTCGCGCCAAATCCCCTCTCCGTCCTGGCTGGCATGCGCGAACAACGCTGCTTTCTTCTTATCCACGATGGTGGAGATGTGCACGTACGTGTTCGGCAGGAACCCCTCCGTTTGACTGCCCAGATCGACTTCGAAGAAGTACAGGCTCGGCGTGTTCAGGCTCATCCACGCCCGGATCGTGAGCATGCTGGCGACCTGATGATCCATGTGCGTATCGACCGGCCAATGCGTGAACACGATGTCGGGATTTTCGGCGGCGAGGAGTCGTGTCATCGCGTCAACATGCGCGTGAGTCACCTCGGTCGCGCCGTCGATTTGGCCGAAGAACCTGGCGCGCGCACCGAGGATGCGGCAGGCCATCTCACACTCGGCGGAGCGGATGCGTGCCGCCTCGTCCAGCGACTTCCCGGCGATGCCGCGCTCGCCGCGCGTGAGGTAAACGATGGTTACTTCGTGACCCAGGGCCACATACCGCGCCAGCGTGCCGCCGCAGCCCGATTCGGGATCGTCTGGGTGCCCGCCGACACACACGACCTTCAGACGTGTCGCGTCGGTCGAGACCGGCAGTGCAAGCGAAGGAAGGGTGCCCGCGGCGACGGTGGTCGAGCGCTTGATGAAACTGCGACGATCGAGGTCGTGTTTCGTCACGGACCTAGTTTGGCGATTCCGTTGAATCCTGCAACATCACCTCCCGTAGGGGCCTATAACCTCGGCCGGAACAAACATGACACGCAGGACGAATGCTCGCATCGCCGGCATTGCCTATCTCCTCTACATCGCTGTCGCATTTCCGAGCATGCTGCTATCTGACCGAGCGACGGCCGGCAGTGACATCGCCGCGAAGGTCGTCACCATAGCGCAACATGCTGCCGACATCCGTCTCACTGTCGTCCTCTCGATGGTCGGGGGCTTCTGCGCGCTCGTGCTCGCCGTGACACTCTACGCCATCACCCGCGACCAGGATCGTGATCTCGCGATGCTCGGTTTGACCTGCCGGGTGGCGGAAGGCGTTATCGGTGCCGCCTCGCACCCAGCGACTCTGGGCCTGCTCTCCATCGTGACCGTCGCCAGTAGCAGTTCATCAGATACCGGCGCAGTACGAGCGCTCGCAGCGTTCGTCCTGAATCAGCCCTGGACGATCGGCGCCTGGTTTTTTGCTTTGGGGAGCACCACCTTCTCTTGGCTCCTCCTCCGCGGTCGCATGGTCCCTGTCTGGCTGGCATGGCTCGGCGTCGTCTCGTCCGCGCTGGTCGCAATCGCGCTTCCCTTACAGATCGCGCGGCTCCTCACTGGACCTGCGACTCAACTCATGTGGCTACCGGTGGCGGTGTTCGAGCTGGTCATCGCGGTCTGGTTTATCATCAAAGGTGTCGCGCCGCCCCTAGAAGCGGGACCGCAGGAGGCGCGATGAACGATCCACGTCGCATTGCTAGGCTCGCAGGCGCGCTGTGGTTGGTCGTGATTGCCGTGAGCGTGGTCGCCGTACTGACGCAGACCGGGCAACCCCGTCTCGCTTTTGCCGCCACTCAGTTGGGCGGCGTGTGTTACCTCGGCGTGACGGTATTGCTCTACGAGTTGTTCAAGCCTGTGAACACGAGCTTGTCGTTGTTGGCCGCCGTGTGCGGCGTGGCCGGCGTAGCGAGCGGTGCCGCGAGTGACGTCAGTGCCTCCACGGCGGCGCAGGGCTTCTACGTCTCCATGGTGTTTTTCGGCTCCCAGATCGTTGCGGTCGGATATTTGATCACGCGGTCCAACCTGATCCCACGAGTTCTTGGAGTGCTGTTGGTACTTGGGGGATCGAGTTATCTGGTCAACTCATTTACGAGCTTTCTCTCGCCAACCGTGGGCGCTCACCTTGCGCCGTTCGTCATTCCCATTGCTATCGTGGGCGAAGGGTCCCTGACGCTCTGGCTTCTGTTGAAAGGCGTGAACGCTCCATGACCCCCACGTTCTGGCGCCGCATGGCCATCGTGCTGAGCGTGGTGAACGTGGCTGGCGCCGGCTTCGCGATTGCCTCCTCGGAGGCGTGGCATTCCGCGGTGCACGTCTCGCTGGCGCTTGTATTCGCGTTTGCGGCTACCCGTCTGAAAGAAGGCGCCACCGGAAACCTGGCCAGCATGCAGCAACAGTTGGACGACCACGCGGCCGTATTAGAAGAAACGCAGGCGAAGCTCGCGATGCAGTCCACTCAACTCGCGGAGCTCCAGGAACGCGTGGATTTTGCGGAGCGCATGCTCGCCCAGGCGCGGGATCGCATGAAGCTGGGCCCCTCGTAGATTGCAGTGATTGGATCGCGTTCTCGTTCTCGCAGCCAGTGGATTGGTCCTGCTCGCCGCGGTGCTCACCCTTCGGCCGCTGCTGCTGCGACTGAGCGCGCGTACCGCGCTGCGCCAGCAGTCGCAGCCGCTGCCACCGCGATGGCTGTCTCTCCTCGATGATTCCTTACCGGCGACCCGGCATCTCAGCGATGCCGACCGGCTCAAGCTGCTTCGGGCCAGTCGCGAGTTGATCCGCACGCGGCATTGGGAGGGTTGTCAGGGGGTCACCCTCACGGAAGAGATCCAGCTGATCATCGCCGCGCAGGCGTGTCTGCTCACGCTGGCCTTGCCGGGCGAGCCTTTCCCCGGTGTGCGCGAGATCCTCGTGTATCCGCGCACCTTCGTACCACGTCGAGTCTACGATCCGCGGAAGCATCCTGAGCCTTTGTTGGGAGAGTCATGGGGCAACGGTGTCGTCGTGCTCTCGTGGGAGGCGGTCCTCGAGGGAGCGCAGAATCCGGCCGATGGCACTAACGTGGTGCTCCACGAATTCGCGCATGAGCTGGATTTTGAGCGTCATCTCACGCCCTCCAGCCCGGGGTTCGCCGATATGCGGCCGAGTGTCTCCGATCCCGAGACGTGGCGTCGTGTGCTCGCGGAGAGCTACGACCGTCTGTGCGCCAAGATCGAAACCCGCACGCCCAGCGCGCTGCACACGTACGGCGGGACGAACATCGCCGAGTTTTTGGCCGTGGCGACGGAGAGTTTCTTCGAGAAACCGCTCGAGCTGGCGCGCGAGGATTCAGATCTGTACGCCCAATTGCGCAGTTTGTATCAACAAGATCCGGCCCGTACCTTAGGCACATGAGCCTTCATAGCGGCGTGGACCCGACGGCCGACAGCTTGTCGCAACAAGCGCATCGCCGACTCATCGGTATTCTCGGACTCCTCCTTCCCCTTCTTCTCTATGTGTTTGCCGGCCTGCGCCACACGGTGGGCCTCCCCGCGTGGACGCCGCTGCACTCGATCAGCGCGTACTACTACACGGGAGCCGTGGCCATCTTTGTCGGCGTGCTGTTTGCCTTGGCGCTATTCCTGCTCACCTATCCCGGATACAAGGATGTCATCGTGGATCGCTTACTCGGTTTGGTGGGCGGAATGGCAGCGATCCTTGTCGCCTTGTTCCCGACGTCGCCCCCGGCCGGCTTGTCCGCACCCACATGGTGGAGCTCCTACATGGTGAGGGTCCACTACGTCTCGGCCGTGGTCCTGTTCGTCGCGTTCATCCTTTTTGCGATCTGGTTGTTTCGGAAATCGAACGTCCCGCGCCGCGCTGACCGCCCCCCGGAAAAGCGACGACGGGACGATATCTGCCTCGCCTGCGGGGTCGTGATGATCGTGAGCGTGCTCTGGGCCGCCAGCTCGATGTTCACTCGGGCACCGATCTTTCTACCAGAGTCCATCGCGATCATTGCGTTCGCAATCTCCTGGCTCACAAAGGGAGAGATGCATAAGCCGGTCATGCAGATGGTTCACAACCTTCAGAAGCGGATGAAGTGATTACTGCTAAGCGACTGGCGGTGCTCGGTGGGCTGGCAATCGCTGCGTGCACGCACTTGCCCCGCGATCCGATCGTACCCGGCGCGTCTGTCGAACAAATGGAGCAGGGGAGCCGGCCGGCCGCCACGTTGGTCACGAGCTTCGACGGCCTGGGCTTCGGCCTCCAGGGCCCGCACGGCCGTTGGGCGCCGCGCAATCCATCCGACAACTCGCTCGCCGTGAGCCGAGATTACGTGTTCCAGATTGTGAACACGCGCATGGCGATTTTCCGCAAGAACGGCGGGATCGTCTACGGCCCCGTTGCGACGAATATGCTGTTCAAGGGCTTCGGCGGCGCCTGCGAGGCGCACAACAATGGGGACGCCGTCGTGCGCTACGATCAGCTCGCCGATCGCTGGCTCATCGTCATGCCGATCTTCGTTCGTAGTCCCGAGCGTCCCGATCAACCGCTGCCCTGGCAAGCGTCGTCGAAGGCCTACGTCAGTACGCCTGGGGTGGCGGGCCAACCCGGTCCCGCGGCGCCCCTGTTCGTTCCACCGACCGTACCGCCGTCGCCTCCCGCCCCTCCCGATACAACCCGCCGACTCCTACAGCCGCGGCCGCCGGAGGAGAAGGGCCCGTTTTCGATGTGTTATGCGATCAGCACGAGCCCCGATCCGTTTGGCTCGTATTACCGCTACGAATTCTTGCGACCGCTGTTCCCCGATTATCCGCGCCCCGCCGTGTGGCCCGACGGTTACTACGTCCCGACCAGCACTGGTGACGACGTGATCCAGAAGCACACCTGCGTCGTCGATCGGCGCCATATGCTGCTGGGTGAGTCGGCGACTGAGCAGTGCATGGTCGTCGATGGTGTGAACTTCTTGAATAACGCGGATCTTGACGGCACAACGTTGCCGCCCGCCGGCGCGCCGAATGTCGTTCTCGCGGCCGGCGGCACACAGCTGCACGGCGACTTCGACGCTGATAGCATCTACACGTGGCGCTTCTCAGTCGATTGGAACGATCCGGCCAACACGCGGCTCACCGGCCCGGACAAGATTGCGGTCGCTCCATACCACTACCTGTGCGATGGGCAGCTCACGACCTGCGTGCGGCAGCCGGGAACGGACCAGCACCTCGACGCGCAGGGCGACAAGCTCATGGCGCGTGTGGTGTATCGGCACGTGAACGGGCGCGAATCGATCGTCGCGGCGCACTCGGTCAACACGACGGCGTTCGGCGGTGGCGTCCGGTGGTACGAGTTCACGATCGTGCCCAACCCGGAACGGACGCTGCGGCTGCGCCAACAGGGCACGTACGCGCCCGACGGCTTCTATCGCTGGATGGCCAGCCCCGCAATCGACCGCGACGGCAATATCGGCATCGGCTATTCGTTCGGCGGCACACCCAATTTTACGGGCCAGCGGTTCGCCGCGCGGCTCGTGGGCGATCCGCTCGGCGTCCTCACGCTACACGAGGCGGTGCTCGCGACTGGTGAAGCGCCGCAGACGAACACGATGCGGTGGGAAGATTACACGCAGACCGCGATCGACCCGAGCGACGACTGCACGATCTGGTATGTCGGAGACTATCTCAAGAGGGACGCGGTGACGTATTCCACACGCATCGGCGCATTCCGGATCTGTCACTGAAGGGCTAATTTCGCGGCGCGTAGTAGAGGAGACCTAATCCCTCAAGGAGCTCTTCGTGACCTCACCGGTGCTGGGCGAGTTTCTCGGCACGATGGTCCTCATCCTGTTGGGCGACGGTGTCGTGGCCGGAGTGCTGCTCAAGGGCTCCAAGGCGGAGGGCAGTGGCTGGATCGTGATCACCGCCGGATGGGCGTTTGCGGTGATGGCGGGTGTCTTTACCGCGATTGCGTGCGGGTCGAGCGATGCACACTTGAATCCTGCGGTCACACTAGGATTTGCCGCCCGCGGCGGCGACTTCTCGAAGGTCGCTCCGTATCTCGTGGCCCAGCTGCTCGGCGCGTTCACGGGCGGCGCGCTGGTGTGGTTGCACTATCTGCCACACTGGCGCGTAACACCGGACGCGTCTCTGAAGCGCGCCTGCTTCTGCACCGCCCCGGCCATCCGACAGCTCGTTCCCAACTTGGTGAGCGAGATTATCGGGACTTTCGTGCTCGTCTTTGTTGTCGGCGCGATCTTCTCGAAGAGCGTCGCCGCCACCGGTCCGGCTGCCGGTCTCGGCGCCTATCTCGTCGGGAGTCTGGTATGGGGCATCGGGCTGTCGCTGGGCGGGACGACAGGGTACGCGATCAATCCCGCGCGCGACCTGGGCCCGCGCATCGCGCATGCGATCTTGCCCGTCGCTGGGAAGGCGTCATCAGATTGGGGCTACGCACCCATTCCGGTGTTCGGACCGCTCGTGGGTGGCGCCCTGGCCGGCGTGGCACTGCGCGTGCTGGGCGTATAAATGACGGATCGCCTCCACGCCATCGCTCGAGTCGCGGCAGTGATCGGTGCGATCGGGTCAGTCGCGTTGACGCTGTACGCCGGCCGCGCCAACAATCTGCCGTTCCTCATGATCCTGATGTCGCTGTGGGTGATCGCCCCATTTGGGGGTTACGCACTCGCCGGCCGATTCTCCGCGCGCTGGTCCGCGACCACGCGAACGGCACTGGACGTCGTCATCGTCATCGCCGCGGTCGTCTCTGTGGTCGTCTACGGCATTGCCGTCCTGGGAGCCCCCCGCCCGCGCGCAACGCCTTTCGTTGTCGTGCCTGTGTTCGCTTGGGTACTCATGCTCGCCGGCGTGCCAATCACTGCGTGGCTCCGACGTCGGCCAGACCGCACAGCGAATCCGTGACGTTTCTCGTCGTCGCGCTGCAAGCGTGGATGATTGGCCCGTTCGCGAAACCAGCACCAGCGACCCCCGTGATCACGCCCGATCCGGCTGCGCGGTTCCGCTCGCCCGTTAGCGACAGCGTCGTCGCGTGGGAGGAGTACGCGACGTTCAATCCCGCGGCGGTCGTGAAGGATGGAAAGGTCTACCTCCTGTATCGCGCAGAAGACGCCAGCGGCGCCCAGCAAGTCGGTGGGCACACCTCGCGCCTGGGCCTCGCGCAGAGCAGCGACGGCATCCACTTCGCCCGGCGCGCGACGCCCGTGTTGTATCCAGACACCGATGCGCAGCGGCAGAACGAGTGGCCGGGCGGCGTCGAGGATCCGCGGATTGTACAGTCCGAGGATAGCACTTACGTCCTCACCTACACACAGTGGAATCGCGACGTGCCGCGTTTGGCGGTCGCGACCTCCCGTGATCTGATTCATTGGACGAAGCACGGACCCGTCTTCGCGCGTGCGGCGGACGGCAAATACCTGCGGGTCGAGTCGAAATCGGGGGCGATTCTCAGCCGCGTCGAGGGCGACCGCATTATCGCGACCCGCGTAAACGGCAAGTACTGGATGTACTTCGGCGTTCCCGCTCTGCTGATCGCGACCTCCGACAACCTGCTCGACTGGACACCGGTGGAAGGCCCGGACGGGCACGCCGTGAAAGTCTTGTCGCCACGTCCCGAGTATTTCGACTCCTGGCTCGTCGAAGGAGGACCGCCCGCGCTCCTCACCACGTACGGGGTCCTGGTGATGTATAACGCGGGGAGCCTGCCGTCGCGCACGTATTCAGCTGGCCAGGCGCTGTTCGATGCGCACGAGCCCACGAAACTGATTGCGCGGTCCGACAGCGCGTTCATCAAACCAACGGAGCGCTACGAGCGGACGGGGCAGTACGCCGCCGGTACGACGTTTGTGGAAGGTTTGGTGCCGTTCCGCGGCCGCTGGTATCTGTACTATGGTACTGCGGATTCCCGCGTCGGCGTTGCTGTGTGGGATCCGCAGGGCCAGACATGTCGAAAGTAAGAGTCGGCATCATCGGCTCGCGGTTCCAGGCCGATTGCATCGCGGGAGCCGTCAAGGCGATTCCGGAAGAGGCCGAGGTCGTGGCCGTGGCGTCGCCGACCCAGGGCAATGCCGCCGCGTTCGCCAAGCGCCACGGCGTCGCGCAGGTCTACACCGACTATCGCGACCTGCTGCGCGATCCGCAGGTCGAGATGATTTCCATTACTGCGCCCAGCCGTCTCCACGCGCAGATCACGATCGATGCGGCGAAGGCCGGCAAGCACGTCGTGTGCGAGAAGCCGCTCTGCATCACGCTCGAGGAAGCGGACGCAATGATCGAAGCCTGCGCCAAAGCGGGCGTGCTGCTCCTCTACGCCGAGGAGCTGTTCTTTGCACCGAAATACGTGAAGGCGAAGCAGATGGCGGACGAGGGCGCGTTCGGGCGCGTGCATCTCGTGAAGCAGGGCGAAAAGCATTCGGGCCCGCACTCCCCGTGGTTCTGGGACGTCGAGCAGTCGGGCGGCGGTGCCGTGATGGACCTCGGCTGCCACGGCATCGCCTTTTGTTGGTGGTTTCTGGGCAAGCCAGCGGTGAAGAGCGTCTACTCGCAGATGTCGCAGCAGGTGCATCGCGACCAGACGCAGGGCGAAGATGAAGCGGTGACGATCATCGAGTTCGCGAACGGCGCGATCGGGATGGTCGAGAGCAGCTGGAACCGCCCGGGCGGGATGGACGATTCGATTGAAGTCTTCGGGGACAAGGGCCAGACGTACGCCGACATGCTCATGGGCAACGCGCTGCCGACGTATTCGGAGGTGGGCTTCGGCTATGCCGTCGAAAAAGCGGCGACCACCAAGGGCTGGAGCTTTCCCGTATTCGAAGAGCACTGGAACTACGGATTCCCTCAGGAGATGCGGCATTTCGCGCGTTGTGTCCGCGGGAAAGAGACACCGATTGCCGACGGCGAGACGGGACGCGTCGTCCAGCAAGTCCTGTACGCCGCTTACGCCTCGGCGGGAGAGGGCCGGAAGATCGCCCTTCCGTTCCGACCCAAAGGTGTAGCGAAGCCAATCGATCTCTGGAAGAAGCCGTCACCCACGGCACGCTGAGTGCGCTCGCCCTGGATCCTCGCCCTCATTGCCGGCTGCGCGTCCCCTACACTTGAGTCGGTCGACTGGCGCGTCACCGGGGGCGACCCTGGAAATACGCGGTACTCGACGCTGACTCAGATCGATACGACCAACGTCGCACAGCTGCGGGTCGCGTGGGTCTACCATACCGGCGATCTGCGGCAAAGTGGATCCGGCGAGATCCAGGCCACGCCGATCGTGGTGGACGGCGTCCTCTATACGACGACCCCGGCACTCGCGGTCATCGCGCTCCGTGCCGATCGCGGCACTCTGATCTGGCGGTTCGATCCGTTCGCGCATCGGGAGCGGGTGTCACACGTCAATCGTGGCGTCGTGTACTGGGCCGCGGGTAACGACCAACGGATCTTCTTTACGGCAGGCCGCCGGCTGTACGCGCTCGACGCGCGGACGGGCCGGGCCGTCATGTCATTTGGCGAATCGGGGTCGGTGGATCTCAGCGCCGGCTTATCGCGTGATATCGGCGACGCCTATCTCGTTGCGACGAGTCCCGGCGCCATCTACAAGGACCTGATCATCCAAGGCATGCGGGTAGGCGAGGAGGAAGGCTCGGCCCCGGGCGACGTGCGTGCCTACGACGCCCACACCGGCGCGATCCGTTGGACTTTCCACACGATTCCGCATCCCGGCGAGTTCGGATACGACACGTGGCCTGCCGGCGCGTGGCGGACGGCAGGCGGCGCGAACAGCTGGGCTGGTTTGAGCGTGGATACAGGGCGTGGCATCGTCTACGTGCCAACCGGATCGGCAACGCCAGACTTCTACGGCGGAGCGCGCCGCGGAGCGAATCTGTTTGCGAACTCGCTCCTCGCTCTCGACGCCGCGACAGGGAAGCGGGCGTGGCATTTCCAAACTATCCACCACGACCTCTGGGACCGTGATCTTCCGGCCGCGCCGAACTTCGTCACGGTCACCCGCGGGGGCGCGCGGGTGGATGCCGTCGCACAAATCGCGAAGAGCGGGTTCGTCTTCCTGTTCGATCGGCAGAGCGGCAAACCTTTGTTCGACATTGTGGAGCGCGCGGTCCCGGCATCCGATCTGCGGGGCGAGCACGCGTGGCCCACGCAACCATTTCCGGTGGAGCCGGCGCCGTTCGCGCGCCAGACCATTCGGGCAGCGGATGTGACAGAGCAGCAGCGTTTTCGCACATTGCGAAGCGCCTTTTTCGCGCCGCCGAGCCGCGAGGGCAGCGTCGTGCTACCGGGATTCGACGGCGGCGGTGAGTGGGGCGGCGCGGCCGTCGATCCGGAATCGGCGACGCTCTACGTGAATGCGAGCGACGTGCCGTGGATCGCCGCCATGCGCGAGCGCGCCCGCATCGCTGCCGGAGCTGGCGCTCTGGGAACGGGCCATGCGGTTTACGCTGCCGCATGCGCCAACTGCCACGGTGCGGATCGTCGTGGCAAGGGGCGCGCGCCATCGCTCGTTGGTTTGAGCAGTCGGCTCTTGCTACACGAGGTTCGCCAGATTCTCGACCGAGGCCGGGGGTTTATGCCTTCACTTGCCTCTCTTCCGGTTGCCCAGAAAGCCGAGGTAATGGCGTACCTCGGCTACACGATTGCACCGGCAGACACTGCAGGATGGACATCGCAACCGGCTGCGACTTCCCCGTATGAATTCGCCGGCTATGAGCGTTGGCGAGACACGAGCGGCTATCCCGCGATCAAGCCACCGTGGGGGACGCTGAACGCCATTGATCTCAACAGCGGCGAATACCGCTGGCGCATCCCGCTCGGCGAGTTTGACGCGCTCACCGCGCACGGAATTCCCGTTACTGGAACCGAACATTACGGCGGACCGATCGTCACCCGCGGCGGGCTGGTTTTCATCGCAGCGACGCAGGACGCGAAGTTTCGTGCGTTCAACAAGCGCACCGGCAGGCAGCTCTGGGAAGCCACGCTGCCTGCGCCCGGCTATGCGACGCCGAGCACATTCGCCGTGCGTGGGAAGCAGTTTGTCGTGATTGCGGCCGGGGGAGGTAAATTGGGATCGAAGTCGAGCGACACGTACGTCGCCTACGCACTGCCGTAGTGGAGAGTCATGTTCATTCAGATCAAGAAGGGCCGCGACGGCCCAGCGACACTCGCATGCCTCAGGTCCGACGGCACTCGCACCTGGGGGAAAGAGCATCCCTTCTTCCCCGTGCACGATATCACCCACTGCGCGGTTGAAAGTGTGCTGGGCTTCGATCAGGCGTTCTTTGGTCTGATTGCGTCCGGGTGGAGCATCGACGACTTCGAGAAACCAGGTGCCAGTCGGAAGATGCCGTTTCAGGCGATTGTCGCCGAGCATATTGTGGGCGTGTTCGATCGCGAGCGCGCGCTGCCAGAGCCGCTGACGGCGGCAGAGTTCAACGAAACCGTGGTCGCGAGCCTACCTCCCGCTGAGGGAGCGGCGTTTCAGCCACTCACCGAGGCGCAGTTGTCCCGCGTACGCGAGCTGCGCAGGACGCTCGAAGCAACGTGGTACGCGTTGCCTTCAGGCGAGACACTCGAGATTCCTTTTCCAGTGCGAGGAGGAAGCATTAATGCCTAAAGGGAACGCAAAGTCCCAGATCCGCGCCTACTTCGCCGCGACGCCACCCAAGGCGCGCGCCGCTCTAAAACAGATCCGCGCCGCCATTCTGTCGGCGGCGCCGGGTGCCGAGGAGGCGTTCAGCTATCGGATTCCCGCGTTCAGGCTCGACGGTGAGCCGCTCGTCTGGTACGCCGCATTCAAGAATCATTGCAGCCTGTATCCCATGACAACGGCGATCCGCCGGCGCTTGGCGGCTGACCTCGATGGCTACGAGACGTCGAAGGGCACGGTCCGGCTGCCGCTCGCGAATCCTATGCCGGCTGCGCTCATCAAGAAACTCGTCCAAGCGCGAATCGCCGAGCTGGGTCCATCGTGATGTACGAAAATCGCCACACCAGACCGCTGCCCGCGAGAATGTTCGCGGTGCGTATGGCCGGTCATGTTGGCGTTGCCGCCGTACTCGTGCTGGTGTCGCTGGTCGCCGGCATGGCTGGGTACGAGCACTACGAACGGCTCCCCTGGCGCGATGCTTTCCTTAATACAGCAATGCTGCTTGGCGGCATGGGGCCGGTCGACGCTCCGCGCAGCAACGGCGGCAAACTGTTCGCGGGTATTTTTGCCCTTTACTCGGGCGTCGTATTCCTAGTGGTCGCGGGACTGTTCCTGGCACCGGTGATTCACCGAATCATGCACCGGTTCCATTGGGAAGCGCCAAGATCGTAATGTGCGTCAACTGAGATTCGTCTTGGCCGCCGTGCTCGCGGCACAAGTCCCCGCGGCGGCACTTGCGCAGGCGCGGGGCGGCGTCGAAGGCCGCGTGATCGACCCCGCGCGCCGACCCCTGGCAGCGGCGGAAGTGATGGTAGGTCGTTGGCGAGCAATCACCGACGCCGATGGCGCGTGGCGGATCACGCACCTCGAACCGGGGCTGTACCGGATCGCTGTACGCCGGCTTGGGTACCGCTCGTCCCAGCAGGAGGTCCAGGTCGAGCCTGGCCGCACGGCGCAGGTCACCCTCGTCCTCGAGCTGGTCCCGTTCACGCTCGACTCCCTGGTAGTGAGCGCTCCCCCGTCCAGCATCTCCACGACCGACGCCGAATTGGGCACCAAGCTCACGGTCGGCGAGATCGCGCTGCTCCCGTCCACTTTCGACGTCCGTCAACTCATCGCATTTACGCCGGGCGCGCGGCCCGATCAGATCTGGGGCGGCGCATCGGACCAGGCCAACTCCTATTCGCTCGACGGCACCACGGTAAACCATCCGGGCCTGGGCGGCGCCCTGCTGTTGCCCAGTCCCAGCTGGATCGAGACCCTCGAGGTCCGCGGCCTCGGCGCCGGGGCCGACGTCGGCGGCGCTCAGGGCGGTCTCGTGGAACTGGTGACCCTGCGGGGCCGGAACGTGATCGAGGGCGCCCTCCGGACTTCGTTCGAGTCTGAGCGGCTCAATAGCACCAACCTGATCCCCGGTGAGATCGGAAGCGAGCTAGCGGGCCGCCGGGAGCTGGATGGTCAGGTCCGTGGCCCGCTGGTCCACGATCGCCTGCATTTCGCGTTGTTCGGCCACCTCATCAGGCAGGAAGAGCAGGTCTTGAACTACCTACCGTCCACGGTTGGTGCGTTCGTCGTGCAGCCACCGTCGTTTCGGGAGGAGCGGGCGCTGGCAAAGCTGAGCTGGAAGCCCGGCGACCGTGATCTGGTCGAGGGCAGTCTCATGGGGCGGTACCAGGACGGCGACCGCATCGGACAAACGGGATACGAAGCAGCGGACGCGACCGAACGACTGCGGCAGTCGAATCTGACCGGCAACCTCACCTGGCAGCGCAGCTGGTCACCCCGCAGTGCACTCATGGTGCGCGTGGGCGGGTTCACCGCGCGCGAGTGGCGCGATCCGTATAACCAGGTCGCGACACCGGGCATCGAGCTGCTGACGGAGGTCAACCCTCCTCGGTATCAGAACGCGGTGTTTCGAACTGGGGCCGCGCCGTCGAGCCTCGAGTTGGCGGCCGGCTGGACGGGGCGTGGCCGGGTCGCCGGCCTGGAGCATGAGGTGAAGGTCGGTGGCGAGTACACGCTGGGAGGCTGGTGGTACGAACGTCGGCGGAACGGCGGCATGACGTGGCGGCCGCTGCGCGTCGCCGGATTCGACCCCGTGATTCCGGCGACGTGGGCCTACCTCAACGCGATCCCGACCGAGTGGGGTGGGGACGTGACGATCAACAGCGACGTTCGGAACGGCGCGCTGTTCCTACAGGAGCAGATTGGGATCCTCCCGTGGCTCCGCTTCAATCCGGGGTTCCGGTACGCGTGGTGGACGGGAAACCTCACGCCGGCGAGTGGCGGCCCGCGATTCACGGCGGTACGGGACGCCGCGCTCGAGCCCCGCATCGGCGTGGTGGCGGAGCTGAGGGCTTTGGGCGGGCTCGTCGCCAAAGCTCACTGGGGGCGGTATCACCAACCGATGTTCGCCGCCTTGTTCGACCGCGCGGTCGGGGCCGGGACTTACAGCAACGAGGAGATTTGGTCTTACCTGGGGCCCGCGCCGGGGACCCCGACGCAAGCGTTCACGCTTGGCGAGCGTGATTCGCTTGCGGCCGGCGGGCTGTTCCGCTTGGAGGAGACAGTCCGGCTAGACCAGGCGGGCCGCGTGGAGCAGTATCGTCAGCCTTATGTGGAGCAAACCGTCGTCTCGCTGGAACGCGCCCTCGGCGCGCGTTGGAAGGTCGGCGTGGCGTACGTCCGCCGGAGAAACCGCGACATGGTCGCGCTAGTGGACCGGAACATCGCGTCCAACTACACGGTGGTCGACAGCGTCATGGTACTCGATCGCTTCGGCAAGCCGGTGGAGGTCGGGGGCCGGCCGCTCGTATTGGAGAAGCTGGCCTTTTCCAACGAAGACATTCTCTATGTCCAGGAGTTGTTGCGGCAAGGCCAACTGACGGATCCCAACGTGCTCTATGCGCCGCCGGGGCTGACCCCGGCGGAGCTGGCGGCACTCCGCTACAATCCTGACTTCGTGCTCACCACGGTGCCGGAGGCGACCAGGCGGTTCCACCAGCTGCAGCTCCGGGCGGACGCGCGGTATCGGACGTGGTGGGCCGGCGCGTCGGCGACGCTGTCGACGCTCAAGGGGAACTTCAACGTGGTGGCCGGACCCGATGACTACACGAACGGTGGGCCGGGTCCCTGGGTGCGACTGAACGAGCAGTACAACTTCTTCGGGGCGCTCAATAACCAGAGCCGTTTCGAGGGAAAGGTGTACATCGGCGGGCTCCTGCCGGCGCGGTTGCGGGGCGGCATGTTCTTCTCGTACGCGACCGGCGATCGGGTCACGCCCACGCTGCCGATCTCCGGGCTGCTGACCGAGTATGCTGTCATAGTACCTCGGACAGGATCCCCCGGGGTCTTCGACACGGTGCCCTTCCATCCGTTTCTGTTCCGGAGCGTCACCGGCGACCGCATTTTCGTCCAGCCTCGCGGGACCTACCGTTACGAAGCCCGCGCTTCTCTGGACCTGCACTTGGAGCGGAGCATCCCGAGTGGCCGGACGGAGATCCTGCTGGTCGTGGACGCGTTCAACGTGTTGGGCGACGCGAGCGTCACGGGTATTCAAACCGAGGTCAATGCGATCGCGGGCTTCGCCGGCAGTGATTACGGCCGGGTGCGGTCTCGTGTCCCGCCGCGGACGCTGCGCCTGGGGGCGGGAGTGAGGTTCTAGGCGCGATGGAATTCAATCTTGCGGCCTCCGTCGAGATCCTGGGGCGCACGCCCGCTACGCTCCGCGCGCTTC
>DASWCE010000144.1:0-1562 GCA_036390255.1 Gemmatimonadales bacterium | reverse complement strand
GAGATTGATGCCCATCGATTGCGGCACGGTGATGTCGAAGTCCATGACCGATGGCGCGCCTTCGCGACTGCTCGCCTTGACGACCACCGTGTTCCCCACCAGCGAGACTTCCACCCGACCGCGGCGGCCGGTTTCGGCGTGGACTTTGACGCGATTCTCGCTCCATCCGTGGACGGTGATCCCGCCCCCGAAGTTGTTGACCGAAAGGCTGGCGCCGGCCGGCACGGCGATCGTCGTATCGGTTTGCCTCTGCGGTGCCAACGTGACCAGCATCGCCGCGGCCAGCATTGCAACCATGTCTGTCTCCTCCTAGGACCGGGCTGCGGCCATGTCGTTCACACGCCGCAGCAAATCCACCTTGCGCCGCATCGTGTCGGCGAGATGGAGGTTCAGGTACGCGTTGCCGGGATCGTTCCGCAGCGCAATGCGCGCCTCTGCGATCGCCCGATCGATGATGGCCAAGTTTTTCCGCACGATGCGCACGGTCGCCGAATCGAGCCGCTTCTCATTCTGCGATAGCGCGGCCTGCAGCTCGGCGATGGCGACATCGGTGGACCCCGTCCAATTGGCAAGCCTGGCGGTTGAAGGTTGCGTTGTGACCGCCGGCTCGGCGGCGGTGTTCGTCGACCGCTGCTGCACGGCGAGCCAGACACTGCCACCCGACAGCAGGATCAGCGCGACGCTCGCGGCGAGCAGCTGCGGGACGGAGAAGCTGAACCGGCGGGAGCGGGCTGGTACGGGTTGGCTAACCCGGGCACTACGCGCCGGCATCAACCGAGCATGGATGTCGGGCCAGAGATCTGTCGCGGGCGGCGTGTCGGCGAGCGACTTCGCGCGCGCGACCACCTGGCGCAGCTCGCCCAGCGTCGCGTAGCAGTGACCGCAAGTCGCGAGATGGTTCTCGAGTGCCGCGCGCTCGGTGCTGTCGAGCTCGCCGTCGAGATACTCCGAGAGTCGGTTCGTCCACTGATCGTTCATCGGTCCAAGTGCCTCCGCAGCGCCATCCGCGCATGATGCAGCTGCGATTTCGACGTGCCCGGCACGACGCCGAGCATGCGCGCAATTTCCTCGTGGCGATACCCCTCCACGTCGTGCAACACGAACACCTGCCGTGCTCCCTCGGGAAGGCTCGCCAGCGCCTCCTCGAAATCCATCGACAACTCCGGCGTCACCGGCTTGCTCGTGGCGCCTTCCAGCGGTGCCTCCTCCGTGATGAACCGGCCCCGCTCAATCCCGACACTCTTGCGCCGGGCTAGCACCACGTTCACCGCCAGCCGGTGCAACCAGGTCCCGAACGCCGACTCGCCGCGGAACGTCGACAGCTTCTGCCACGCGCGAATGAACACGTCCTGCGTGACATCGTCCGCCTCATCGGCGTCGAGCATGCGGCGCACCAGCGTATGGACCCGGGCAACGTGGGTTCGGTACAGCCGCTCGAATGCACTGGCGTCCCCGCTTGCCGCGAGAGCCGTGTCGGCCGCTATCGAATCAGCAGTCAGAGTGTCCTCGAGCACCTGTCGGGGCATGCACGGACTTGGATATGCAAGCAGGGCAAAAGGTTG
>DASWCE010000143.1:0-2516 GCA_036390255.1 Gemmatimonadales bacterium | reverse complement strand
CGCTCGTTCGCGCGACTGCCCGCCTGGCGCAACAATCGATCGCAGGTGCTCACGCTGCTCCGCGATCATCCAGAATCGTATCGCGGCCACGCATCCGCGGCCGCCGTCCTCGCCGGGATCGGTGATACGGCCGGAGCGCGCCGTGAATATCGGATCGCGGACTCACTGTTTTCGCAGGATCCGTATCTCTACGACGCGTACGCGATCTTTCTGATCGGCATCGGGGATACCGCGTCGGCCGTGCCACTCATTGAGCGAGGACAACAGTCGCGCACGGGTGAACGGATGACTTTGCGCGCCCAGTTTGTGCTCGAGCTCGCGCGCCAGCATCGCGCGCAAGCGGCCGCGCTAGCCGACTCGGCGGCCAAGCGGTTCGCTGGCGAGCAGACCTGGTATCGAATGTTTCGACAATGACTTACGCGTCTCTTGCGTCCGGCGCGGCGAGTTGCAAAAAACCTGAGTTTATCGATCGTTTTGGGGCGTCAGCAAAGCCCGACGATCAGCGTAAATTCTGGCCGCATCTGTAGTTCCGTCGGATTAGCTCGTTAGGGCACGATTCGTGCTTGTTGGACGCTCGGAATAACTGTGTCGCCCATGTCTTAGATCCTTACAGCTAGATCCTTACAGGGGAGGTAGTTCAGATGAACCGCAAGGGTTTCACACTGATCGAGCTTCTGATCGTGGTCGTGATCATCGGCATTTTGGCCGCGATCGCGATTCCGAAGTTCGCGAATACGAAGGAGAAGGCGTACCTCGCATCGATGAAGTCGGATTTGCGGAACCTCGTGACGGCCGAAGAGGCGTTCTTCGCCGACTCGGTGAAATACACGAACACGATCGGCGTGGGTGGTATTCAGTACGCGACGACCACCGGCGTGGTTGGCCCCACCATCCAAGTGACGGCTGACGGGTGGACCGCCCTGGTGGCCCACACCACGACGACGAAGACCTGCGTGATTTACGTGGGTTCGACTCCGCTGTTGCCTGCCAACAAGGAAGGCGAGCCGAAGTGTCAGTAAGGTAAGGGCTCAGGCTTGATGCACCACGGCGGCGGGGGAAACCCCGCCGCTTCGTTTTTTTGTCTTATCTTGGGGCGCTAATGGCACGGCCCAAATCGGCGCTGCGCGTCGAGCTGTTGTTCTATCTCACCTTTCTCGCCGCCTTCGCGATCCTCGTTGGCGTGGCCACCTCGCAGCTCGCGCTCGCGATCTCGCCCGAGCGCGGCATTGTCCTCGTGGTCATTTTCGTTGCCGCCGAAGTGGGCATCTTCGTGCTGTACGGGCGATCGCTGGTCACGCGTCTGGTGTTGCGCCCCTTGAGTCGAGTGATGGACGCAGCCGATGCGGTCGCCGACGGTGACCTCGAGGCGCGCGCGCCGGACGCCGACACCCGTGACTTCGCCACCCTCGCCGAACGCTTGAACCGCATGACGGACCGGCTCCTCGACGCGCAGAGCCAGCTCGTGCGCTCCGAGAAGCTGGCGAGCATCGGGCGCCTCGCGGCCGGCCTCGCCCACGAGGTCGGCAACCCCCTCGGCGCTATCGGGACATACGTCGAGGTGCTGCGGCGACGCGGTGCCGATCCGGAGGTCATGGCTGGTCTCACGCGCGAGCTGGAACGCGTCGATCGCATCGTCCGCAGCCTGCTCGACTACGCGCGACCGCAGGAGGATCCTCTCGTCCCCGTCGATCCCGACAGGATCGTGCGCGCCGCTTTCGAATTGCTCAGGGCCCAGGGTGCCTTTCGCAACGTGACCGCCGATGCCGATCTGGGAATGCACGTGCCGGAGATCATGGGACGCGCGCACGTGCTCGAGCAGACACTCGTGAACCTGCTGCTCAACGCCATCGATGCGACGCCGCCGGGTGGCTCCATCATCATCGGCGCGCGACGCTGGGCGTACGAGCCAGGGCAGTCGTTGCCCAAGCGTGCGAGCGACCTGGGCGATGTGCGCTTCCCGCGCGTGTCCGAGCGGCGGCCCGCGCGGGTCGAGTTCGCCGCCGGTCAACCGGGGACGCTGATTTTCGTGGCCGACTCCGGCCCGGGCGTCACGCCCGAGGACCGCGAGAAGATCTTCGAGCCGTTTTACACCACCAAGGAGCCCGGGCACGGCACCGGGCTCGGCCTCGCGATCGTCGCGCGCTCGGTTCACGAGATGGGCGGCGTCGTGTGGGTCGATCAGGCCCGAGAAGGCGGTGCCGCATTCAAGCTGTTCTTTCCGATCGCGCTCCCCAGATGAAGCGCGTCCTCATCGTCGACGACGAGCCGGGCCTCCGGCAGAGCCTCGGGCTACTGCTGACCGATGCCGGCTACACCGTCACCGCGGAGCAAGACGGCAAGCGGGCGCTCGAGCGCGCCATCGCTGAGGCCTTCGATCTCGTGCTGTGTGATGTGCGGATGCCCGAGATGGATGGATTGACGTTCCTGCGCTCGTACCGGCAGCGCGGCGGCAATGCGCTCGTCATCGTGATGAGCGCCTACGGTGGCGAAGACGCCGCGATTGCCGCCATGAAGGA
>DASWCE010000142.1:0-24095 GCA_036390255.1 Gemmatimonadales bacterium | reverse complement strand
AGTACCTGAATCATGCGGTGGAGGGCGTGCAGGTCGCGGCGCCCTTCCCGGACCCAAATGCATTTCCAGTTGTCTGCCAGCCAGGCCAGCAGCGGGTTCTTGTAGAAGTTCTCCGCCGCCGCCGGATTCCAGGGAATCAACTGGGGCTTGAGCCACGACTTGGGATAGAACGCCGCCAGGCCCACCAAGAAGCTATCGAGCATCGATTGGTGATTCGAGAGGAGGAGTGTGTTCCGCTCCTCGCCGACGTTCCGGCGGCCGATCACCACAGTCCTGTTGAAGACGAAGAAGACCAGCCAGAACAGGGTCACGGTGACATTCGTCACCACATAGGACGTGACCGGCCACAGGAGGTGGAACAGCTTCCCTCGGCGTGGCGCGTGCTGTGCCAGTCTACGTCCGCGAGTCCCCGAGTCTGTATCGGTGTTCGACGACTGCTTGTCCGATGAGGAGTCGGCAGGCATTCCCATCGCTGGATTATACCCCGCCTAGCCCTCTGCCTAAGGGGCGGTCCGGTGGAGTGAGTTGAGCAGCGTTCAGGGGTCTGTTCGTTCCATCAGACGACCGCCTGATGCACGTCCAGGGGGTCGGGACTGCGCGACGCTCGGCATGATGGAATGGTCGGACCTCCTGTGGGTTTCGGCGTCGGCATTGGGCGGCTGGGTCCTACGGCAAACAAAGGCCCATATCCCGAGGCCTCGTAGCGGAGATCTAGCTTCCCCCACGGGTCGGGATCGTGCGGCGCAGCGGTCCCGGCGCTTGAGATGCGTATATATTCAGCATATACATAGGACGTGCCCGGCTTTCCCGATGACCTGGCTCACTGCACTGGTTTTCAGTGGGACGCCGGCAACGCCGACCAGAACTGGGTCCTGCACCAGGTCTCCCAGGGCGAGTGCGAGCAGGTGTTCTTCAACCGCCCCCTGCTGGTGGCGCCAGACATCGAACACTCGCAGCGCGAGCCACGGTACGCCGCCCTGGGCCAAACCAACGCGGCGCGCGGGCTCGCACTGGTTTTCACGATCCGCGAGACTCTGATCCGAGTCATCTCGGCGCGGGATATGAGTCGACGAGAACGGAGGATCTATGAGCAAGGCTAAGCGAGCGGCTCGGAAGTCGCTGCCGCGCTTCGCAAACGAGGATGAGGAGCGCCGGTTCTGGGCAAAGCACGACACTGCCGACTACTTCGACTGGAGCAGGGCGGTCCGACCCACGTTGCCAGACCTTCGACCGTCCACGGCGGCTATTTCGATTCGTCTGCCGGTCCCGCTGCTCGAGGAGCTGAAGGCCCTGGCCAACGAACGCGACGTGCCGTATCAGTCGCTCATGAAGGTCTTTCTCGCGGACCAAGTCGCACGCCAGCGTCGTAGGAAGCGCAAGGTGTTGGCCTGATGATCCCGATTATTGGGAAAGAACGGCCCGGCCATCCAACGGCGGCCGGGCCCTCGCTTCCGAGAATCGGGACGGCGGGATTTGAACCCGCGACCCCCTGAACCCCATGCGGGCCAGGGGTCCTACTCTAAACGACAACTTGTCGGTTTTTCAATGGCTTCCGAGCGTCGGCGCCGGGTGCCGTTGGTGAGAATGTCGGGGGATGACGGGAGAAACGGCACCAGAAACGGCACCCGCACCCGTACACGACCGTCCCACGTTCGTTGGTCCAATCGCGGTCAACGTACAACGCAGATCAATCTCGAACATGGCGAGCGACGGTCGAGGAGGCTGGAAACAGGCCGCCGAATAGGCGTCCCCAGTGCTCTACCTCAGTGTCCTCCCATCGGCTACGCTCCACGTCCTCGAGCCGGTCGAGCGCTACCTCGATCTTCTCACGGAACCGATCTGCGCCTTCCTCCTCCCACCCTTCGGCGACGTTGACGTCAGGGAGCGCGGGATCTGAGACGACCGGGTCGTCGTCCCAACGAGGCCATCTGCTTCGCCCGAAGTCCCACGAGTGCAGTCGATCCAACAGGGTCGCGAAGGCCTCATCGAGTTCACCCGCGAAGTCCTTAGGGCGCATCGATAGCAGGTGATACGCTGCGCATTCCACGACGAACGACCGCGGACGGTCTGCGGCGGCTACTCTCGCTAGCGCCCAGGCCTTGAGGAGCCGAACGAGGCGTGAGTAATTCCCATTTGTGGCGGCAGCAACGGCCTTCACTAACTCAAGCTGTCGCTTTGGATGCGTAAGAATCCACTCTTCTACCTCTCGGTCCGGGATGCGAAGCGGACTTTTCAGACCGTCCGGCGCGACCGCAAGCACGACGTCCATTCGAATGTCGCTGAGCTCGATTCGTACTGCACGCCGCCGTCGCCGCGATCTCCGGTCGTCGTAGCGCTGCGAGAGCTTGCTCCGCAGTGACTCCATGGCGAGCGCAGGTTCAGTTGTCATCCAGTCCGGGCCGACGACAACTACAATGTCAACATCCTTGATCGGCTGTACCGCTGTTCTCCGAGCGTACGAGCCATTCAAGAATGAGTCGAGTAGCACTTTCCCAAAGTAGGAATCGTTGTCCAGGAAGGCGCGAAGAGCCTTGTTGCTGCGCTCGGCCGCCTCTATTTGCGTGTCGGGTGGGGAGATCTTCCGAAGGAAGATAGTGAAGGCGTCGCCCACGAAAGACATGAGCCGGCCTAGTCCGCCGCGGCCGTCGAGACGACTCGCGCCGCCGGCGGCACAGCAGCCTGAATGTATGTGGGCCACTCGATCGCAACGATGGTCCCAATCGCTTGAAGGCGGTGCACGAGGCGCAGAAAGAATGTCACCAGAGCTGCGTCGGGCGGTGCGATCACGAGTCCCTGCTGACCATCATCACGCGCGAACTCGAAGGCACCCGCTCCAATGACGCACCCCAGGTCCAGACGCGCACTGTCGTCGAGCTCGGCGAATGCAGCCTTGAAGCCATCCCCCAGCCCGTCCTTCCAGCCGGCGGCCGACGCCAGCACGCCTGCAAGGATCTCCGTGAGCGGGCGCGGGGGTTTCTTCTCTCCACGATCGAGTATCGGTGCGCTGGTCCGAAACAGTTGCCGCACGGAGGCGGCCTTCGCACCGGCCGCCTTCACGTAGGCAGCCGTGAGCTCCTGCTTGGCTTCGAATACGGCGTACACGCTTTCAGCCGGCACATAACAGGTGCTCTCTTCGTCAAGGAACAACGGGCAGTAGTGGGCGTCGTGAATAATCACATCGATCTGGTCACTGATGCCGCCGCGGCTGTCCACCACGTGGCCCTTGCACACGCGATAGCGCTGGGGGAGGTACTTGGCCAGCATTTTCCGCCACTGCGCCTCCGACGCATCGCCCTTCGACGTGGGGTGGTCAATCGCCTCCCGCGCCAATTCCAGGTCTGCGCGGAGCGCGCGCTGGTGCCGGAAAAACAGCCGTTGCAGTACAGGTTCCTCTCTTGCCATGGTCAAGCCGCCTCCTTTCTCGTTCCTGGGCGGTGTGGGGAACTCGGACCGAGCCACTCACCCGTGACGCACCACAACTCGTAGTAGTACAACCAGAACGCCGTCCACGGGACGATCGTCTCGGCCAAAGACTCTCGCGGGCTCCACCGCCACTCCTTGGGCCAGTAGAGACACAAGGAGCCGTCCGGGTACCGATGCCACGCGTCCTTGCGGATCGAGGGTCGTTCCACGCACACCACCGGCATTCGATCGGGCTCGTGGAGGATCACGACGTCGTACGCGTGAGACTCCGGGGTTGGCTGCAGCGCCCCCTTCCACTCCACTCCACCGGCCCGCGTGACCCGCCAATGGAACTGTGGAAACGCGGCCTTCATAGCGGCCCGCTGGAAGAGCGGGTTCTCACGGGGTCGAGGAGCATGGTGACGACCGGTCACGCGCCGTGAAAGCGCGTAGTCCGCGTGGCGATGACCGCCGGACCGCCGATCACGCGCCCAGAGGGCGCGATCTTGGTTACGCCTGGCTGATGCGCCGCAGCCTCGTCGCGGATCGCGCGCTTCACGTCGTCGTCCGTAGGCCACCGGCTGCCGAACACGCGCTTCCATTCTTCGCTGGCTGTGGCTTCATCTTGCGCCGCGAGAGCACGTTCAGCAGCCTGACGCGCTTCCCGAGCACGACGCATGAAAGTCTCGAAATGCGACCGCTCCCACCCTTTCGTGATGTAGTGCGCAGGCACCTGCGGGTCAGGAATCCGCGGGGACGTCGTACCGCTGTCCATGAGGTCGCCGTACTTGTCGGTGATGTACTCGAAGGCGTCGTGCACGTTGTCGGCCACCGAGCGATCGCACAGAACGAGGTCGCCGCCCTCGACGGCGTAGAGAAGGATCACCTCCAACACGTAACTCTTTGGCCGGCGTCGCTCCATTTGTTCGTCGCGCCACACTTTCACCAGCTTGATGAGAGGGACCAGTTTGTCCCCGTTCGCCTGATTAACCTTCGTGAGTCGCGCAGCGTAGCCGAGAGGATCCGACAGGATCCACTCTTGCTGCGGGCGATCAGGGACTTTAAGCGGGCGGTCGAGGCCGCTCTCCGCTGCCGCTGGCACAACGTCCAGGTAGAGATCGTCGGCGGCGAGCTCCAGGCGCACTGAGCGGCGCTGGCCCTCAGTGTTGATCACGGCTGTCGGGTAGTCCTGGAGCACCAAGTGCACCTCGAGCAGGACGGCGTTCGGGGTGCGTTCGACCTGATCGTCGGGAACAAACAGAAGGACGTCGACGTCCGGGATCATCTCGATGGCGGTGTGACGGCTGTACGACCCGGACAGCAGCGTATGGGGTGACTTCGTGGCGAACTCGTGCGCCTTCAGCCAGTCGCGAACTTCTGCGACGCGATTGGCAACGAGCGTTACACGCTCGTCGGACGGATTGATCTTGGTGAGCAGTGCATCGAAGTGGTGACGCATGTTCGGCATCGTGCCCTCCTCGGCCTCGGGCCGTTGCGTAACGGCCGGTGCAAGGGAGACACACGAGCCGACGTTGAGCCGCTGCACCTCATGTGCGGCGGTGTGGTTGTGAGCCGCCGACGTTCGGCAGGCTCGTGAATCTTAGGCTGGGCAGTGCGCGGCGACAAGTCCAGTGCTGTTCCTTAACGGCTTCAAGTCGGACTTGACATTTTGACCACTGGATCACTACGTTGACTGCCATGGCAGCGTCTCGATCCTCCTCGCGCACGCCAGAAATGGCGCGCCGAGTCGCGCGCGAGGTCGGCCAACGCCTGAAGGCCGCTCGTCGCGAACGGCGCGTCGCCCAAGACGCATTCGCCGAAGCGATGGGGGTTTCGAGAACGACTGCCAGCAACATCGAGCGCGGCCAGCAACGCTTGTTCCTAGATCAGATCTACCGCGCCGCTGAGATCCTGGGCATAACGATCGACGTGCTATTGCCGGCCCACCAACCTTCAGCCCAACGGATAGAGGTGCATGCTGCGTCTGACGACCCCCTACCTCCGGGTGCCGCACGCCAGGTCGCTGAGGTTGCACATGAACTGAAGGCCGGCCAAACTGCGAAGAGGCGACTCGCTCGAAAAGCCTGAGGTCTGATATGCGTGGGGTACAGCAAGCTTGGAAGGCCGCGGAAAAGGTCCTGAAGGATCATCGCGTTCGACGAACGCCTATTAACGTCGCTCGAATCGCCTCAAAGCACGCCACTGTGGTCAGGCGGGCACTTGAGGACGATATCTCAGGGGCTCTGATACCATTGGGAGAGAACGCGTGGGCCATTCTAGTGAACTCACAACACCACCCAAACAGACAACGATTCACGATCGCCCACGAGCTAGGGCATCTCCTTATCCACGGTTACAGAACACCCCACGCGGATAAGCAATTCAGGCTTCGCGACGCGAGGTCCTCTGAGGGCAGCGTTCTCGAGGAAATACAAGCCAATCAGTTTGCTGCTGAGCTGCTAATGCCGCGTACAATGGTCATGAAGGCAATCCAGCGTTACGGTTTCCAGCACGCCCCAGCCAATGAAGAAATGCAGGAAAAGCAGTTTGAAGCGCTTGTTAGCAAGCTTGCCAAGGACTTCAGGGTGAGTCGTCAAGCAATGACCATCCGCCTGTCGTCGTTGGTGGCTTGATCCTTGTCGTCGCCCTAGTTGGTCGTTTGTAGTGGTCTCATCGCGTTCAATTAGTCATGGTCCCGCGCGATCACCGGTCTGCTCTATCCAACCGACGACAACGGCAACACGAGACGCCTGAACCTCGGGTCAAGACGGTTAAAGCCGAGCTTCTCGTACCAAGCGACTAGCCAGTCTTCCTTGGGATCTACCGCCAGGAAAACCCCGCCTGTTACCTGCCGCTGTTGCGCTGCGATCTTCGCAAGACGAGCAACGATGGCCTTTCCAACGCCGCCCTTCTGGAGCGTCTTATCTACGCCGAGGCGGCCGAGCAGATAGCCTCCAATTGCTTTGTAGGGGGCCTGAGTCAGGCCCACAGCCTTCAGTAGCTCGCCCTCGATCCTCACCGATATTGGAGACAACGTTCCATACGCCCAGACTTTGAGGTGGGCGTCCACCATCACGTATACCTGGCAAAGGCTTAGTGCTTGCTCCGTTTGGGCTCGATGATGCAAGTAATCATCAATGTCGGCGTTGCCACAAGCAAAAGCGCCGACGTCGTGCGTCGGCGCTAGAGCCGTAAACGTGTAGTCGGCCACGGATTAGTGCTGTGCCGATATGGGACCGAAAAGAGCATCAGCACGACGCATGGACTCGACAAACGCCTTCGTGGCCTGTGGCGACTCTATTAGGATCTCCAGAAGCCTCTTCTGCTCAGGCACCGTTAGCTCCCAGGTTGTAGCTGCAGCGAGATCCTTGCTCACTCGTTCGGCCACAGCTTCAATCACGTACTCCGCCACTGTCTCTCCTTGCAGAGTAGCTGCCTCATGCAAGTGAGCCTTTAGAGACTTGGGAAGGCGAAACTCTTGGCGCTCGTCGGCCTGTAGGCTTGTGTAGGCCCTAGCCGCAGCGGTCTTCATGAGAATGGCTCCTGCCTCGGTGTCGTGCCGTACAATGTACGGATACAGGGAACGACTGTCAATATCTGCTTCGTAACTGCCTGATATATAACACAATAGCATGTACCTGGCACGATTTACCTTCTCCCGGCTGTCGAGAGCCTCTTCATTGGCGCTCGAGGGAGGTTTGAGGTGGCCCTCTCAAAGTGAGCCGGCGGGGGATATCTGTATATCTCCGCACTAGCTTGCGCTTCCCGAAGAGCAGATATGCATCTGGAGCGCGAGTCAGAGACAGCGCGCACGCTCATGAAGGAACGCCTCCGCGTTGGTCGCACGTCGGACGGATGCCGCGGTGATCCTGCGATACGTCGTCGTCGGGCTCGCGGCCGGAGCGCTTCTGGGAGCGCTGGCCGTCTACGTCACGCTGCGCTGGTACCGGGAACGAACCGGCTTCGCGGCCGGAGGCACGGGTCGCGTCGTTGCATCAGATACCGGTGTTGAGGCGTCGATCTTGCTTCGTGACCCGCGGCTGGGCCTGCGCGGCCGGCCTGATTATCTCCTGGAACTCGAGGTCTCAGGCGACCCGCTTTTCGTGCCTCTGGAGCTAAAGCCCGGCCGTCGCAGTCGCCGCGTCTACGAAAGCGACGCACTTCAAGTGGCGGCCTACCTCATCGCACTGCGGGCCACGGCCAAAGACGCCGCTGCCACGTTCGGATATCTCCGCTATGCCACGGGAACCTTCAGAGTGGGACTGACCAGGGAGCTGGAGGAGCGGGTCCGCGCGATCGTGGACGCGATCCGCGCCGGTCGCAGCGCAGCCACGGTCAACCGCAGTCACTCGATCGTGCAACGTTGCGTGAACTGCTCGGTCCGGGCGCACTGCGACGAGGCGCTTGGCTGAGCACGCCATGGGACTCGGGGTTGCACTTCAAAGTTGATATCAGGCGGCGCGGCAACTGACTCACCATGCGTACGCGAGCATGGGGCCCCACAGCACGAGCGCCGAAGGGGCCCACGCTGCCCGGCGATGGCGAGCCCAACCTAAAGACGTCTCCGGCGGGCTGGGTATCTCCTGAAGCTCTGAAGGGGGTCGTAGCGGATGGACCCCTGAGCTTGACGATGTGACTCGTACATCGCGGCCAATTCGGAAAGCTCCTTCACAAGCGAATCGAAGTCTTGCGTCACCGTCCCCCGATGGATTTCGAGGAACACTGCACGCGGAAAACGAGCGACGTACACCGGTCCATTGGGGCTTTTGCCCACCAGCCACCCAAGGATCTGCTCGTCGCCGAAGTCGAGGAAAACGGGCGCAGGGCTTCCTGACCATTCCCGCAGCAGTAGGCATTCGTCCGAGATAGTTCTCCGCACCAGTGAATTACGGCCGACCGGTGTGCCTCCTTCGAACGCTTTCACGAATTGATTTCTATCTCTCTTTCGTCTCGTTCCATCCACCACCCAAACCAACTTCGGGTAAAACGCTTCGCGCGATCGACGCTCTTCAGGCGTGATGTACGAGTGTTGGAACTCAAGTATCCAACCTCGATCGGTCTTCACGTCTGCGATGTGTCGCTCACGGTCTTCGGCATAATGGACAATCTCCTGCCAGTCAACGGGAAACTGTCCTTTCCAGCCGCGATGCCATTCTGTTTCGTTCTCCCACCAAGGGTCGCAGAAGCGTCTTCCCTGGTGAGCCCAATGCCAAATCTTGACTTCTCCGCACTTGGCAACCATCGGGTGATCGCAAGCCGGACACTTGCCTGAAAGATTGGGCTGAGCTTCTTGGCGTTGCCCATTAACGAGCGCGAGCTTCATATCTCGGTCATAACCGTCTCATGGTCTGGTATCTCGCGCTTCTCTTTGGCGCCTAAGGGCGCGTGACCTCACCTTGGCTGGATTCCAATACTTCGGAGCTGTGCTCGAAGGCACTCCCCGTAGGCCACTGGCCCTTGGCCTTTCTGCGTGATACACGCCAGCTCAATCGACTGCCGTGTTGCCCCGTCGAGGCCGGACAAGCTCGGGATCCCCGGAGAACTGCGGAGAGCATTTATCTGCTTATTGAGGCAACGCCCGTAGGCCACCGGCCCTTCGCCTTTCTGCGTGATGCACGCCAGCTGAATCGACTGCCGTGTTGCATCGTCGAGGCCGGACAAACTCGGGATCCCCGGAGAACTGCGGAGAGGCTCTGGGTTCTGCTGAGGGGTGTGAGGTCCACAACCCGCGCACAGTGCGACGGCGATTGGAAGAATGAGTCGCATCCGATAGCATGCCTCCAAAAACGGTGCCGCCGCCTAACGAGAAGCGGCTGAGCTGCGCCGCCGTGCTGTGTTGTTCACAAAAGCAATTCTACTACGACGGGCGGCGTCAGCTCCAGCCGCTTGTTGGGGAGACGCGTGACGATACCGAGCAAAGTCCCACCGAAATACGGCAAGAACTGTGGCCGTCGGCACGACAAGGAATCCCGTGAGCACCCCTGTCCCGACTCGACCGGCAAGGGAGCCACCGGGCCGCTTGCGGCAGGGCCGTCTCGACCCTCGCGCCGTCGAGTACCGGAAACATCTGATAGCCGCGTTGCTCGCGCGTGCGCATGGAGTGGGTTCCTTCAGGGCGACCAGGACCGAGGGAAAGGCGGCGACAATCCATCTGGGAGAGGAGAGCCGCTCGCCTTCCTCGTATCCTCACGGATGAACGCGGATGATCGTCTTCCCCGGGCGTCGTTCGGTCGAGTTGAAGGCGGCGACGGCATCGTCGAGGGCGGAGACGGTGCCGATGTTCGTGCGCAGCCGTCCGTCCCGCACTCGCTGAATGATCTCGCTCAGTTGGGCGCGATCGGATTCGACGACGAAGTCGACCGCCAAGCCGTCGGCGGGCCGCGCCTCGACCGGTCCGACGATGGACACGAGCGTTCCTCCGGCTCGAACCAGGCGCGCGGACCGCTTCCCGATGTCGCCGCCGATGAGATCGAACACGAGATCGACTCCGCCGACGTCTTTCAGGACCTCGTTGTCGAGGTCGACGAACTCGTTCGCGCCGAAGTCGAGCGCCTTCTGACGATCGGCGGCGCGTCCGGTGCCGATGACGTAGGCGCCCGCCAATCGTGCGAGTTGCGTCACCATCGACCCGACTGCGCCGGCCGCGCCGTGCGCGATGACGCTCTGCCCTGCCCGAAGGCGGCCGTGCTCGAACAGTCCCTGCCACGCAGTCAGGCCCGAGATCGGCAGGCTCGCGCCCACCGTGAAGTCGACGTCGCCCGGCAGCGGCGCGAGGTTGCGTGCTTCGACGGCCGCGTACTCGGCCAGGGTGCCGTCGCGATACCAGTCCGTGAGGCCGAACACCCGCTGTCCGACCGAGAGCCCCGTGGTGCCATAACCGAGGGCGGTGACCACTCCGGCCAGCTCGTGCCCGGGGATCGAGGGCGTTCGGTCACGGTCGAGGCGATCGGTCCAGGTCGAAGGCCAACCCAGCTCAGTGTTAACGAATCCCGAGGCATAAACCTGAACGACAACGTCGTTGATCGATGGCTGCGGCTCGGGCCGCTCCACCAGCTTCATCCCGGCCGTTCCCGCGGCCTGGTCCGTCACCACTATCGCCTTCATCTGTCACCTCCTGCCCCGCGGCGGGCCGGGCCCACCTTGGCCCGTTGTCGGGGGCGCCGGAGGAAGAGGTGGGGTCCTCGCACCGGCTGGATTCGTTTCAGGCGTACCGAAAGGTGACATAGTGCCCGCGCGTTCTGCCTAACATGCATTCGACTGACCCTCTAGAGTACGCTTGCGCAGCGCCCCATGCTAGCTTGGGCCACGCGTCGTACCGCCCTGCCGCCGGTCTAGGCTGACCCGCCTAATCATCTTATCGCTCCCGCGTGAACCCCCCGAACAATCCCGCAACACTCGGCCCATCTTCCTGAGCCCCGTTACCGCGCCCGTACAGCCGCGAGCCATGTGCTGCCCTAGGTTCGCCGGTTCGCGAGCACTGCGGCGAGGGCTCACCTGAGAACGCCCCCGGAGATCGCTGAGTACCGAATGAAAGGAGAGCGTCGCCCGCTCGGAGAGCCCGCCGCGTGGCGCGCTGGCAAGGAGCTATGGACTCGCTGGAGCGCACACTCGCCGAAATCCGCTCCAAGGCCGCCGAGCTGCGCAATAGCTTCGGCGACGAGGAGCGCGCCCGAGCAATCGAATGGGCAGCCTCCCTTGTTGAGCGCGCACTACAGGAGCACGCCGACGAGCGATTGACGCTCGCCGAGGCATCAGCGAGGTCGGGCTACTCCCAGGACCACCTGGCTAGACTCATCCGCGAAGGACGGCTGCCCAATGCCGGGCGGCCTCATGCGCCAAGAATTCGCGCAGCGGACCTGCCCACCCGACGGTCCCGGCAAAACAATGTGGTTGTCAGCAAGGGCCCGCGCGTCTATGATCCCGTTGCCGACGCTCGGGCCATTGGAAGCCGACGGTGAGGAGAGACGCTCATGGCGACTCGAAACCGGCGGAACGAATGGCACCAAGTGCATGGGAGGTGGACGCGCTCGCTCGGCGAACGAGGGATGCGCGTCCGGATCTTTGAAAAACGAAGGAACGGGACGTTTTATCGGACGACCTGGGTACCTGGACGGGGCCGGGATCACGCGTCGCTCGGGACGCGGGACCGAAACGAGGCGGAGCGCCTGGGGAGGATGCTCTTGGCTGAGCTGTTGCGCCAGGAGGAGACGACCCGGTCGGAGCGCTTGATGTTGGGAGCTTTGTGGAAGCGGTACGAGACGGAGTGTGCGACGTACCTCGACAATAAAGCGAGTACCCGGCGCGACGACGCGGCACGAGTAAAGTTGCTGCTCGCGTTCTTCGGCGAGCATTGCGACGTGCGAACGCTGACCGCTCGAGATCAATCGGCGTACGCCGCGAGCCGCAAGGCTGGTGGCGTCGTCCTCGCAGATGGTACCAAGACCCGACCCGTGCGCACGCGTTCGGTGGAGATGGACCTCGTGTTGCTTCACACGATGTTGAGATGGGCCACGACGGTTCGCCAACCCAACGGATCAAGACTCCTGGACGCCAATCCCTTGGCGGGCGTGCGCCGTGAGCGGGAGCAGAACCCCACGCGGCCTGTCGCTTCTTGGGAGCGGTTTCAGCGCACGCGGGCAGCGATGCATGCGTTGCAGGAGGAAGCAGCGGAGCGCCACGCTGCTGATCCCGAGTCCGTGATCGCCGAGATGGAGGAGACGCGATGGGCGAAGATGGAACTCGCCCTCGTGCTCGCCGAAGCCACGGGCCGGCGGCTCGGGTCGATCCGCCAGCTGCGGTGGGAGGATATCGACTTCTCACGCCGCACGATCCGGTGGCGGGCCGAGTTCGACAAGAAGGGGAAGGAGTGGGTCGTCCCGATGCCCGAGTCACTCGCGGAGGAGCTGAAGCAGTTCCGCATGCGATTCGGGGCGATTACGGGATGGATCTTCGCTGGCGAGCGCAAGCTCGACCAGCCGATGGATCGCCACCTCTTCGACAAGTGGCTGCACGTCGCGGAGAGGAAGGCCAAGCTCCCGAAGCTCGAAGGTGGGCTCTGGCACCCGTATCGCCGGAAGTGGGCGACTGAGCGAAAGCATCACTCCCTCAAGGACGTCGCCGCGGCGGGCGGCTGGAAGGACACCGAGACGTTGCTCACCTGCTATCAGCAACCCGATGCAGACACGTTGTTGGCAGTGATGAGCGAGCCGAAGAAGATGCGCGATGCCGCGCTCGCATCCGGTTGAGGCGGCCGCCGCGACCCCCTGATGCGGGTCAGGTGGTTGGCAAAACAGCACCACAAACGGCACCACCGCTTCTTGAAGCACAAAGCACCGCCGGCGCAATTGCCAACGGTGCTTCGCGTTAGACGAATCGGGACGGCGGGATTTGAACCCGCGACCCCCTGAACCCCATTCAGGTGCGCTACCGGACTGCGCTACGTCCCGAAACACTAGACGCCCAGACGCCGAGATGCCTAGACGCTCAGGCTTCCCCACCCAGCCCCGCCGTTTCTCCACTGCTCTTGCGCAGGAGCCCATACGATTACCTGCATCCTACGCTCCTCAGACCCGCTAGGCGTCTCGGCGTCTAGCCGTCTGCCTGCATCCTAGGCGTCTACCGTCTCGCCGGTCGCGGAAGATACCCGGGCATCACTCGAACTTCAACGCACTGCGTTCTGCTCCACCACCAACCGATCTTCTGACCGCCCCAGCTCGCGTTGCACCACCACCATCGCCGTGACGAGCAGCAGCGCCGCGAGCAAGAACGGCGCGCCCGGCAGGCCGAGCCCGCGGAACCGGCCGATCGCCGCCGCGAACACCTGCGTGAACAACACCGGGGCGATCACGCCGGCGATCCCCATCACACTGGCGATCGCGCCCTGCAACCGGCCCTGCTCGTCGGCCCCCACGCGCCGCGTCATCAGGCCTTGCAGCGCCGGATAGGTGAGGCCGAACAGGCCCCCAATCGGAATCCCGAGGAGGAAGAGGGCCCCGGTGGGCGCCAGGCCGTACAGCGTGAACGCCACCGCGCCGCACGCCAGGCCCGCGAGCAGGGCCCGCGGCTCGCCCAGCCGCCGCACCGCGGCACCGACGAGCCCGCCCTGCACGATCATCGACACGACTCCGACCCCCGCGAGCGCGAACCCGACGGTGCGCGCCGTCCAGCCGTAGCGATAGTCGCCATACAACACGAACAGGCTGGGGAGGGCGTCGTGCGCCACGCGATAGAGAAACGCAACGAGCGCGAGGCCGAGCAACGCCTCGTGGGCCTGCAGCAGGCCCAGCGATCCCACTGGATTGGCGCGGCGCCAGGCGAACGGCGCCCGCCGCTCAACCGGCAACGACTCGGGGAGCACGAACCAGCCGTACCCGGCGCCGATGAGGCTCAACGCACCTGCCGCCCAGAACGGCGCGCGCAGGCCGATACCACCCAACAGGCCACCCACCGCCGGGCCGAGGATGAAGCCGACGCCGAACGCCGCGCCCAGCATGCCGAACCGCCCGGCGCGTTGATCGGGCTCGGTGACGTCGGCGATGTAGGCGAAGGACGTCGCGAAGCTCGACGCCGTGACACCCGAGAGCACGCGGCCGAGGAACAGCCACCCCACCGTGGGCGCGAGCGCCATTACGACGTAGTCGAGCCCGAGGCCGAGACACGACACCAGGATCACCGGCCGGCGGCCGACGCGGTCCGAGAGCGCGCCCAGCACCGGCGCGAACAGGAACTGCATGGCCGCCCACACGGTGCCGAACAGACCGAATAGCCCCGCGGCGCGCGTCTCGTTGCCGCCCTCGAGCTGGATCACGAGCTTGGGCAATACCGGCGCGATGATGCCGAGCGCCAGCATGTCGAGCAGCACCGTGCCGAAAATGAACCAGAAGGTGGCGCGTCGCATGCGGGGTCCCAGGGAGGTGGGAGAGGGTCGGGACGATAACGCCGGAGGCGGGCGCGCCGCAAACTGCCTCGTTCTGATGATCGACCTGGGACGTCGGGCGTGGCGATTGGCGTCCCCGTCCGCCGCGCGCTACTATCGAAGCACGACCCCACCCCCCAGGAGACCGGACCATGCCGACCGTCCGCGAGATCCTCGCCAAGAAGGGCAGCGACGTGCTCACCATCGCGCCCGGGGAAACGGTGCTGCGCGCCGCGCAGGTGATGAACGACCGCGGCATCGGCGGGCTTGTCGTCGCCGAGGGGGGTCGCCCGGTCGGCATCTTCACCGAGCGCGACATCCTGCGGCGCGTGGTCGCGCAGCAGCGCGATCCCGCGACCACCAAGGTCGCCGAGGTCATGACCGCCCCCGTCACCGCCTGCGGCCCTGACACGCCCGTGGACGAGTGCGCCGCCATGATGACCGAGAAGCGTATCCGCCACCTGCCGGTGGTCGGCGAGCGGGTGCTCGCCGGCGTGATCACGATCGGCGACGTACTCGCCTTCCAGGTCCGGGAGCAGCAGGCCACCATCGACTACATGCATCACTTCATGTTCGACTTGCGGTAACGCCTCATCCGGCAATGCATTACCCGGCAACGTGAGCGGCGCCGTTGTCCGGCACGCCCGCCGTATCCCATATTGGTGCCCCCTTATGACCAGCGGCGCGAAGGACGTCTGGATCTTCCAGATCGTGCACCAGGACACGGGCAAGCCCGCGCAGGGCGTGCCTGTGACCGTGCTCGACGCCGCCGGCAACCCGGCGGGCTACTGGGTGAGCGACGCCGACGGCAGCGTCGCGATCCCGCGGCGCGACACGCCCAAGCTGCGGCTGCGGGTGGGGCTGCGCAGCGAAGACCCGATCGAGCTGAACACAACGACCCTGGGCGATGGCCCGACGCCGCTCGCTGCGCCGGCTCAGTTGCCACCAACCGTCGCCTCGGGCGGAGAGCGCAGCGAGCGCGAGGCGCAGCCCGCTCCGCCACCCCGACCGGTCGACCAGACGGAGGTGCCGGGGCACGTCCTGTACTTCCAACGGCTCGCGATGTTCGAGGAGCGCGCGGCCGCCCTCCCCCCAGCGCGCACCGCCGCCCCGCGGGACAGCGTCGCCGACTTCTTCACGCCCCCAACGGAGGGGCCGGCGGTGATGCGGTACGGCGTGCTGATCGAGGTGGAGCAGTACTGGCAGTCGCTCGGCGTGCTGTGGGGCGAGCTGCTGTACAGCGTGTCGCTCACCCCCGGCGACGAGGCGAAGCTCGCGGTGCTGGACGGTCGCTGGCGTCGCGAGGCGGAAGGCCGGGAGCGCCCGCTCCAGATCCTGGCGCGCATGGTCGGCACCTCGATGCTCGGCGACCTCGTGACCGCGCTCCGCCCGGAGCTGCAGCTCGACCCGGTGGCGCTCTCCGAGCCCAGCCTCGAGCCCGCGGTCGCGGACACAGTTGATCTGATCCGCGACCGCACCGAGCGCATGAGCCACGCGCTACGACGCCGACCGCTCGGCGTGGTGGACGCGCACGCCGACACGCCCGCGGGCGGCGCGGTCCGCAGCGTGCGCAACACCACGCGCGACCGCCTCGTCACGTTCCACTTCTTCGAGCCGCTCGAGCGCTTCAAGGTGATGGCGCGGAGCCCGCACGTGCGCCCCGTGATCTTCGTGCCGTTCCGGCTCCCCAACGTCGCGACGCCAGACGTGGTGCGCCGCTTCGGCTACATCTTCCGGCGCACGCTGCTCGATCGCGGTCTGCTGCCGGACTTGGACCAGCTGTTGGGCGGGGACGACGCGCGCGCCGAAACACCCCGGAGGGGAGGGGGGGGCGGGGGGGAGCGACTGCTCGACCACATCGAATCGAACCTCCTCTACTACTCCACGGCGATCATCACGGCGGGCGATCCTGCCGCGCGGCACGTGGCGCTGTCGAAGCTGCGCGATCCGATGGGGCGGCCGCTCACCGACGTGGTGGAGAACACCGTGGTCGGACGGTTCGGCTCGGCCATCGCGCTGCCGTTGCGCTCGCCGGCGCAGCTGCCGCCCGAGCGCCGGGACGCACTCGCGGCGTACACGGCGCGACCGCTCCGGGTCACGGACAGCTTCGTCGTGACGATCCCGCATCCGGGCGTCTGGGTCAGCGCGCAGGCCCACGAGCCGATGCAGCAGCAGGCCGACGCACGCGACGCCGCGGGGTGAGCTCCGCTCCGGCGCGATCGTCCCCACGCTAAGAGCGTGGGCTCGGCAAGACACTGTGCTCAAGCATACTACGTTTTAGCGTAGGGCCGTGCCGAGCCTATCCTTCAAGATGGCGAACTCGCGTTGATGAACCCTCCCGCGATCGCGCGGCGGGCGGCGGCCAGCTCCTGATCGGGCTCCGGTGGGTCAAACCGCCAGATCGATCTGGGCGAGGGCGTCGTGGAACGCGGTCGCGCTCGCCGGCCGCGCGGCGTGGTCGGCCGCGAGCGCGGCGAGGAGCAGGTCGGCGAGCGGGCGCGGGACCGCGGGCGCGAGCGCGCGGGGCGACGGCGGACCACCGAGCAGCGCCTGCGCCACGAGCGAGTCGGGGGACGCCTGCGGGTACGGCGGCCGCCCGGCGAGGCACTCATACAGCACCGCCGCGGTCCCGTACACATCGGTGCCGGTGTCGAGCGGCTCGCCCAGCAGCTGCTCGGGCGCCATGTAGGGCAGGGTGCCGCGCGGCGCGGCGTCCGGCTGCGCGGCCGCGACCCGGCTCGCGAGCTCGGCGATCCCGAAGTCCGCAAGCTTGACGTCGCCGTCGCGACTGACGAGGACGTTTTGGGGCTTGATGTCGCGGTGGATCACTCCCTGGGCGTGCACTACGGCCAGCGCGCGGCACAGCTGCCTGCCGAGCACGAGGGCGACCGGCACCGGCATGGGGCCACGCTCCAGCAGCTGGGCGAGCGACCAGCCGTGCACGTACTCCATCGTGATGAAGCGACGGTCACCCGCCCGCCCGATGTCGTGGGTGCGCACGACGTGCGGGTGCGAGATGCGGCGGGTGATCCGCAGCTCGCTGCGAAACCGGTCGAGCGCCGCCTGGTCTTCGGTGCCCGCGGGCGCGCGCAGCGCCTTGAGCGCGATGACGTCGTCGAGCTCGCGATCGCGCGCCGCGTACACCACTCCCATGCCGCCGGCGCCGAGCGGGCGTAGGATCTCGTAGCGCTCGGCGAGCATCTCTCGGGCCACTCCCGCCGCCTGCCCGGCGGCCGGCAGCGGCGGGCCGACCTGGTCCACGAACTGCCGCACCACCTCGCGCTCGGCCAGCTCGAGGACGGCCCGCTCCTGCTCGAGCAGCATGCGCTTGCGGCGCACGCCCCAACGGTAGCCGCCCGGGTCGCCGTCATGCCGGATCACGCGATGGCAGGGAATCGCCAGTGCCACGGGATTGGTGGCGCAGGCGCGGGCCACGGCGCGCACGGCGTCCGGCCGGCCGATCGCCTCCGCGATCTCCCGGTAGCTGCGCGTCGCGCCATACGGGATCGCGCGGAGCGCCGTCCAGACGCGCCGCTGGAACGCGCTCGCGCGCAGGTCGAGCGGCAGATCGACCCGCGGCTCTTGCCCCGCGAGGTGGCGCAGCAGGGCGTTCGCCCAGCGCGCGAGCGGCTCCCCGTCCCGTCGCAGCTCGGCGTCCGGGTGCTCGGCGCGCAGCCCGGTCTCGAGCTCCTCGTCCGAGTCGCCGAGCCGGACCGTGCAGAGGCCGCGTGCCGTCGCGCCGAGCAGCAGGCGCCCCAGTGGTGAGTCGACGATGGTATAGCCTATGAGAGATGCCGCCGGTGCGGCCGCGATGGTCTCGAGCATGATGGCCTCCTTGGGTACGCAAGATGCGCCGGCCCGCCCTCCCGCCGCTATCCGGTTTTGTATAGCGTTGTTGGGCCTTCGTTCTGGAGACGAGCGTGGCGGATCCGCGGCAGGCGACCTGGTACCGGTGGGACGACCTCCCCAAGGAGACGTTGAACGACTTGCTCTCACGCCGCCTGATCACGGGCGATCGCGTGATGCTCGCCCACGTCTACTTGAAGAAAGGGTGCGTCGTCCCGAAGCACTCTCACGAGAACGAGCAGTTCACCTACATCCTGGAAGGGGCGCTCAAGTTCCTCGTGGGGGAGCGCGACCGCCACGAGGTGGTCGTCCGGGCGGGCGAGGTGCTGCACCTTCCGGCGCACCTGCCCCACGAGGCGCACGCGCTCGAGGACACGCTCGACGTCGACGTGTTCTCTCCGCCGCGCGAGGACTGGCTCAACAAGACCGACAGCTATCTGCGGAAGACGTGAGACTGAATCGACGCGCCCCAAGAGCGCGGCTCAAGCTGCGGCTCGGCATCGTCCGCTGAAACGGCGAATCCGCCCGCCCGTTTACGGGCTGTGGCCGAGCCGCGAGTTCACTTGCGCCGTTCAGCGCGCGTGCCCGATGGCCCTGAGGAACTCCCGGTCCCACGCCGCGGCGATCCCCTCGCGCGGCGAATACGGCCCGGGCTGATAGGCGCGCGAGGCGATCCCTGCCTGGGAGCGCTCGCAGATGTGCCAGTCTTGACGGTTGGTCTCGTCCCAGAAGCGCACGGCGTCGTCGGGATCGAACCCCGGCTGGCCGAATGACGCGGGATTGAACAGCCACTCGCAGGTGATGGCGGTTCGCTGCGGTCCGTCCGGCCAGAGCGTGTGGAACATCACGTAGTCCGGGTGCAGCGACAGCAGCATGTTGGGGAAGATCGAGTAGAAGTAGACCCGGCTCAGATCCTCCGCCGGCAGGTCGCCGACCGGCAGGGCGCAGGCCCGGCCGCTCATCGTGAGGCTGCCGCCGTGCTTCGTGATGACCATGTAGCCGCCGAGCAACGGCCCCTCGAACAGGTCGTTGGCGCCGCTCGTGTACGGCGTGAGCTTGGCGAGCCCTGGATGAATCACGGGGCAGTGGAGGCATTCGGAGTAATTCTGGAACAGCAGCTTCCAATTCGCCTGGACGTCGTAGTCGATGCGCCGCGCGGACCGGAGGCGCGCGAGGTTGAAGCGGCGGAACCGCTCGGTGAGCGGCGCGAACGCCCGCTCGAGCGGCTCGCGCCCAGCGGGGGGAGCGAGGTTCAGGAACAGGAACCCCTCCCACGTCTCGAGCGCGACGGCGTGGAGCGGGTAGTCCCGCTTGTCGAAGCCCGCGACCTCGTTCATATGGGGCGCGCCGATCAGCGAGCCGTCCAGCGTGTAGGTCCAGGCGTGGTAGGGACATTGGATCGTCTCGGAGAAGCGCCCACGCTGCTCCTCGCACAGCCGCGTGCCGCGATGGCGGCATACATTGTAGAAGGCGCGCACCGCCCCATCCTGTCCCCGGACCACGATGACGCTCTCCCGCGCCACGCTCCGCACCACGAAGTCGCCCGGGTTCGCGAGCTCCGCGGCGCGACCGACGCACAGCCAGTGCCGGGTATAGATGCGATCCATCTCCTCGGCGTAGATCTCGGCCGACGTGTAGTACTCGCGGGGCAGGGTGCGCTGCCCCTGCTGGTAGGCCTCCGTGGGTTTGACGAACGTGCTCATGTGTTGAAGGCTAGCAGGGTCTGGCATATCCGCAATCTTCCTGACTGGCGAGCCGCAGTCCCCCAACTATGTTGAGCGCGCGTGGCTCCGGCAGGCAATAGGGCTGCCGGAGCGCATCGGTGAAGGAGGCCCTCATGACCAAGCTTCTCACCCTCGTCCCGGTCGCGGCAGCGCTGGTGCTCGCCGCCTGTCAGGAGACCACCTCGCCAGCGCCCTCGAATTCACTGGCCGTTCGACCCGCGTTTGCCGTCGGGGGCGGGAACTCCGGTCTGACCCTCCATCCCGGCGGCCTCGGAGAACAGTCCTTCGCCAAGTGGGTGTCGCACGAGGGCGAGCCGGACTCGAAGGGCAACGCAGACCAGGCCCTCTACTTCCAGAAGATGGTGGCCACGCCGGTCGTCGCCGCGGGTTTCGCCGTGATCGAGGGTCTCGAAGGCCAGCTCGTGTCGGACCTGACCAAGCTGTCCTGGGACCACCGGGATGGCGGGTGGTGCGGCGCCGGAGCCCCGCGATGGGACGTGTTCGTCACGGGTTCCAGCGGCACGCCGTACACACTCTTCCTCGGCTGCGCCGCCGCCGATCATACGCCAGCGAGCGAGCCCGGGTGGATCACTGATTCGTACGCTGGCGCTGCCATCGTCACGGTCGGCGGAGGCAACGCCGGGCTCACGGCCGCCCAACAAGCAGACGCCGCGGCAGGCACCATCACGGGCCTCAGCATTGTCTTCGACGAGGGGACGGACGTGGGCCCGGGGTTCGTGTTCCTGGACAACATCACCGTGAACGGGATGGTCTGGACCAAGCCGGCGGACAATTCGAACTGAGCCGTCCGACCCGTCACGCGACAACGGCCCGCCGCTCCTCAGCGCGGGCCGTTGCTCCTTCTCGCTCCGGCGCCGAACACCACCCCCCGCCGCTCCGGTCCGAGCAGAGCCACGACCGCGCCGAGCACGAACACGGTCGCGGCGCTCAGCGCCATCGCCCAGGCGTAGTTCAGGTGCTCCGCGAAGCGCGCCTCGACGTAGCCGATGTAGCCCGCGAAGAACACGCCGCATTGGTAGGCGAAGCCCGGGAGGAAGCCGCGCACCGAGTCGGGGGAGAGCTCCGTGATGTGGGCCGGGATCACGCCCCACGCGCCCTGCACGAAGAATTGCATCACGAACGCGCCGGCCACGAGCAGCGGCAGCGACGGCGCGAACGCCCAGAGCGGGATGACCAGCAGGGCGCCGCCGAGCGCGAGCCCAATCGCGCGACGGCGGCCCAGCCGGTCGGAATACAGCCCGCCGATCACGCCGCCGGTGAGGGCGCCGACCATCGAGAACGCGGTCAACGCGGCCCGCTGGGTCGGGGTGAAGCCCCAGTCGCGCTGCAGGAACGTGGGATACATGTCCTGCGTGCCGTGCGAGACCATGTTCATCATCCACATGAGCACGGTGATATAAAGGAAGAGCTTGAGGTTCCCGGCGATCGCCCGGCCCAGCCCGCTCCAGGTCTCGTGCCGCGTCTCCCGCCACACCTCCGACTCGCGCACCCGGGCGCGCACGAACAGGGCGAGCAACGCCGGCAAGCCGCCGATGAAGAACAACGGCCGCCATCCCCAATGCGGAAAGACGAAGAAATAGCACAACGCGGCCAGCAGGTAGCCGGCGGCATACCCCTGTTGCAGCAATCCCGACACGACGCCGCGGAGTCGTACCGGCACCTTCTCCATCACGAGCGACGCCCCGACGCCCCACTCGCCACCCATGCCGATCCCGAACAGCGCCCGCAGCACCATGAACGTGCCGTAGCTCGGGGCCAGTCCGGTGAGGACCTCCACGGCGGAATAGAAGACGAGGTCGATCATCAGCGGGAGCTTGCGGCCGTAGCGATCCGCCAGCAGCCCGAAGATGAACGCGCCCACCGGACGGAACGCGAGCGTCAGGCCGATCGAGGCGGCGATGTCGGCGTCGGACTTGCCGAACTCCTTCGCGATCGCCGTCAACGTCATGACCACGAGGAAGAAGTCGAACGCGTCGAGCGTCCAACCGAGGAAGCCGGCGGTGACCGCGGCCCGCTGGTCGCCGGCCGTGGGCGGCGCGCTGGTCATTTGGTGTCCCGGTCGTGAAGCCTCTAGATTACATGCGTTCCGCCGTTTCCACGACTCGGAGGGCTCGATGGGCTTTCGCGCGCTGCCGCTTTCCCTCCTGCTCGTCTGCGGTGCGGGCGGCGTGGCCGCGCAGAGCGGAGGTCCCCGGCCGGCGATCGCCGTGCTCAACCTCTGGTTCGACGGCGAACACGCCAACGTGCTCGAGCCCGGCGACACCGCGGTGGCGCAGGCCGCGACGAGCCGGCTGCTCGAGACGCTGCGTGCGTCCGACGCGGTCACCGTGACCGACTCGGCCCACGTCGCCGCCGCGGTGGCGGCGCAGGCAGCCGCCGGCACCCGGTGCGACCGCGGCTGCGCCGTCGCCGTCGGCCGCGCGCTCGGCGCCCAATGGGTCGCCATTGGGACGCTGACCAAGACCAGCAACCTGGTGTGGGTGCTCTCCGCCGAGTTGTGCGAGGTCGGAACCGGGACGCGGGTGCTGGCGGATGGCTACGAGATCAAGGGGGACGCGATGCGCATGGCGCCCGCCGGCGCTCGCGTCTTCGCGCAGCGGATCGAGAAGACCATCGGGGCGCGGCGCTAGGGCGTTATCTTCCTGCCGCTTCCCGCTCGAGCAGCGCCCGCTTGCGCGCGAGTCCCCAGCGGTAGCCGCCCAGTTCGCGGTCTTCCCTGACGACCCGGTGGCAGGGGATTACGAGCGCCGCGGGGTTGGTCGCGCAAGCGCGCGCGACGGCGCGCGTCGCGCGGGGGCGGCCGATCGCGCGCGCGATCGCGGAGTAGGAGCGGGTGGCGCCGTAGGGAATGCGGCGCAGCGCCTCCCACACGCGCCGCTGGAACGCCGTCGCGCGGACGTCGAGCGGCAGGTCGAGCGGCTCGGCACGCCCGTCCAGGTAGCGTAGGATCTCCCCGACCCAGTTGGCGAGCGCCCCCGCCACCCCCCCTCTCCCCCCGGCGCTGTCGCGCCGCAGCTCCGCGGCAGGGAACTCTTCTCGTAGGCCCGCTTCGAGTGCCTCGACGCCGTTCCCCAGGCTGACCCGACAGATGCCGCGGTCGGTCGCCGCGACGAGCAGCCGGCCCAGCGGGCACGGGACGATGGTATAGGTGATCCGGGTGTCGGGCGCTCCGCGGCTGTAGGTCGCCGGCGTCATGCCGAGCTGCGCGTGCGCGCGCTCGTATACGCGGCTCGGCGAGCCGTACCCCGCGTCGTACAGCGCCGGGCTCACGCGACGCCGCGCCCGCAGCCCGGCCTTGAAGCGGTCGAGCCGGCGGGCGTCCCGGTACTGGCGCGGACTGACGCCGAGCACTCCTCGAAACGCACGCACGAGCTGGTGTGGGGTCGCGCCGACGTGCGCCGCGAGCGCTGCGACGGGCGCCGGCCGGTCGGGGTGCGCGTCGATGAGGCCGCACGCCGCGCGGACCAGCGGGACCCGCGGATCAGGCCGGTGCGCCTCGCTGGGACGGCAGCGGCGGCACGGCCGGAACCCGGCCAGCGCGGCCGCCTCGGGCGTGGGGAAAAAATCCACCTGCTGGCGCCGCGGGCGCCGGCTCGGGCACGACGGGCGGCAGTAGATGCCGGTCGAGTGGACGGCGTACACGAATGCGTCGTCATATCGGCGATCGCGCGCGAGCACGATGCGCCAGAGGTCGGGGGACGGGGGAAGCGGGACGGGGGACGAGTGCGCGCTGGTCACGTCGTGGAACCTAGTCTCGCTTCGGTGGTGCGGCTATCCGTTATTGGACCTCAAACTCAGGCCCCGTTCCCCGTCCCCCGTCCCCCGTCCCCCCGTCCCCCCGTCCCGCTACATCCATGGTTCGTCCGCCGAGGGGCCGTAGATCGACGGGACCTTGCCGTCCGCCATGCGGAGGTAGATCGAGAACTGGCCGCGGTGATGCACGCTGTCCATCAGCATGAACCACAGGAGATCCATCTTGCGGACGTCGCCCATCTGCTTGGGGGCCACGAAGAACTTTACCGTCTTGTCGAGCTCCGCGTCGGGCGTCTTGCGGATGCGCTCCACGAAGGCCTTGGACGACCGTTCGTACGCCGAGATCACTTCCGACATCGTATCCGGCGCCTTCGCCATTTTGCCGAACTCGATCCCGCCGTCCAGCGCCTGTTCGCTCGCTTTTTGCTCGGTCA
>DASWCE010000141.1:0-1967 GCA_036390255.1 Gemmatimonadales bacterium | reverse complement strand
CAGGTCTGGATCGCTGACATGCGTCTGTTCGAAGATCACAATTCTGTTTGGAACGAGTGGGTCGATCCGGCAAACCCTCCGGCGCGGGCTTGCCTCACGACCGACTTTTGGCGACCTGGGATGCTCGTTGAAGTTATGGTGGTTGCGGCCGTGCCATGAGCCATTGCAGTCTGAGAAGCTGACCAGTCAGCGCATGTGATGCCGGGATGTGTGCCTGACCGCGACCCGTCTGCTTGCCGTCTTCCTGCGTTCGATCAGCAAACAACGGGCACAGCCGATGCAGCTCCTGCGTCCTGGTTTCGGTCCATTTGGCGAACATGAACGCACGTGCGGCCCGCCAAAGAGTCGACATAGCGGCTGCAATGAGTCTGCACGGAAACTGCTGCCTGAGCGCTTCGCCTGATTCTTGTCAGATCGCAACTTAGCGAAGAATTGTGCGGGACTGGCGAGGCGCAGACCGCCGACCGAGCGATGGCAAGATAAAAGGCCGCGAGGTGCGGCGCGGTCGGGTGGCTGAGGAACGCAGACACATCAAGCACTTCACACGAGGTGCGAAATAACGCGACAGCCTGCGGATTCGTCCAACCCATTGAGCCAGCGCCAATTCACGCACCTCGTGGCAGATGTCACGCGCTTGCCCCGAAGCTCATATGGCTTCCGTTGCGACCGTCGTGCAGGTCGTGGCGTAGCACCGCGTGCACATCGGCCATTCTTTTGGCCGAAGTCCCGTGCGACAGTTCGTGCATGACGCGCACACGCAGATCCAGAGTCTACGACCGCACGGGCGACGAGCCAATCGATGTGTACGACTATGCACATTCGCGCGTACGTCGCCCGCGTCGACAAGTGCCGGCCGACCCGACCACGTGGACCGTGACCGACGACTGGCCCGAGGACGTGCCCGTGACCGAGGCCGAGATCGAGGTGTTCGAAGCCTGGTTCGGCGACCTCTTCGATGAGCTGTTCTCGACGCGCCATTGAGGGGAAGATAGCCATGACTGCGCCCGCTCGTGCTGCCCTCTACCTGCGGGTCTCGACCGGCCGGCAAGCGGACAACGATCTCTCCATCCCCGACCAGCGCCGCCAGGCCAGGGCCTACTGCGCGTCACGAGGCTGGGAGATCGTGGCGGACTACGTCGAGCCCGGCGTATCCGCGACCGACGACAAGCGGCCCGAGTTCCAGCGCATGATTGATGCGGCGACGACCAAGCCGCCGACGTTAGATGTCATCGTCGTGCACAGCTTCAGCCGGTTCTTCCGCGATCAGTTCCAGCTCGAATTCTACGTCCGCCGCCTGGCCAAGAACGGCGTGCGCTTGGTCTCGATTACCCAGGAGCTCGGTGACGACCCGACGAGTAACATGATCCGGCAGATCATGGCGCTGTTCGACGAGTACCAGTCCAAGGAGAACGCCAAGCACACGTTGCGGGCCATGAAGGAGAACGCCCGCCAGGGCTTCTGGAACGGCTCGCTGCCGCCGATTGGGTATCGCATCGTCGAGGCCGCGGAGCAGCACGGCCACCGCACGAAGAAGATTCTGGAGATCGATCCTATCCAAGCCGAGACCGTGCGGTTGATCTTCCGCCTGGCGCGCGAGGGCGACGGCGTGTCGGGGCCGATGGGCGTCAAGTCGATCACCAAGCACCTCAACGTGGCTGGCATCCGCACCCGTGACGGCGGGCGCTGGGGCATCGGCGCCGTGCACAAGGTGCTGACGCGCACGACCTACGTCGGTCGCCACCGGTTCAACACCAGGTTCTGGAAGACGCGCCAGCGCAAGTCGGAAATGGAAGTGGTCGAAATGGCCGTGCCACCGATCATCGACGCGGCCGAGTTCGAGGCGGTGCAAACGCTCCTCAAGTCCCGCAGTCCGGCGCTGACTGCGCCGCGCATCGTGAGCGGCCCAACACTGCTCACGGGCATCTGCTTCTGCACGGCCTGCGGCAAGGCGATGACGCTGCGGACCG
>DASWCE010000140.1:0-11124 GCA_036390255.1 Gemmatimonadales bacterium | reverse complement strand
AAAAAGAGGAGCACGAATGCCGGCGTCAGGACGAGACCCACGACGCCGCCGCCGGCGCCGCGATTCCCCATGCGGGCGGCTTGCTCCGGAGTGAGCGTGGCCTTGAAGGCTTCCATCGCCGCTTGCTGGTACGGCTGCGTTAGGATGGAGATCACGATGAAGGCGAGCGAGAACACGATCCACGGAGCCAGGATCCGGGGCCGCTCCTTGACGCGCGTGAAGACCGCGGTCGGCTCGTGCAGCACGTTAAACACATCCAAGACGTCGCTGAGGAAGCTTTTTGGTGCGGCCGGTGCGGATGGCTGTGCGGTCATGCCCATGGTGTCTCCGCGGAGGGTTCGGCGCCGAATATAGAGCGGGAAACGAGAAACGGGAAACGGTCGCCCGTTTCCCGTCGCGTCACCTGTTGCGAACCATGCATCATTAGGGATTCGGCACGATCCCCCAGTAAATGACGACGTTGGGTTGTGGATCGTTGGTGCAACCGGTCTGCGACCATTGCGCGTCTTTGAATCGTGGGACGAGACGCGTCAGGACTTCAAGACAATCCTCCACCACGCCATCGACGGTGCGAACATCGGCCCCTCGTGCGTCCCGCGTGCTCGCAGCGTGGCCCAGCACGCTCCCGCGCGCATCCATGACCAACGCGACGGCCGTTCGTGCTGTCCCGCGACCGAACACCTCCGGGTGATACTGCCGCGCCAACCGGCGTACTTGCTCCGCCCGTCGAATCACCTCCGCGGAATCGACGCCACCCGACGTTCCCTGTGCAGTGTCTTGCGGCTGTGGATCATGATTGATGCGGATGACGCGAACGTTGTCACGCACCAGACCCTGAAGTCCGCGCGGATCCAACACGCCCCAGCCGTCGTGGCCTGGATTGAAGGCCGGCAGCACGTTCCGCAACGCCGCCACACCGATCTCGGCGTCGGGTCGCTTGCCGTTGAGGTAATACATGGTCACGAGCGAGGTTCGGTAGACTTGAAGTTTGGAATCGTGAACCAGAAACGCATCCATGGATGGGCCGCTCGGTTCCAGAATCACCGGCATCATCCGATGCGCGTTGGTTTCGACCCAGGGGCGCAGGTCCCCGGCTCTCGGTGCGGCCATGCGATCCGAGAGGCTCGTTGGTCCGGACGACTTCCGCGCAACAGTGAAATCGGAGGGAATGTTGATGAGCACCCGGACCGCGTGCCCGTGGACACGCGCCGGCCGGAAGAGGGCGTGCACCAGCCATTGTCTGGCTGACTCATTGAAGCCGGCATTGGGACTCGAGAGTACCTTGATGGAGGTGGGCTCGGCGCGTCCCGTCGTATCGATGATCGCCTGGAGCAGGACGCGACCCTCCACACCGGCCCGGCGCAGCAATTCGGGGTACGTCACTAGCGGACCAGACAGGTATTCGGGCCGCTCATCGACAGCTGATTCCGGGAACACCTGGTTATTCCTGAGTTCCGCCTGTGAACTTGCAAGTGCGTCGGCGACTTGACCCGCAGGGCCCAGCGGGCGCGGCGTCTCGCAGGCGACCACAATTGTCGCGAACGCCACAACGACCGCCGCCGCGGCTCCAACCCACCGCCACCGCGGAACGCCTGCGACCATGCGTCGGATGCGGGATTCAAGGAAGGACACGGGCTCACCGAACGCTGCAACGCTGACCAGTTGGGCACGGCCCCGTTGGCCCACCCGCAGCAATAGATCTGCATACGCCGCCGCCGAGCGGCCTTCAGCCAGTACGCGCGCATCGCAATCCACTTCTACGGCGAGGCGCAGGCGACGCCATTGCCACCAGATCGCCACATTCCACGGGGCTACGAGGATAAGCAAGAATCCGAGCGCGTTGAGCGCGGGGTCGGCGGCGCGCATGTGCTGCTCTTCATGCGCGAACATCAACTCACGCTCTCGCTCGGATACCTCCAGTGCCCATTCCGGGAGGACGACGCTGGGCGACCACACACCGACGACAGCGGGACCCACAGTGGGCGAGATCAGAACATTTCGACCGTCGACGTTTGCGTGCCGCCAGCGCCGCCGCAACGCGATGACGCGCCTTGCTCCGACGCCAACGAACAAGATCAGCGCCAGCGATGCGATCATCCACGCCCAGCGCAGCGGTCGATCGAGATCGGTGAGCGAAAACGGTCGAGCTGGAGGTTGGTCGAGGTTCGTGGACGTTGTAGAGGTCGTGACTGAGGAGCTCGCTGCGAATTCAGTGACGACAGGAATCGGAGCCGCGAACGTGGCGAACGCCTCGGGCCTCACCCACGCAGCCACGGGAATCAAGTAGGAGCCGACGATGGCGACGACCCACGCCCAACGCGTCGCCCGGCCTGCGAGATGCAGGCCGCGCTCGAGTGCGTGTCCTACGATGACGAAGGCAAGGCCGATTCCCAGGCAATACAGCATCCAGACGGCGATCACTTGGCACCTCCCTTGAGGCGCGCTTCGAGCAGCTTGCGTAACCGGCGCAGCTCCTCATCACTGAGATTCTTGTCGGAAACGAGATGGGTCATCAAGAGCGCGGGCGAGCCTTGGAACACTTTATCAACGAGCCGCCGCAGGGCGTTGCGGCCGGCCGCCTCGCGCTGAACCAGCGGGTGGTAACGATGCGCTCGGCCTTCGCCGGTGTGCGCGACGTATCCTTTTTGCTCGAGCGTCCGAAGCACAGTCAGCACCGTCGTGTAGGCAAGCTTGTCCGCGAGCTGCGCACGCACCTCGGCGACGGTGGCGTCGCCCAGGTCCCACAGGACGCTCATGACATCCAGCTCGCGATCGGTGAAGGCTATCCGCATGGGCTCCGCCAGCTACTAGTGTTGTAGTAGTTATACCCGGCGGGTTCCCGTTTGTCAACTAGTCTTCTAGTAGTAGTCAGCGCCGCAAGATCTCGCTACCCGGAAGCCGCCCAATGGTGCGGCCCAGCTTGGCATGCCGCCCGTAGATCTGGATGATGTACCCCTGCCCCGGCAGCGGCACTTCATGCGCCACCCGGTTCACGACGGCTCGATCTCGTGCCCGCGAGCGCAGCCGGTACCACGGTTGGCGCAGCACGAGTGCCAGCACGTAATAGGGCCGCTCGGGATAGTACTCGACGTCTTTGCGCGCGAGATAGGCGCGCTGGATCTCAGAGACCGTGAGCAGCTTTTCCCGCAGCTGGGCTCGGACTTCTGGGGTGACGTCGGGGGTCAGGAAGCGATCACGGGGGTCCACACCGCGTCGCTCCTGCTCCGCTGCTGCCGCGATCTTATTGGCCTCATATCCGTGATGCCGGAAGCGCTTCGCCTGTTCGTCGTTTCCTTGCGACTCATGGAATGCTGCGATCAGATAACTCACCTGCGGAGCGCAGCTTGGGTCTCGTTGGATCGCCCGCTCGAGGTACTCGACGCCCGTCCGGTCGCCTTGCTGCAGCAGCGCCTGGCCCAGCATGAAGTTGCCGGCCGCATGATCGGGTGATCGTTCCACGAGATAGCGCAGTGCGGGGATCGCCGCCACCAATCCGTCAACCTGTGCCGTGAGATTCGCACGCCGCCAAGCCGCCTCCTCGCGCAGCGTTCCGCTATCTGCCTGCTGCGACAGCTCCGCAATCACGATGCGGCTGCGCCTTACGAACTCGTGACGGTTTCGCCATGGCTCAGCCATGCCCGATCGCCAATCGGCTTCAAGTCCATCCACCAGCCGCTCGAGTCCCGCGCCGAGGTAATACCGGGCGGCACTCTCTTTCATCTCACTTTCGAGGCTTCGCTCAGCCTCGCCCGGAGCATAGCCCACGGCCGACAGGCGCTCGCGCAATGCGGGATGCGTATCACCAGGCCGAGTCTTGGATCTCAGGAGTTTGGGGAGCCTCGCGCGCCATTCGACGACGGGCCGGGCCTGGACAAACCCGATGAGATGGTGGAACACACCGGTCGGCGGCTCCGGGGACTGCTCCGCACGTGCCCGTACCAACGGATCGAAGACCTCGTCTACCAGGCCACTAATGACCTCGAGCGCCACGAGCGCCTGCCCGTGCGCGTCACGACCGGCCAGTTCCACCGCCGCCCGATCCGCTTCCAACTCGTGATTGCGGATCAGGACGAACGAGTACGCGTCGAAGTACGGCACGTAATGTTTGAGGAACACGTCGAGCAGCACGCGAGTCCAGTGCCGCTCCTCCGTCACGTAGGACAGCACCGAGTCCCACGTAGTGCGGAGTCGGTAGATCCAGGATCCGAAGCGGCCGTGATACCGCGAGGCATGGGCCAGCTCGTGTGCCAGGATCGCGCGGAACTGCGCGCGCGGGAGACCCGCCATGAGCGGCAGACCTAGCACCAGGGAATTTTCGTACCACCACAGTACGCTCACCCGGGGGCGCTGAATCATCGACGCGTTGAAAGCCGAGTTCACGACAACGCGATGGATGCGCGGGGCGCCCAACGCGCGACGCAGCTCCTCGATCTCCCGAAAGAGATGGGGCGCGTCCTCGCGCCGCAGCTCCCGCCCCGGCGGCCTGGGGAACTTGACCCACATGGCGCGTAGCGCGGCGAACGGTAGGAGCAACAACGGCCAGAGGAACTTGAGTGCAAACCACAACGAGGCGGGAACGACGAGGACTAGAGTGATGATGAGGGCGATGCTGCCGAGCCCCAGGAACCAGAGATAGGCGAAGCCCGCCAGCGCGACGATGCCGACGCGCCACCGGTAGGCGGCAGGATGATCGCGTGCTTGGCGTTCGAGCCGCGCAATGAGCGCGTCAAATCGCTCTGGGTGCATGCTCGTAATCTCCGGCGAGCAGGTGGGAAGCAACAGATAAGGGCGAGTTGCCGGGGGCCTTCCGGGCACCGCCTTGGCGATGTAGGGTATGGAGCAGGGACCCATGATCTCTACCCTTGCGGTGACAGCCGGATTGCTGCTTCAGGCGGGCGGCAATACGCACCTAGCCCGGGCGGCACGCGCGCCCGATCCAGTTCGTGTCTCGCGCGCCGACTCGATCGCCTACATCACCCTGCGCGAGTCGGGGCACCTCCTGCTCCTGAATGTTGATCCGATCGGCCGCATCACGGTGCTCTTTCCGTTTGGGCCCTATGACAGCACTGGGGTGGATGCTGGCGTCCCGTTCGCGGTACCCCTGCCGCCAGAGGCCCAAGGCAATCCCGCGACGCTCGTGGCGATCCGGTCACGCTGGGCCTTCGACTTCGCGGCTCTACGGGGCGGAGCGGGCGGAACCTGGGATTACCAGGATGCCTTGCTGCTGCAGCCGACCGCGGGCGAGCCGCTCGGGGCGGTGCTCGATATCGCTGACCGCGTCACGGACGGGCGTCCGTACGACTACGTTGCAGTGGGATATTCGAGGGATGGAGCCGCGACGGCGCTAGGGCCGCCGGCCCCGCCACAGGTCTGCCTGAGTTGCGTCCGGCGGGGGACGCCTGTCGCTGTCGCGTCCGCCTCAGTTCCAACGAACGCGGTAGACTGCTCGAACGCATCGCTCACGGATTCGTTCTGCGGCGTGAACAGCGGCAGCGTCTCGATCACGAGCGCCCCCCCCGCCGCTCCCATGCCGCAGCAGGTCGTCTACCAGTCGCCCGCTCCAGTCTACGTTCCCTACTACGTGCCGCTATTTGTGCATGGAGGGCGCAAGCGATTCGAGTCTTCGCTCCCGCCCGCTCCCCCAGCCCCTCGGCCATCCGCGGCTGCCGCGTTCCCCATCGCGCCACGCCTCGTCGTCCCTTCCACAGGCGAGCTGCGGTCGCTTGGGGGCCGCAGGCACTAAGCCAGAAGCCGAGAAACGAGAAACGGGACACGTGGCGCAGTGCGCGTGTCCCGTTTCCCGTTTTTCGATGGAGGCGCGGGGAATCGAACCCCGGTCCGAGCATGACTCCGATACCGCTCCTACGTGCGTAGACTAGGCTTTTTGGGTCTCGCTGCCTCGGCGCCTTGTCAGCCCTGGCAGCAACAAGCCTCTGCAAGCTCTCGCGGCAACCGTTGAGGCCCCAGTTGCCGCCAGCCCGACTTTGCGATACGTGAGCGCCGCCTCAGGCGGGCTGCCACTCACGCAGGTGCGTGAAGCCGAAGCTTACGCAGCCAGAGCCAGTTCAGAGTTGGCTTGTGTGTCTTCCCAGTTGATTTACCAGGTGACTGAGAACCTGGGCACGCAACAGTACCCTCGCCAAACCCGTCGAAGCCTGTCGCCCCCGCTTCGCAAGGTTAACCTACGTTAGTCGGGCCGGCCCGCTTTTTCAACCCGATTGCGCCCTCCCTGTTTGGCACGATAGAGCGCCGCGTCGGCGGCAGCAGGAAGGTTTAATACATCGCCCACCAGCTCTGGGCACGAGGCAATCCCACAGGAGGTCGTGAGCGGATAGACCGAGCCACCCCACGTCAGCGGCTTCTCCGCCACCGAGCGCCGAATACGCTCGGCGACTTCCATTCCTTCGCGCAGCGCCGTACGCGGCAGCCAGACCGCGAACTCTTCGCCACCGATGCGTGCCACGAGGTCGCCATCGCGTACCGCGGCCTCGAGCAGGCGCGCGACATGTTTCAAAGCGGCGTCGCCCGCCGGATGTCCCAGCGTATCGTTCAACTTCTTGAAATGATCGAGATCGATGTACACGAGTGTGGCGGGTTCCTGCGACGCTTGATTGTAGGTCGACAGCGCGCGCTCGAACTCCCGCCGATTGCGGAGTCCGGTTAACGGATCCACGACCGCTCGGCGCTCGGCGTCGTGCACCGCGCGCGCCGCCGCAATGCGCGGCCCGAGGTCGGTAAGGAGTGGGCTCAAGTCGTCGAGCAGCGGAGCATCCGCCACGAGCGGCGGGCCGAGCACGACGAACGCGCCGACGACGATCGACCCGTCGAGAAGCGGATACGCGGTGCCCGCGCGCTCGCTGCGACGGCGCTCCGGGACGCCGTGGCCGAACACGTCCTCGGAACCTGGCGTCGCGACCGGAATCCCGGTAGCGATCGCATGCGCGACCGGCGAATCGGGTGCGAGGTCGACGCCGGCGAGCCTGCGATCGGCTGCGCCGGAGACGGCCACGATCCGCGCACGATCCCCCGTCGCCACGACTAGGGCGACGCCGCGATTGGTGATCTGCTCGCCGAGCTGGACGGCGGCACGCGCCATCCCTTCCAGCGTGACCGCCCCGGCGACCAAACGCGATACGCGTGCGGCCACGATTCGCGCGCGCGGAATGCCGCTCTGCTCTTCGGCTAACCGCATGCCGGCGACAAAGCGCCGCAACGCCCCCGCCACGACGTCGACGAGCGTTTCGGTACGCGCGTTGTCCTCGAACACCAGGCCGGCGGCGTACGGAAAATCACCGACGGCGACGTAGGTGGCCTCGGGGTCGCGAACGATGTGTAGACGTCCATCTATCGAAGCGAGCTGGACGAGTGCGGCGCCGCGACGCCGCTGGTCACTCCCGACGCCGGCCGGAAACGCAGCAGGAACTTCGAGAGGACCGTCCTCAACGCCGAGGGCCCAGCCCACGCTCGCCCCGTAGGCCTGGCGCAGGAGATCGAGCACTTCGGCGAGTGCGAGTGGCGGCGGCCCGCGGCGACGCAGCCTGCCCGGCCGCCAGCGAATCGTCCACCCCCATGTGAGGGCGATCCCGCCGGCGGCTGCGACCAGAGCCCAGATCGGCCCGCGCCAGACGACGAGAGCGACCGCAGCGAGTCCGACGACCTGCAGCGCGAGCGCGATCCAGCGTCGCGCTCCGCCCTGCGTGCGATTACGAATGGTTGATGCGACTCGCGGCGGCGGCGGCGCCGAATCCGTTGTCGATGTTGACGACGGTGACCCCTGATGCGCAGGAGTTCAGCATGGCGAGCAGCGCGGCGAGGCCCCCGAACGAGGCGCCGTATCCCACGCTCGTCGGCACGGCGATCACCGGAACCTTCACCAGGCCACCGACCACGCTCGCCAGCGCGCCGTCCATGCCGGCAACGACGAGGATGACCGTAGCCGAGCGGAGGACATCGGTCTGCACCAGCACGCGGTGGATACCGGCGACGCCCACATCGGTGAGCCGTTCGATACGGTTACTCAGTGCGCGAGCGGTCACCGCCGCCTCTTCGGCGACGGGCAAGTCGCTCGTTCCTGCCGTGCACACCAAAACCGTCCCGCGGCCCGTCGGCGCGGGCTCTGGATCAGGGGGGAGATAAACCGTCCGTCCGAGGCCGTTGAGCTCGGCGCGCGGGAAGCGCGTTGCGAGCGCCGCCGATTGTCCGGGGTCCGCGCGCGTCGCGAGGAAGCTGCCGCCGGCGGCCTCGAGCCGCTCCGCGATCGCCACGACCTGACCGATCGTCTTATCCGGACAAAAGATCACCTCCTGATGCCCCTGGGTGATGGGCCGGAGGTGATCGATCGTCGCGAACGGTAGCTGCTCGAACATCCTAGGCCGCGATCTCGATGCTGGCACCCGCGAGATATTCGGCGAAGATGGCTTCCGCCTCGGCCATCGACTCGATTGCAAACAGGCGCTGGCGCAGCTCGGAGCCGTCCCGCAGCCCCTTCGTGTACCAGCCGAAGTGTTTGCGGAACTCGAGCGCCGTCTTGCGGGTGTCGCCCTGTAAGCGCAGCGCGAGGCGCGCGTGCTGGAGCGCGGTCGCGAACCGCTGCTCGGGGGTCGGATCGGGCCGTTTGGCTCGGGCCTCGAGCAGGTCGCGAGCCTGCGCAAACAGCCACGGATTCCCGAACGATCCGCGCGCGATCATGGTACCGGCGCAGTGCGTGTGATTGCGCATCGCCACGACGTCTTCCGGCGTGCGGATGTCGCCGTTGCCGATCACGGGGATCGTGAGCGCCTCCACGACGGCGGCAATCTCATCCCAGTTCGCCGCGCCCTGGTACATCTGGGTGCGCGTTCGCGGATGCAACGTCAAAGCCTGCGCCCCCGCCTCCTGACAGCGCAGCGCGATATCGACCGGGTCGCGCTGCTGCTCGTCCCAGCCGCTGCGGATCTTCACCGTGACCGGCAGCTGCGTCGCGCTCCGGACCGCTCGAATGATGCCCTGCACCAGCCCCATGTCCTTGAGACAGCCCGAACCACCGTTGTTGCGGACGACTTTCTTCACCGGGCAGCCGAAATTGATGTCGACGAAATCGGGCTCAAACAGCTCTGTGACCATCCCCGCGGCCTTGGCCATGATCCCGGCATCGGCCCCATAGATCTGGATCCCGATCGGGCGTTCGACAGGCTCGAAGCGCATCTCGGCGAGGACGCGCTCGATGCCGAGCGAGATGCCGACGGAGGAGATAAACTCGGACACCACGACGTCGGCCCCGTAGCGCCGGCAGATCTGGCGGAACGGAGATTCCGACACGCCCGCCATGGGAGCCAAAAACAGCGGGAAGTCCTGCTTGACCGAGTACGGGAAGTTCATGCGGTGGAACGTAATAGCGCGTTGCGCGCGGAGCAACCAAGTTTTACCTTTCGCCCGCCAAAATGCGCCTGCGCGAGTTCTTTTCCGAGGACGCGATCAAGCTCGAGCTCGAGAGCACCACGAAAGACGCGGTGCTCAAAGAGCTGGTCGGGCTGCTCAAGCTCGATGAAAAGGCGCAGGGGATGTTGTTCAAGATGCTGAAGCGACGCGAGACGCTGGGGTCGACCGGCATCGGACAGCACATCTCGATTCCCCATTGCCGCTCCCTGGTGGTCACGCGCCTGCGGTGCGCGTTTGGTCGGAGCGCTGCGGGGATCGATTTCAAAGCCATCGACGATCAGCCGGTCAACTACTTTTTCCTGATTGTCGCCCCGCCGCTCGAAGTTTCGAACCAGTATCTGCCCGTCCTCGGCAAGATCGCTCAGTTCGCCAAAGAGTCGGACGTCCCGGGTCGGCTGGCCAAGCTCAAGACTCCTGCCGAGTTTCTCACGCTTCTAGAAGAGAAGAACATTTAGCGGCTGGTATCACGCGCAGCGTGTAGCGCTTGGTTTAGCGCCTCTCGCGCAGGCGTAAAGGCACTATCCACCGCGACCGCAACCTCAAGTTGGCGAATTGCAGGCTGCCACAGCTTGGCGCTCATGTAGAATCGGCCAAGATCATAGCGCGGTCCGGCCAGCTCTGGTGCGAACGCAATTGCCGCGAGCAAAAGCTGCTCACCACTTCCCCACCGCCCCGCCGCGAACTCGTCCTTTCCTTCGAGCCAGAGCGTGCGATAGGAGCGCGGCGCTTCGCGCTTTAGCGCCTGATAATGGGTCTCGTCGTCGTGCCAGGCCGGAATGCGGATAATGGTCCGGGCGGCGCCGGCAGCGACAGCGACGGCAACGACAGCCACGCGGAGCCTGGGGGGTCGGATCGCCGCCGCCGCGCATGCCAACCCGAACACGATGCCGAAGGACGGCAGATAGAGTGTCCGCTCCGCTACGAGGAATTCGGTCGGGAATACGACGTTCGCGACGGGCGAGATGGTGATCACCATCCAGGCGAGTCCGATGGCGATGCCGGGAATCGTCCGTCGCGTCCGCCACGCGAGCATGCCAATCCCGCTCCAGACCAGCAAGCCAAGTAGGTGCCAGACCGTGAAGCCCGTCGCAACCGTCAACTCGCCTGGAGAGTAGTCGGCGGACAGGTGCGCGGGGAAAAGAAAGAGGCGCCACCATTGTAGTGACAGGCGCACCATCGTCCAGCTGCGGGCGAGGAAGCCAACATGCTCGAGCCCGACCGCCAGTCCGCCGGCATAAAACGTCCGGATACCGACAAATACATGGACGATGAAGTACGCCACAATGGGCACGGTGGCGGCGACGACCGCTTTCCAGGCTGTGCGCAGGTACGCCCGCCGGGCGACATAGACGAGGAACACGGCTGCGGGCAGGGTCACCGCGACCTCTTTCGATGCGATGGCAAACGCAGCGCCGGCTGCCACACCCGCGAGGTACGCTGGTTTGCGCTCGGCTCGAATGGCGCAGAGGAGGGCTGCCGCATAGCCCGCCGCCGCCATCAGTTCGGCACGGCCGACGACATTCGCGACTGCCTCCACATGCACCGGGTGCACTGCGAACAGCAGTCCTGCGACCAGCCCCACCGCGGGACCGGCCAGATCGCAGGCGAGCAGTGCGAATAATGCCGTAGCAATCGCCGCCCACAGGACGTTGATCGCGTGAAACCAATGTGGGCTCGTCGACACGCGATAATCGAGGGCGAACGATG
>DASWCE010000139.1:0-1516 GCA_036390255.1 Gemmatimonadales bacterium | reverse complement strand
TTCGCGCCCAACCTCGCGTCGCAGATCGCGCAACAGGAAGGGGAAGTGGCGCTGGGCGGGACGAAGCGGCCGGTCGTGGTGTTCTTCTCAGACATTCGCGGCTTCACACCGATGTCCGAGACGATGAACCCCGACGAGATCGCGGGCCTCCTGACCGAGTATTTCACGGAGATGGTGGATATCGTGTTCGAGCATTCGGGAACGCTCGACAAGTTCATGGGCGACGCCATCATGGCGCTGTGGGGCGCGCCGATCGCCCATGCCGACGATGCCGACCGCGCGATGCAGTGCGCGCTCGACCAGATCGAGACGCTGGAAAAGATGAACGCGAAGTGGAAGGAATCGGGCCGCCAGCCGCTCGCGATCGGCATCGGCATCAACTTCGGGGAGGTGTTCGCCGGCAACATCGGCTCGAACCGGCGGCTCGAGTACACCGTGATCGGCGACGCGGTAAACACCGCGAGCCGACTCTGCTCATCCGCCGGCCTGAACGAGATTCTCATCTCCGAGCCGTTCTACCAGGCGCTCAAGACGCCGCCCAAGGTCGAGGCGCTCGAGCCGATCCAGGTGAAAGGAAAAGCGCTGAAGGTACCCGTCTATCGTGTGAAGCGGTAAGGACGCCCGAACTTCGCCAGCAGGTCCAACGCCAGCCGCAGCGGCAGTCCCATCACGCCAAAGAAGTCCCCCTCGACACGCTCGATCAGCGGGGCGCCGAGTCCCTGGATGGCGTAGGCACCGGCTTTGTCGAGCGGCTCGCCGGTGGCGACGTATTCCTCCAGCGTGCGTCGGTCGTTGGGCCGGAACGTCACGCGCGACACGTCCAGCGCCTGTTCCAGCCGCCCGTTCTCGGCGACGGCCACGGCGGTGAGGACTTCGTGCGTCTTGCCCTGGAGCTGCTCCAGCATCTCGACCGCATTCGCCGGCGAGGTCGGCTTCTCGAAGATTCTGCCACTGAGCACAACGGTCGTATCGGCGGCGAGAATCACCTCGCCGGGCGCGCGTGGGAGCACGGCTTGCGCCTTGGCGCGCGACAGGCGGGTGACGTAGGCTTCAGGCTTTTCGCCGGGCAGGACATGCTCGTCCACGTCGGGCGCGATGACGCGGAACGGAATGCGCAGCATTTCGAGGAGCTGCTTCCGGCGGGGGGAGCCGGAGGCGAGAACGATCGGTTTGGTGGACACGCGGAAAAAGATAGCGCGGGCTAAGTTTGGGCGTGCTCTGGATCGCGCTGGTCACGCTGCAAGCCGCACCTGCCGCTCCCGCCGGGCCGCCTGCGACTGACATCTATCTGGCCGACCTCCGCGTCGCCCAGGGTCGCGTCAGCGTCGGCGTGCCCGTCAACGTCACCGCCAGGCCGGGCTACGACAACCAGCCATTTTTCCTCCCGGACGGTCGCGCGTTCCTCTATACGTCGATCCGCGAGGACAGCCAGGCGGACATTTACCGTTACGACATCGACACGAAGACGAGCATCCGGCTCACGACGACGCGCGAGAGCGAGTATTCCCCCACGCCG
>DASWCE010000138.1:0-13505 GCA_036390255.1 Gemmatimonadales bacterium | reverse complement strand
GGAGGGGGAACAGGGGACGAGGGAAGGGTGGTCTACGGAGTTGTGACGGAGGGTTTCGCCTACTCGGACCTGGCGACGCCGCTCCACGACGTCGTGGGTGCGGAAGGCGATCCCACGCGCGCGGAAGACGCCCCGACGGCTCGCCAGCAGATTCGCTACTGGACGGCGGCAGTGCTGCGGCAAACACCGGAGGAGCCGCTGCAACCGGTGCCGCTCGGCCAGGTCTATTTGGCCGATGACGCGGACGTCGCGCAGGCGTTGCGCATGGACGGTTTCCTCTATTCAGCGACGCCCACGGCCATTCCCATCGGGCTCTACACCTCCGCCGGCCGCGACGCGCCCGTCTACCTCGACGCCGACTTCCTGCTTGGCCCCGAAGCCGCGCATCTCAACATCTCGGGCGTCTCGGGGCTGGCGACGAAGACCAGCGCCGTCGAGTTCCTGCTCGCGTCGATCTTCGCGCACTTTCCAGCGCACAAAGGTCGTGTCGCCGCGGTCTGCTTCAACGTCAAAGGGCCGGACCTCTGCTTCCTCGATCAGCCGGGCGATTTGACCGAGGAAGACCGGCACCGCTACGAGCGGCTCGAGGTGCCACCCGAGCCGTTCCAGCGCGTCCGGCTCTACGCGCCGCTCAAAGCGGACGGGGCGAACCTCAACACATTGCGCACGCATCCCGATCTGGTGGGCGACGTCGAGCCCCTCACTTGGGGTCTGCAGGAAGTCGTCGACTACGCCGAAGTGCTCCTCAACCGCGATGACATCGACGCCAAGGCGGACGCGTTTATCGATTTCTTACGGGATCGCGTCCTGGGAAAGTCATTCGATGACGGCTTCGGCACCACACATCGCGTGCAGACGTTTGCCGATCTCGACCGGCTGTTCCGCTCAATCTTCGACGGACTCGAGATCACCGCTGGCGGCCGCAGCGATACCTGGCGCACGCACCACATCGCGACGATGCGCAAGGTCCGCAACCGCCTGCTCAACATCTCAACGCGCTGCAAGGGACTCGTGACCGACGACGGCCCGTCCAGCGACCTCCCCTGGAAGGCGTTCGAGGACCGCACCGTCTACGTCATCGACATCGCGAATGTCGATCCGCTCGGACAGGATCTCGTGTTCGCGCGCGTGGTCTCGAAGCTGCGCGAGCAGCTCGAGCGCCGCGAGCTTGGCGTCGACGCGGTCATCGTGTTCGTCGATGAGCTCAACAAGTACGCGCCCGGGGACGGGCCGGAGACGTACGTCAAGAAAATGCTGCTCGACATCTCCGAGCGCGGCCGATATCTCGGGCTGGTGCTGTTCGGGGCGGAGCAGTTCCGCTCGCAGGTGCATCGCCGCGTCGTGGGCAACGCGGGGACCCAGGTGTTCGGCCGTATGGATATGGATGAGCTGGCGACACCCGGCTATCAGGTGCTGACCCCCGCCACCAAGAGCAAACTGGCCACGCTGCCGATCGGCGAGCTGATGATCCGGCACCCGCATTTCACGCAGCCGATCTTCGTGCGGTTTCCCAAGCCGCCGGTGCTGCGGGGTCGGGACGGCGTGGAGCGCTTTCCGCCCGCCGCCGATGTGCCGTTCGACGACGCCGTGGTGCGCCAGCTCGTGCGGCTGGACCGGCGTGTGCGCCCCAATCAGGTGAAGGATCTGATCGCTGATCGGGAGCCGGACGACGTACGGCGCGCGCTCGCCGCGGTACGCCGGACCCGCCCCGACGATGTGCTGGCCTACTTCCGGAAAGTGCTCGGCGCCCGGGTAGAGCCGGAGGCGCTGCTGCGCGAACATCATGCGGTGCCGCCACTCAATCCGATCTCCGACGAGCCGTACTGATGAAGCTCGCTCATCTCGCCGACCTGCACCTGGGCTTCCGGCAGTTCGATCGCCAGACCCCCAAGGGCGCGAACCAGCGTGAGGTGGATGTCGCCGAGGTTTTCAAGCGGGCTGTTGACGACATCCTGGAGCAGAAACCCGAGCTGATCGTGGTCGCTGGCGACCTGTTTCACTCCGTCCGGCCAACCAACGCCGCCATCCTCTATTGTTTCCGACAACTGCAGCGGCTGCGGACTGGCCTGCCAGACACTCCCATCGTCGTCGTTGCGGGTGAGCACGATACGCCGCGGTCCACCGAAACCGGCAGCATCCTGCGCCTCTACGAAGCCCTCGGCGTCGAAATCGCGGTGGAGGACGCGCGCCGCATTGTCCTCCCCACACTCGACTGCGCGGTTCTCGCGGTGCCCCAGCAGGCGCTTGCGAAGGCGGACCGCCCCGCGCTGCGACCGGAAGCGGGCGGGCCGACGCTCAACGTCCTCGTCACGCACGGCGTGTACGGCGGATTGGGTGAAGAACGGGGCACGGTCGAGTACGGCGGCGCCGCCTTGTCACGCGAGCTGCTCGCGCCGGAAAAATGGGACTACATCGCGCTGGGACACTATCACACCGCGCAGTCGGTGGCGACAAATGCCTGGTACTCCGGCAGCCTCGAGTATCTGCCGCCGAACCCGTGGGGCCAGCTCCAGGACGAGGCCGCGCAACGCACCAATGCGAAAGGAAAAAGGGAGCGCACCGGCAAAGGGTATCTACTGGTCGATTTGCCGGGCGCGCGCGTGACATTCCGCCCCGTCGCCCCCACGCGCCGTCACATCGACTTGTCGGCCATCCGGGCCGCCGGACTGAACGCCAAAGAGCTCGACGCCCAGATCGCCGAGCGCGTGCGTGCCGCGAAGATCGACGATCAGATCGTGCGCTTGCTCGTGTGGGACGTCGAGCGCGCTGTCGCGCGCGATCTCGACCATGCGGCGATCCGCGGCTACAAGGCGCGCGCGTTGAACTTTCAGCTGGATTTGCGCCGACCGGAGGCGCTGCGGTCACCGGGGGGGGGGACGGGTGCCGGACCGGGTGCCCGGCGACAGACGCTCACCGAGACGGTGCGGGACTTCCTTGGCCGCCGGCCGCTCGATGCCGAGCTGAATCGCGAGACGTTCGTGAAGCTGGGCGTGGAGTACCTCGAGGCGACGGCCGGGGCGGACGGCGAAGCATGAAGCTGCACCGGCTGCGGCTCGTCAATTTTCGCCAGCACGCGGATACCGAAATCGTGTTCGGCGACGGCATCACCGGCGTCATCGGGCCGAACGGCTCGGGCAAGACGTCGCTGCTCGAGGCGATCGCGTGGGCGATTTACGGCAACCCCGCAGCGCGCGGCGACAAGGACTCGATCCGCAATCTGCGCGCCAAAGCGCGCGCGTCGGTGCGCGTCGAGCTCGAGTTCGGGCTCGGCAGCCACGCGTATCGCGTGGAACGCGGCCTCAATAACGCTGAGCTGTATCAGGACGGCGTGGTGGTCGCCAACTCGCTGAAGGAAGTCACGGGACGGCTGCAGCGCGTCCTCGGCATGACGTACGACGAGTTCTTCAACACGTACTTCACCGGCCAGAAAGAGCTCGCGGTGCTCGCGGATGCGACCCGTCCCGAGCGCGCCGCGTTTCTGTCGCGGGTGCTGCGGCACGAGCAGCTCACGCTCGCGCAGGAGCGCATCCGTGAGCGTCGCAACGCGCTCGGTCATGAAGTCGATGGGCTCGAGACCGGGCTGCCGCCACAAGCCGAGCTCGAGAAAGAGCGGAAGGCGGCCGAGGCACGCCTGGCGGAAGGCCGGAAGGCCGCCACGGTGGCCGCCGCAGACCGCGTCAAGACGCAGCAGGCCCTGGCGGAAGCAGAGCCGCGCTGGCAGCAGTGGGTGGAGCGGCGCGAGCGGACGCTGGCGCTCCACGGGGACCTGCGCGTGGCCGAGCAAGGCGTCGTCGTCGCGCGCCAGGAGTTTCAACGACTCGACAAAGAGCTCGCGGCCGCGCTCGCGGCGCGCGAGGAGCTGCGCAGTCTCGAGGCCGACGTCGCGTCAATCGCGACGCTCAAGACGGAGCTTGCCGAGCTGGACCGCCTACACCGTGAAGACGCGGCGCGGCGCGAAGAACAAGCGTCGCTGACCGAACTGACGCGCAACTTGAATCGGCTGGATCGCCGCATCGCGGAATTGGCCGAGGCGGAGGTGGCGCTCGAGCGGGCGAGCAAGGAGGCGCGCGACCTCGCGGCGACGCTCGAAGCCGCCGACAAAGTTGCCCGTGAGCAGCAGGCGACCTGGGTGCGCGAGAAAGAGTACGCGAATACCCGGCGCACCGAGCTCCTGAAGCAGCACGAGGAAGTGAAGGACCAGCGCGACAAGATCGAGCGCCTCGGCCCGGAGGGACAATGCCCCACCTGCTTGCGGCCGCTCGGGGCGGAGCATCGCGCCGTGCTCGATGTGCTGAACAATCAGCTCGAAGTGATCGTGACGGATGGGACCTACTTCAAGCAGCGCATCGAGCAGCTGGCGACTCCCCCGGCGGCTGTCACGCAGGCGGAGGCGGCGCGCGACGCGCTCCGGGAAGAGGCACGGCAGGCGAGCGAGCGCGAAGGGACGCTGCGCGAGCAGGCGCGCGAACGGGCCCGGTTGCAGAAAGAGCGTGCCGGTCTCGTGAAGCGGATGCAAGAGATCGAGCGGCGCGTGGCCGCGCGGGATGTGGGGTACAACGCTGAGCGTCACAATGCCGTCCGGCAGGAGCTCACGCGCCTCGAGCCGGTGGCACTGGCGGCCGCGGCGTTGGCAGCGCGCGCCGATCGCGCCGAGGCGCTGGTGGGTGAGGCGGAGATCGCGGAGAAGGCATTGTCGACCCGGGAAGAGCACGTCAAGCAGCTCGCGGAGGCGGTCAAAGCACAGGGGTTCTCCGAGCCGAAGTTTCAGGCGGCACGAGAGCGTCACGACCGCGCCGCGCATGCGCTCCGCGCTGCCGAGCTGGCCGTCGCGGAGACACGGGGCGAGCTGGTCGCTGCGGAAACCGCGGTCCGTGAGATCGAGCGCCGCGTGACCGAGCGGACCGCGCGCGAGCGCACCATCGCCGAGCGAAAGATCGAGCTGCGGGTGCACAACGAGCTGGATCGCGCGTTCTCCGACCTGCGCGCCGAGCTCAACGCCGCGATGCGGCCCGAGATCGGCGCGCTGGCATCGGGCTTTCTATCGGATCTCACCGATGCGCGTTACGATGAGGTCGATCTGGACGAGGATTACCGCGTCGTCGTGCTCGACGAGGGGGTTCCGAAGCCGGTGATCTCGGGTGGAGAAGAGGACATCGCGAATCTCGTGCTGCGGCTCGCCATCTCGCAGATGATCGCCGAGCGCGCGGGGCAGCCGCTCTCGCTGCTCGTGCTCGACGAAATCTTCGGCTCGCTCGACGAGTCGCGGCGCCAGCACGTCCTCGCGTTGCTGCGCCGCCTGGGCGACCGCTTCCCGCAGGTGATTCTCATAACGCACATCGAGCAGGTCCGCGACGGATTGGATCGCATCATCCGCGTCAGCTACGACGCCACGACCGGCACGAGCGTGGTGCGCGATGAGACCGCGACGCTCGGACCGACGGGGGGGGCACCCGATGAGAGCGTGGCTGCCTGACACCCGGGTCACCGGGCCCGAGCGCGCGACCGAGGGCGACATCGAGGGGCTGAATCGCGTCTTTGCGGAAGCCTTCACCGACCGCTATCGCCGCGACGGGTTGATCGGTGTCCGAGTGCCGCAGCTCAACCCGCTCGTGTGGCGCTACGCACTCCTGGACGCGGGCGAGGGCGCGGTGGTCTGGCGCGACGAGCAGGGCGACGTCGCGGCCTTCAATGTCGCTCACCAGGCGGGCGCCGAGGGATGGATGGGACCGCTGGCCGTTCGCCCGGACCGCCAGGGCACCGGTGTCGGCAAGACGGTCGTGCGAACGGCCGCCGACTGGCTCATCGATCGGGGCGTCACGACGCTGGGCCTCGAGACGATGCCGCGCACGCCCGAAAACATCGGCTTCTACGCCCGGCTCGGCTTTGCGCCGGGGTTCCTGACGGTCACGTTGACGAATGAGATCGCAACCCGCGGCCATCCCGCGCCGGCGCTGTTGTCGAAGCGATCCGCTGCGGAAAAGGACTCGGGCGTGGCCGCGGCCCGCGGCTTGGTAGACGATCTCGCCCTAGGCGTCGACTTTTCGCGCGAGATCCTGCTGACGGCCGAGCTCGGCCTGGGCGATACGTCGTTGATCGAGAGCGCGACTGGACTGGATGCACTGGCAGTCTGGCACTCCGCCCCCCTCGCCGACAGCAGGACGCGTGATGAAGTGCGCGTGCTGAAGCTCGCGGCCCGCGATGACGCGGCGTTCGAGGCCGCGATCGCGGCGGTCGAGGCGGCGGCTGCCAAGGCCGGGATCCGCCGGATCGCGATCCGCTGCCAGAGCCGCTACGTCGAGGCGTTTCGCCGGCTCATCGCGCGCGGATATCGCGTCCGCTGGACCGATCTGCGCATGACGTATGAAGGGTACCCCGAGCGGCATGCCGCCCAGGGTGTGCTCTTCTCGAATTGGGAGATTTAGGCTCCGCCCGGCATTCCCGACACGTAGATGACCTGCGCTAATCCGAGCACTTCGATCGTATGCGGCAGGTTCGGCGGCAGGTCGAGGCGGTCTCCAGGCCCGAGGTCGACCGCCTCCGCGCCGGCTGTGACCCGCAGAAAACCCTCGACGACCCAGCGCGTTTCGGGAAACGCGTGCGCGTGCTCGGTCATCCGCGCGCCCGGGAGATCCGACCACCACGCGGTGACCATGCCTTCGCGCTCGAGCGCGCGACGCAGCGTGGCCACCTGCAGCGGCCCGAGCCGCGGGTCCCAGGGGCGCGCCGCAAGTGTCATGACACGAATCGCGGCGCGCCGGCGAGAATACGGCGGGCGAACAGGATGATCGCTCCTGCGTAGAGCAGGTGAATCGTGCCGCTCGCGACCTGCGCGACAAACAGCAGCAACACCCACACGATCAGCATCACGACAGCGGCGAGCAGTGTCAGATTCAGGGTGATTGACCTTTGAGGGACAGAAAGTATTCTAGTACCCAGGAGCGGGGAGATCAAACTATTGAGCCAACAAGCTCGATTGCGGACCCGCATACCGCGGCCCATGTCATGCCCACGTTGGGAAGACAGAATTCGTGGTGAGGGACCCATCATTACTTTCGGGCTTCAATAACCCTCTTCGCTCCTGTCACACCCGGTCGGCCGGCCTGCGTTACGCAGTCCCGGCCGATCGTTTTTTGCGGACCGTTTGCCAGAACGCCGCGGGCGCCCGTAGCGCCTGTCCCTTCAGGGCGTATCCGATCATCAGGACGGCGATCCAGACCCCATACGCGACCATGATCTGGACGCGCAGCTCCGGCACGGTGAACTGCACAGCCCACAGGACAAACAGCGCCGCCGCTTCCAGCCAATCGAACTCCATATTCGCGAGCAGCAACACACCGAGCAACGTCTGCAGCAGGGTCAGCGCAAGCTCGTTACGCTGCGCGATGTCGAACGTGAAATCCGCCCAGACCCCGTGGTGCCGGAGGTGCGACCACCCGTACACGATCGGGATCATCGCCGCGAGGATCGTCCATTGGTTGATGTTGCTCGACACGATGTTCATCAACGCCATGGGTGCGTGCGTGACGCGCCGGGCCCAACCGAACGTCGAGACGAATTCCGGAAACTCTGAGAGAAACGGCGCGACCCACTGCACGAGGAAGAATTGGCTGATGCCCACTGCCGCGGCCACGGCGATCATCGAATCGAGGAACGGGTGGGCGGTGACGTAGAGCAGCGCGCCGCCCACGACGAACAAGCCACCGATCGCCATCGTTTGCTTCCAGCCCGGCTGGCGATACGCCCAGCGCGACACCACCGGCGCATGCTCCAGCGACTCCACTTCGCGCGGCGGGTTGCGCATGAGGATCCACAGATATCCCACGTACAGCGCGATGAGCACGACCGCATCGATCACGCCGATGCGCTGCCGCCAGATGACCACAAGGAAGTAGAGCAGCGGCGGGACCAGCCCCATGACTTCCACGGCGTGCTCGGGCTCGAGCGCGATGGGCGGCAATCCTTTCTGCCCCCGCCGGCGACCGGCAATCGCGAAGACGAAATAGATCATAGGCCAGCCGAGGCCGAGGAGCAGACGAATGGCACCGGTCAGATTAGCGGTGGCGAGATGCGCGCGCTCGGGATTGCGTCCGGCTTCCCACGCGATGACGGCTTCAACGGCGAATTCGGGAAGGGTTTGCAGCCAGGCAAGAATCGCGAGCGCGAGGCCCTGAGAAATGAGGAACTGCGCGGCTTCCGCGCCCCAGGCGACGAGAAACGCCGACAGGAGCATGCTGGGAAACGTCCAGAGCGCCGCGAGCGCAGCGCCTCCCCCCTGCATCGCCGAGGCGAGTAGCTTTAGGAATCGCACGGGGGTCCAAAATACCATGGCACGAGATCAAATGAAGTCCGCCAGTTTGCACAGCTTCCACGAATCGCACGCCGAGCCCCCCCCGCCCGCCCCGCCCCCCCCGACGGAAGTGCGGATTCCATTCCAGACGCTGGTGCACGAGATGCTCGAGCAACTGGGCGAGGATCCTAAACGCGAAGGATTGCGCCAGACGCCGGCCCGCATGGAGGCGTCGCTCAAATGGCTCACGCGCGGCTACGGCATGAACGTCGACGAGGTGATCGGCGACGCGCTGTTCGAGGAGACGCACGAGAGCATGATTTGTGTGCGCGACATCGAGATCTACTCGATGTGCGAGCATCACATGCTGCCGTTCTTCGGCCGGGCGCACGTCGCCTATCTCCCGAACGGCCGCATCGTGGGACTGTCCAAAATCCCGCGGGTAGTGGAGGTCTTCGCGCGCCGGCTCCAGGTCCAGGAGCGACTCACCGACCAGGTCGCCGACGCGCTCTGCCGCGTGCTCAAGCCGCTCGGCGTCGGCGTGGTGATCGAGGCCTATCACCTCTGCATGATGATGCGCGGCGTCGAGAAGCAGAATTCGAAGACGGTGACCAGCGCGCTGCGCGGGGCGTTCCGGGACGACGGCAAGACCCGGGATGAGTTCCTCAGGCTCGTGCACGGCGGCAGCTTCTCGCTGTGAAGATTGCGCTCGTGACGGGCGCCTCCCGGGGGATCGGCCTCGCCGTCGCCGATGCGCTACGAGCCGGGGGGATGCACGTCGTGCGCGTAGCGCGCAGCCTGTCGGAGGCCACGGCCGAGCGACGTACCGACATCGCCTGTGACGTCACGAAACCTGCGGACGTCGAGCGCGCCGTGAGTCGCGTCGAGAAAGAGCTCGGCGTGCCGGACGTACTGGTGAACAACGCCGGCATTTTCTTCATCAAACCGCTCGTCGAGACGACACCGGCCGACTTCACGAACACCATCACCACCAATCTCACGGCGGCGTTTCTGTTCGCCCGCGCCCTCGTGCCGAAAATGGTCGCGCGCGGGAGCGGGCACTTCGTGACGATCGGCTCGATCTCCGACTATATCGGCTTCTCAGGCTCGACGGCCTACGCCGCGAGCAAGTTCGGCCTGCGCGGGATGCATGAGGTGATTCGCCAGGAGACCGCAAAGAGCGGCGTGCGCACGACACTGGTTTCGCCCGGGCCGGTCGACACCGACATCTGGGATGCCGTCGATCCCGATTCGAAGCCAGGGTTTACCAAGCGCAAGAACATGATGCGGGCCGAGGACGTCGCCGCGGCGGTCGTCTATGCGGTGACGCAACCGGAACACCTCGCGGTGACAGAGATTCGATTATTGCCGACGGTCTACACGCCGCGAGGATGACCCCCTCCATGCACATCGAGCTGACGGAACTGCTCCGCTGCCCCGAGCCTCACCGCGAGGAAATGCTCGTACTGTCGACCGGTGAGATGAAAGACCGCATGGTGCGCTCGGGCATCCTCGGTTGTCCGGTGTGTCACAAGGAGTATCCGATTTCGCGCGGGATCGTGAACTTCCGGCGCAGCCGAGAGCGGATCTCGAAGGAATCGTCCGGTCCGCGGCCCGCGTACGCGCCGCCCTCGCCATTACCATCGGCCGATGCCGCGAGCCTGCAGGCGTTGCTCGAGCTGTCCGGGCCCGGCGGCTACGTCGTGCTCGTGGGTGCCGCCGTCCGGCAGGCGACTCGCCTCAGCGCATTGATGCAAGGCATTCACTTCGTCGGTATCAATCCGCCTGGTGATCTGGAAGAACAGCCTACGCTCTCGCTGTTGTATGCCAGTGAGAAGGTGCCGCTGCGTACCTCGGTCGCGCGCGGCGTCGTCGTCGGTGCCGATCTCGCGACGTCGCCCTGGCTCGTCGAAGCCCATCGCGTGCTGTTACGCGGCCGGCGTTTTGTCGTAGAAAACGAAGAGCCCGAACTCCCGATCGGGCTCATCCAGCTCGCGGCCGAGAACGGCCTCTGGGTCGGCGAGAAACGGTAAGTCAGCGCTCGATCGCCGCGGCCATCGCATCCTCGGCCGCGTAGGCGGCGTCGATCTTGTCCTTGTAATGTTGCTCGACGATGCGACGCTTCACCTTGAGTGTCGGCGTCAGCTCGCCCGACTCGATCGTAAAGTCTTTCTCCAGCAACACCACTTTCTTCGGCGTCTCGAACTTGGCGAGATGGGAGAGCATGCTCATCACTTCGCGCTCGATCTTCGCGTGCACATCGGCCAGCGCGATCAGCTCGGCATGTGTGCCGTAGGTGAGGCTCCGCTCCCGCGCCCACCGCTCGAGGTTGTCGAAGTTCGGGACGATGAGAATGATCGGGAATTTGCGGCGATCGCCGTAGAGCATGGCATTGGCGACGAACTTGTTGCGCTTGACCGCCAGCTCGATCGGCTGCGGCGCGATGTACTTGCCGCCCGCCGTTTTGAGCAGCTCCTTCTTGCGGTCGGTGATCTTCAAATAGCCGTCTGAGTCGATCTCGCCGATGTCGCCGGTGTGCAGCCAGCCGTCGGTATCGATCGTTTCTGTGGTCGCCTCGGGCAGCTTGTAGTAGCCCTGCATGATGTTCGGACCGCGCGCCAGGATCTCGCCGTCCTGCGCGATCTTGAGCTCGACGCCCGGAATCGCCCGGCCGACCGTGCCCAGCTTGATGCGATCCAGCGGGTTCAGCGTGAGGACCGGCGACGACTCGGTCAGGCCATATCCCTCGATGATCGGTAGCCCGGCGCTGTAGAAGAACTTGGCGATGTCGGCCGACAGCGGCGCCGCACCCGACACGAAGAACCGAATACGACCCCCGGTTCGCGCGCGCAGCTTGGCGAACACCAACCGGTCGGCAAGCTTCTTCTTCAGGGCGAGTCCACCGGGAATCGGCAGCCCGGCGAGGGACAGCGTCGCCCACTGCTCACCGGCGCGCTTCGCCCAGAAAAAGATGTTGCGTTTGATGACGCTGCCCGAGAGCGCGGTCTCGAGCACGCGCGCGTACACTTTCTCATAGAGCCGCGGCACCGATAAGACGACCGTCGGCTTCACGTCCTGCAGGTTCGCCGCGACGGTGTCGAACGACTCCGCGTAATTGATGATCACGCCCGCCTGGAAGAGCGTGTAATCCACCATGCGCTCATAGCTGTGCGACAGGGGCAGCATCGACAGACACTCGTCCCCGCTGCCGATCGGAATCATCTGCAGGCAGGCCTGCACGTTGGACCAGATGTTGTGGTGCGACAGCATCACGCCCTTCGGGTCGCCCGTCGTGCCGGACGTATAAATGAGCGTCGCGAGATCCTCGGGCCCGGCGCTCAGCGCTTCCGCTTTCCAATTGGGATGCCGCGACACTACCGCGCGCCCCTTTCCCTCGAGCGCCGCGAGCGAGATGACGCCGGGGCGCCCCGCGGCGGCATCGCCGTCGAACACGATGATCTGCTGGAGGCCCGGCAGCGCCCCTTGCACTTCGAGCACCTTGGCGACCTGCGCGGCGGTCGAGCAGAACACCGCGACGGATTCAGAATCCCGCAGGATGTATTCGGTCTGCTTGGCGGTCAGCGTGGGGTAAATCGGGACGTCTGTCGCACGCGCGCAAAGGCACGCGTAGTCGGTCAGCGCCCATTCGGGGCGGTTTTCCGAGACGATGGCGACCTTGTCGCCCGCCTTGATGCCCAATTCGCGCAGGCCGAGCGAGATCGCCTGGACCCGGCCGAGCGCCTCGCGATGCGTGATGGACACCCAGGCGCCGCCCACCTTCGATCGGAACGCCGCGGCGAGCCCCGCATGCCGATCGACGGTCGTAAAGAACAGCTGTGTGAGCGTGCCTCGGTTCATGGCCTGAACTCCACGACGAAAGTCAGCGGACTGCCTTGCACTGGCGTGCGGTTGACGTGCTGCATTGTGGCGGTCACCACGACGGAATCTGGAACAGGGCCGTTGTGGAGCCGCACTCGCACGGCTGCCACTCCGGTACTCGGGTTCGTATAGACCGTGTCTTTGGAGGGTAATGTGACCAACGAGTCGCTGGCTGGAAAGGTGGTCTTCGTAAAGACGACCCGCCGATTGGCTGGGATCGCACCGCCGAGTGCGTAGGCCTGGACGCGAAGGGAATCAGACAGGGAATCGGGCGCAAACACCGTATCCCTGGCCGCGCCAAGCACGCCTATCGAATCGAGCTTGGGGATGACGCTCACGGTCTGCGGATTCGAGAAGAGGTTTCCCGTGCGCGCCTCCAGTCGCGCCGAGCCAATCGTCTTGCTGATCGACACGCCGGTGGTGCTGTCGAGCACGGCGAGTAGGGCAGTGTCGAGCGACGCCCAGCTGAACTCCGCTTGCACCGAATCGCCGACGCCGTTCAGGGCGAGAGCCCGCGGGCGGAACGTGTCGGTGACCTCGACGCGGCCGCTGTCCGGCAGCACGATTTCGATCGCCACCGGCTGGTTCAGATCAGTATTGATTTTGCAGGCGAACACCGTGGCGAGAACAGACAGGGCCAACGTTCGAATCAGGAGCTCCCCGTCCTCTCGTCGGCGGCGCGAGCAGGTGCCGCCGTGCCCCTTCCCGCCCCCCCCGCCCCCCCACCGGTGCGAAGGTCGTGCAGTGTCTGGTTCGCGTGCTCGACCCACTTCTGCGCGTCTGGTCCCCGCGGCGGGTGCGCGAGGAAGGTCTTCAGGTGTTGCGCCGCCCCGTCGGGATCGCCGCGCTGCAGCAGCAGAAACGCAAGGCCGTAGTGCGCACCCGCGAGCGAGCCGTCCAGCTCGAGCGCGCGGCGATAATGTCGGATCGCTTCGTCGTAGCGGCGCGTCTTGGTGAACGCGATCGCCATGTTCTGAAGGATGCGTGCGTCGTTGGGATGATCGCGCAGCGCCAGGCGGTAGGACGTGAGCGCCGCGTCATAATCCCCCTGCCGCTCGAGGGCTAAGGCCTCGTTGAGATAATCGAGGCGTTGGGGTTTGAGATCGTCGCCCCCCCCCCTCCCCGACGAGCCCCCCCCGAACAAGCGGCGCCAGAAACCCATGGCGCGAAAATAGCTTGCGGCTGCCGACACTGGCAATGTAGAATCCCCCACCATGGCTCAATCCGCCGGAATGCGCCCCCGCAGTAAGACCCCCCGGGGCGTGCTGCAGGTCGATTGGCCCTTCTTCGGTGAGCTCTGCCGGGTGCTGGCCCTGAAGATCTTCCGCGAGTACGACCC
>DASWCE010000137.1:0-1579 GCA_036390255.1 Gemmatimonadales bacterium | reverse complement strand
GGATGCGCCGAAGGGAAGCCGGCGTCTCTGTACGGCGTGCCTCAAGTATTGTGAGGGCGGCACCAACGAGCCGGTGGGCGCGGACGAAGTGACGCAGTGCGCGAGCTGCGGCAAGTCGGTCTGCACGGCGCATCAGGCCGTATGCGTGGTCGATGGGCAGGTCCACTGCTCGCGGCATCTGCGCCGCACCGACACGTCGCGGCGCCTCGTCTGCGGGCGGCACCGGGCCGGCTGTGTCGAGGAGGCAATGACACTGTTCGCATCGGACGAGGTCGAGCAATGCCCCGTGTGCGGCAAGGACGCGTGCGCCCAGCATCGCGCGGCCTGCGGCTACTGCGGCCGGCATGTGTGCACGGCCGACCTGGAACAGCCGTCCCGTCGCTGCGCCACCTGCGCGCAGCTGGCGACGATCGCCGACCCGCCGGAGCACGTGGTGACCGCCGCGCGAGCCGTGACGGGCGCGGGCGGCCCAAGGGCGTCCCGCGCCTGGCGGATCGCCCGCGACAAGAGCCACCTGGTGGTCGAGCTCGATCTCGGATTCCGCCGGAAGGCAGTGTTCACGGTGCGGCACGGTGACCAGGTGCCGGACAGCGTCGTGAGGCACTCGTTGCTCGGATCGAAGCGGCGAAAATGAGCGCGTCGTTCGGGATCCTGCGCGTCGCTCCCTTCGCTGGATTCGTTCAACGGTTCGACGACCTCATCGGGTCCGCGACCACGATGTCCCTCTACTTCATCCATTCGCGCCGCTGGCGCGAGAATCACGACGCCGCGATCAAGGCCTTTGTTGCTCGAGCGGGCACCACGCTCGAAGTTTTTCTGCCCGATCTCGAGAATCACGAGCTCATGTACTCTCTGGGCAAGCATTTCGAGGACGGTCCGCTGATCCCGGCTCTGGTCGGGGATGCCTACCGCTACTTCGCGCGTCTGGCGAGGGACTTCGGCAAACCGGCCCACGTATGGCTGTTCGGGCGTTACCCGACGTACTCGTTCTACAGGTTCGACGACGGCGCGGTGATTGCCCTGTATTCCAACACCGCTGCGAAAAAGGAGCTGCCGGCGTTCGAGATCACCTCGGACTGCATTCTGGGAGAGTTCCTCGGGGCAGACATCGAGGACCTCAAGAAGGAATGTCGGAAGCGGGCCCCACAGGATCTGGAAACTGTGATCGCGAATGCCGCTCCGGCCTAGCGACAGAGACATCGGCGGACGTGGGTAGACGCGGAAGGACCAGCCATCCCGCGTTCGATGCGCGCGACCCGCTGCTCGACGCACGGGCGGACGGCGAGCTCGACCTGCACGGGTTCGGCGCGATCGAAGCGCGGTCCGCCGTGCGCGCGTTCCTCGAGAGCTGGCGGCGCCGCAAGGCCGGCGCCCTAGTCCATATCATCACGGGGAAAGGGAAGGGATCGGCCGGCGGGCCCGTGTTGCGCGGCCTCGTGAAAACACTGTTACAGGGCGAGCTGCGCGGGATGGTGAGCGAGTGGGGGTTGGACGATGGCGAGGGAGGATACCGGGTGCGGGTGCGGTAATCGCCGATCGGGGCATAGCGGGGTAGGAACGACCCATGAGTCCCTCACGC
>DASWCE010000136.1:0-2312 GCA_036390255.1 Gemmatimonadales bacterium | reverse complement strand
CCGGTAACGTGACACTGACGCTCGGCCGCGGCGCACCCAGGCGCCTCGTTTACTGCGCGCTCGACGAGATCGGCTACGTCGTCGGCAACATCACCGACGACGGATACATCCTGCTGCGACGGGTGGGCGGTGGACTGCGCTTGTCACCGCTCTTCGATCAGCAGCTCGAGGGCCACCGCGTCACGCTGTTCGGCAGGAAGGGTGCGGTGCCGGGCGTCGTGGCGGTGCGCTCGACCCACCTGACCCGCGGCCGACCGACGCGCGATGAGCCGCCGTTTACCGTGGACAACGCCGACGTGGATATCGGCGCCAGCTCGCGCGACGAGGTGCTCGCGCTAGGCATCTCGATCCTGACGCCTGTGTCGCTTACCAAACGTCCGCTTCGCTACGGCGATCGCCTCCTCGCGGCTCCGACTGCCGGTCGCCGGGCCGCCTGCGCCGCCCTCGCCTCCGCGGCACTGTCGCACCCGCGCGTGCGCGGCACCGTGGTGGTCGCGTTCACGGTGCAGAGCCTCTACGCCGACACCGCGGGCCTGAAGACGATCGTGAACACGCAGGGCCCATTCGGCGAGAGCCGCCTCGCGAGTGTGCCGCCGAAGTTCCCCGACACAACCGTCGAGACTGTGGGCCTGCGCGATGTGGATGCGCTGATGGCCGACATCGTGCGGTGGATCGGAGGCGGCCAATGATCCTCGTATTGGCGGCGATCCTCGCAATCCAGGATACCAGTCGGATCGCGGAAGCACAGGGCGTGCTGTCGCAGCTCGTCGAGAGCTACGGCGTCTCGGGCATGGAAGCACCGGTGAGAGCCACGGTGCAACGCCTGCTCCCCAGCTGGGCGCGCACCGAGACCGACACCGCCGGCAATCTCTGGGTGCGCGCGGGACAAGGCGACGGTCCGGTCGTCATCGTCGCACACATGGACGAAATCGGCTTCCGCGTCGACACGATCAATGCCGACGGCACACTCGGCCTGCGCAATCGCGGCGGATTCATCCTGTCACTGTTTGAGGGGATGCCGGCGCTGATTCACACCGGTGGCGCCGATATCCCCGGCATCTTTCTGCCGCGTGACACCGGCTTCACGCGCCGCACGCCCCCGCCGCTGCGCGTCAGCGTGGGTGCGACATCACGCGCCGGGGCGGAGTCGCTGGGCGTGAAGGTCGGCCAGACGATCACGATGCCCAAGCAGTATGCGCGGCTGGCCGGCACGCGCGCCACGGGCCGCTCGTTCGACGATCGCATGGGGTGCGCGTCGCTGATTCTGGCGCTGCGCCGGCTCGATCGGACGAAGCTCAAACATCCGGTCATCTTTCTGTTCAGCACGCGTGAGGAGATCGGCCTCGAGGGCGCCGCGGCGGCGGCGCGGCAGCTCGGGACCACGACCCGGCGCGTCCACGCGATCGACACGTTCGTCTCGGCCGATTCGCCGCTCGAGCTGCAGAACTTCGCCGTGGCCCGCCTGGGCCAGGGCGCCGTCGCGCGGGCGCTCGACAACTCGGCGATCACACCGCCCGCCTACGTTGACTCGCTGGCCGAGCTCGCACGCGCGCGCGGGATCGCGCTGCAAATCGGCACGACGAACGGTGGCAACGACGGCTCGACGTTCACGCAATTCGGCGTGGTGGATGTCGCGATGGGTTGGCCGCTGCGCTACTCGCACTCGCCGGCGGAGGTGGTCGATCTGAAGGATTTGCTGAGCCTGGTCGACATGGTGCGCGCCGTCGCTGAGGACTGGTGAGAGCGCTCCTGTCGGTTTCGGACAAGCGCGGCATCGTCGATTTCGCGCGCCAGTTGGTCGGCCTGGGATGGGAGATCGTCTCCACGGGCGGCACGGCCGAGGCGTTGCGGCGCGAGGGCATTCCGGTCGTCCTCGTCGAACAAGTCACGGGCTTTCCTGAGATGATGGACGGACGCGTAAAGACGTTGCACCCGAAAGTCCATGGAGGACTCTTAGCACGAAGAGATAACTCCGGCGATCTCGCGGCGATGCAGCAGCATGGCATTACGCCGATCGACCTCGTCGCCGTCAATCTCTACCCGTTTCGGGAGACGGTCGCTAAACCGGCGACGACGTTCGCGCAGGCGATCGAGCAGATCGACATCGGCGGCCCCTCCATGCTCCGCTCGGCCGCGAAGAATCATCAGTCGGTGATCGTGATCGTCGATCCGGACGACTACCCGTCGATCATCACACGCCTCAAGGACGGCGGCGTCGCGGTGAATGAGCGGCAGGCGCTCGCCGCCAAGGTCTTCGCGCACACCGCGGCTTACGACGCCGCGATCCTCGCCTATCTGTCGCGCTCGCAGGA
>DASWCE010000135.1:0-12013 GCA_036390255.1 Gemmatimonadales bacterium | reverse complement strand
GGCAAGGTCGAGCGCTTCGAGCTGCCCAACCTCCATGCGCTGAACTTCCTGCTGCACGGCGCGCTGGACGGCGGCGGCACGATTTCGCTGAAGACCGACGCGCAGGGCAAGGTGTTTTCCACCGCGCTGCTGCGGATGGAGATCGAGGTCCGCAAGTGAGCGATCGTGTTCTGGTCCAGGCAGCGAGCGGCGTGTTCACCGCGACGCTCAACCGCCCTGACAAACGCAACGCGATCGATACGGCGATGATCGATGCGTTGCTCGCGGCGCTGGACACGGCCGACCTCGACGCGAGTGTGCGCGTCGTCGCGATCCGCGGCGCGGGGCGGGACTTCTGCGCGGGCATGGACTTGAACGAGCTGCTGGCTTCCGCCGACCATACGCTCGAGCAGAATCGCCAAGCGGCGCTGCACTTCGCGAAAATCTTCGTCCGCATGCGGCAGCTGCCGAAGCCAATCGTGGCGCTGGTGCATGGCCGGGCGCTCGCCGGCGGCTGCGGGCTGGCGACGGCGTGCGATCTCATCATCGCGGCGGAATCCGCGCAGTTCGGCTATCCGGAGGTGCAGCGCGGCTTCGTGCCCGGGATCGTCATGACGATGCTGCGCCGCGCCGTCGGCGAGAAGATCGCGTTCGATTTGGCGGCCACGGGGCGGCTGCTGGACGGTACCGAAGCCGCCGCCGTGGGCCTCGCGGCGCGCGTGTACGAGAACGCCGACTTCGAGGAGCAAGGGGCGGAGGTGCTCCGTGTGCTCGCCGAAGCAAGCCCTTCGGCGCTCGCGTTCACGAAGCAACAATTCTATCAGCTCGACGGCTTGAGCTTCGACGACGGCCTGCGGCTTGGCGCCGACGTCAACGCCGTCAGCCGCAGCACGCCCGATTTTCGGGCCGCGCTGAGTGCGTTCTTGAAGAAATGAGGAGCCTATGCGGAACCTGAACGTCCCGATGTACGATCCTGAAATGGTCCGCCCGATGCGCGAGGAACTGACGCGCCTCGGGTTTGAAGAGCTGCGAACGCCGGACGCGGTGGACGCCGTACTGGCCACGGAGCGCGCTCCGACGCTCGTTGTGGTGAACTCGGTCTGCGGATGTGCCGCGCGCAACGCGCGCCCGGCTGCGGCATTGGCGATTCAACACGAGCGGCGGCCGGCGCGGCTCGTCACCGTGTTCGCCGGACAGGATGCGGACGCCACGGGGCGCGCGCGCAGTTACTTCACCGGCTACGCGCCATCGTCACCGCAGATCGCGCTGTTCAAGGAGGGACGGCTCGTGTTTATGCTGGAACGGCGCAATATCGAAGGCCGCAATGCCCGAGACATTGCGGCCGATCTCACTGCGGCCTTCGACGCGTACTGCTAGAGGAGTTTGCCGCGCCGGACGCGGAAGTCCACAATCTGCTGCGTCCAGCTCCACAGCGAGTCTTGACGCTCCATCGCGACGCCCTGGACTTCATGGCGGTGCCAGCCGACCATCACGTTCTGATCCTGGGTCCAGATTTTCACCCGGTTCCGCGGGACGAGCTTTTCCCAGTTCTGCGCCACCTGGGGTTGCGCGTAGAGCAATCGGATCGTGACGTTGCGCGACAAGTATTCGATCGGGCTCACATCGATCTTGGCGTAGAGCGCCGGGGCACTCATGCGGCCGGCCCCGGGGAAATCGGGCACGCCGTCTGAGAACAAGACAATGTTGAGCGGAGCGAGGACCAGGTTCTGCCGCTTGATGTGCACCGCGGTCCGCTCGAAGAAAGAGTTGAAGTCGGTGACGGGATCGTCCTCCGGGAACCAGGCGCGAAGACTCGCTTCAATTTCGGCTGGAGTCTTCCCCGAGAGGTCCTGGATCGGGTGGAAGCTCTTCGGCTGTCCGACGTGCTCGCCGCCCAACGAACCCACGAACACTTCGGTGGCCTGCTTCAAGCCGCCGAGCGCGTTGATGTGCCCATAGATGTACAGCGCCGCGTAGCGGAGCGCGTCGTCGAACTGACCGCTCTTGCGGAATGAGCCGGAGATGTCGAGGCCCACGACGAGCGTGGACTTGGGCGGCCGTGCGTCGGCCGGCGGCTTGCAGCTGACGAGCCCGAGGGCGAGCAGCCCCACTACGAAGCGCTTCACCGGGCCACCTCGCCGCTGACGCGGGCCGGGAAATGCGTCGCGGCCAACACGTCGTCGATGGACTTGAACGGCAGCGTGAAGTGGCCACGACCCGTGAACACGACAAAGAGGAAATTCATCCCCGACGCGACGACCTGCAGCACGGGTAGCGACGCAAGCTCGAACAGCTCACGCGATTCCTTGCGGAACCACTCGCGTTCCGCCTTGAGCGCACTGATGGGGCCTTTCCAGTAATCGGGCACCGCCGTCGAGCCGCCGTGGGGGACCGACCCTTCGACCGCAAACGCCTGGCGGCCGAGCAGACCGAGCAGCGCGGGGGCGCCGAAGCGGCCGAACAGGAACCACGTCATCCCGCGCACGCCAACCCAGCCAAAGAAGGCGAGACCGATCGTCCCGAACACGCCGAGTTGGATCCCCTGCTGCGCCAGCCACGGAGTCATGGCATCCACCAGTTCGCGATAGAGGAACAGCACTTCGAACATCGCGACCGAGATTTCAACCAGGATCATGAAGACGATGTTGCCGGCCTGGCGCGCCTTGATCGCGTCATTCAGCACCTGAATACACGCGAACGATCCGGCAATAATGATCGCGAGGAAAATCCAGAGAATCAGCACCAGCGCGAAACCGTTGACCTCGTATCCCGTGAGGTCCGCGAGCAGCTCGCTCATCGTGGGCCGCAGCGTGAACGTGAAGATCGTCGCCTCGACCGCGGACCAGATGATCAGCAGGAAGAACGCCGGCCAGGGAACGCCGGGGCGTCGCGAAGTCGCGTCGAGCATCGCGAGCGGCGAAGTGATCGCGCTTTTCAGGGTGCCGATGATGAGCTGCACGCTCAGCTTGAGCAGCCCCCACGTCCAGCCGACCAGCACGATGAGAAACTTCACGAGGCCGGCCCAATAGAACCACACCATGCGCAGCGCGTCCCACCACGCCAACGCGACCGACTGCAGGAGCGTAACCGAGCGTCCCAGACGGAAGGGGATCGTGTAGAGCGATACCATGGTGCCCCAGATCGCGGCGATGAAGACCGCTGCAGGCAACAGCAGCAGCACCGACATGCCGGCGAGGCTCCAGAAGGACTCGCCCTGAAGTACGAACCCAAAAATCCGACTCTGGAATGGAACGATCCACGCCAGTCCCGCCATCACCCAAGCAAACAACTGCGACAGGATGAAGCTCCATTGCTGGGTCTGCGCGGCGCCAGTGACAACTTCTTGCATCGGAAGAGCCCTCCCACGAGGTAGGACGGCAGTCGCATCGAGGCGGGCACATTGTTATAAAACCGGACCAGACAAGTCAAGCAAAGGGAGGGTGACGAGCGTCACGGGCAGCGTGCGACTTGCGCAAAATGCCGGTAGAAGGCTAATCATCTGGCGTGTCGGACGACCCGAAGCGTTTGATCGTCGTCGGCGACCGTGTACTGATCACTCCCGCGGAAGGGGAGGAGCGCACGAACGTCGGCCTATTTTTGCCGCCCTCCGCAATTGAGGGTCGGCAGGTTCAGGGCGGCCGCATCGTCGCCACAGGGCCCGGCACCCCCATGGCCGAGCCTGCCAGCATGGACGACGAGCCGTGGAAGACGCACGCCGGCGGCGCCGAGGTGAAATACCTGCCGATGCAGGCCGAAGTGGGTGACTACGCGCTGTTCTTCCGCAAGGCTGCGGTAGAAATCACATTCGAGGGCAAGACGTATCTCGTCGTGCCACAAGCTGCCATTCTAGTACTTGTGCGAGGGACGCATGGCTGACATCGGGTGGGCACGCAGTCGTGGCGATCGCGCCGAAGGGCAGGGACTCCGGCGCGGCGCCTGGTATCGCATCGTCGAGGATCCGAAGAAAGACTACGTGGTGGTCGACGTCCATCACGTCGAGATTCGTGTCCCAAAAGGCGACCTCGAGATCCGCGGCCAGCGGCCCACCGCGTGGAGCGTTGTGCGCCAGCCCCACCTCGTCTGTCCCGGATGTGCGAGCCGTGCCGTCATTCCCGAGGGAATGAAAGACGCGAAGTGCAACGAGTGCGGTCGCGTCTATCCGATTGATTGGAAAGACGCGGGCTAGAGCTCCGGCGGCACGTACGGGGAAGGTGGCGGCACCTTCGATTCCGGGTTGGCATCTCTCTCGCAGAGGTGCTCGAGCAACTCGATCTGGCGCTTCTGAATGTGCCACAGCTCGTGCCACTGCTTGAACCGGAGCGAATCGAGCTTGTCGTGTAAGTCCCGGATTTCAATCTCCGCCATCAAGTTGATCTCGTAGTCCTGATTCGCCTGCATACGATCTTTGTGCGCCTGGCGATTCTGGCTCATCATGATCACCGGCGCTTGCAGCGCCGCAAGGGTCGAGAGCACGAGATTCAGCAGAATGAACGGGTAGGGATCGAACGGATGGCGGGCGAGGACCCACGTGTTCACCGCCATCCATGCGAGCAGAATTGCCCCGAACAGTCCGATGAAGCCCCAGCTCCCGCCGAATTGCGCGACCCGATCCGCGACGCGCTCGCCGAACGTCATCCGCGTGTCGAGGTCCTGATGCACCAGCTTACTCACCCGACCGCGCCGCGTGACCTTCGACACGACCGCATGCTCGAGCTCGGACAACTTCTGATACTCGGCCTCGAGATAGCCGATGAATTTCTTGGCGCGGTACTGCTCCAGGCAGTTCTGGCAGATGCCGCGCTTGGCTTCCCAGTCCGGCCGCTCCTGCCTGATCAAATCGATGATCCGGTTCTCCAGTTTCTGCGGAGAGGCGAGGCTGCGCCCCTCGACGAGATTGCCGCAGAGCGAACAACTGATTTTGGCCATTGCGGTGCTCTCCTAGGGCCGCGGAGGCATGGCCGCCTCGGCCGGTAGTTGCACGTGCAGAGTGTGAACGAGGAACGCCCAGCGATCGGTCTGCTCCTCGATGACTTTCGCCGTCGGCTTCCCGGCACCGTGGCCGGCTTTCGTCTCGATGCGGATCAACACGGGCTCCGGCCCACCCTGCGCCGCCTGCAGCGTCGCCGCGTATTTAAAGGAATGCCCCGGCACGACGCGGTCATCGTGATCGGCAGTCGTGATCAACGTGGCCGGATAGTGCGTCCTCGGCTTCATGTTGTGGATCGGGGAGTAGCGAAACAGAAACGGAAACTGTCCAGCGCTGTCGGCCGAGCCGTACTCGGTGACCCAGGCCCAGCCGATCGTGAACTTGTGAAAGCGCAGCATGTCCATGACGCCGACGGCCGGCACCGCCGCGCCGAACAGCTCCGGGTGTTGATTGAGCACGGCCCCGACCAACAGCCCACCGTTCGATCCGCCGCCGATCGCGAGCTTGGGTGGTGAGGTGTAGCGCTCCGCGATGAGATACCGGGCTGCGGCAAGGAAATCGTCGAACACGTTCTGCTTGCGATCCAGCATTCCCGCCTGATGCCACTCCTCGCCGTACTCCGAGCCGCCGCGCAGGACCGCCTGCGCGAACACGCCGCCCATCTCCAGCCACGCGAGCACGCCGATCGAGAATCCCGGCGTCATGTTGACGTTGAAACCGCCGTAGCCGTAGAGGTACGTCGGATTCGAGCCGTCCTTCACCAGGCCGTTCCGGTACGTCAAGAACATTGGCGCGCGTGTCCCGTCCTTGCTCGTATAAAAGACCTGCGCCGTTTCGTATTTCGTCGGATCGAACGCAATCTCCGGTGCCTTGAACACGCTCGATTTGCCGGTCGTGAAGTCGTGCCGGAAGATGGTCGTCGGGTACAGGAACGAGGTGAACGCGTAGAACATCTCCGTGTCGTGCGGCTCGCCCGTCACCTGCACGATGGACCCGAGCGTCGGCAACGGCACCTCGCCCAGCGGTTTGCCGTCCAGCGCAAAGGTGCGGAGCTGCGAATACGCGTCGTGGAGATAGCGAACGACGAAGGTATTGTGGACGATCTGCGAGCCTTCGATCACGTCTGGCGCCTGCGGGACCAGCTCCTCCCACCGACCCTGTTCCGGATGTGCCAGGTCCACGGCGATGATGCGGCTGCGTGCCGCGCCGTTGTCGCTCTGAAAATAGAAAACCGCACCCGTATTCCCCACGAACCCGTACGACGCATCGAAGTCGTCCAGCAGCCGTACGACCGGCGCATCGAGCCTGGGACGCTGCGAATCGCCGAGATCTTGGTAGTAGATGCGATTGCGCCGGTCGGTGCCGAGCCAAACGGTGTAGACGGCGTAGCGGCCGTCGGCGCTGACTTCGACGGAGAACCCCCAGTCGGGATGATCCGGCCGCTCATAGATCAGCCGGTCAGCCGATTGATCGGCCCCGAGCTTGTGATAATAGACTTTCTGGTTGTGGTTGACCTGGAGCAGCGGGTCGCTGCCCGCGGCGGGTTCCGGGTAGCGACTGTAAAAGAAACCGGCGCCGTCATGCGTCCACGCGGCGCCAGAGAACTTGATCCATTTCAGGTGATCGCGCAGGTCCTGCCGGGTTGCCACGTCGCGCACGCGGAATTCCTGCCAATCGGAGCCGCTGCCTGACGTGCCGTACACCATCGTGCGGCCGTCTTCCGTGAACGCGAGGATCGAGAGCGCGACGGTGCCGTCGGGCGAAAGCATGTTGGGATCGAGCAGGACCTCGGGCTCCGCCGTCAGTGAATCCTGGGAGTACAGCACCGACTGATTCTGCAGGCCTGAGTTCTTGAAGAAGAAGTAGCGGCCGCCCTTCTTGAACGGCGCGCCGTATTTCGGATAGTCCCACAATTGCGTCAGGCGCCGGCGAATCCGCTCCCGCTCGGGGATTTGCTCGAGGTATCCGAACGTCACCCGGTTCTGGGCCTCCACCCAGCCCTGAGTCTCCGGCGAGTCCACATCCTCGAGCCAGCGGTAGGGGTCTGCGACCTTGGTGCCGTGGTAGTCGTCCACCACGTCGCTTTTGCGCGTGACGGGATATGTGATCGACTGCGCGTCGAGAGTCGAAGTCATCAGCAATGCCAGAAGTGGTAGGAGTTTTGTGGTGACCATGTCGCGTAAACGTGCCCCGGGCCGCGGTTTTGGGGTAGGGGGTCGCGGGACACGCACGCTATTTCGTGAGACGTGCAGACACGCACCGTGGGACTCGACGCCGCGCGCACGATCCTCCAGGAGCGCTTCGGTCACGCACGCTTCCGCATCCACCAGCTCAAAGTGCTCGGCCCGCTGCTCGCGGGACGCAACGTGCTGGCCGTGCTGCCGACGGGAGCGGGGAAGTCGCTCTGCTATCAAGTGCCCGCGCTCCTGAGCACCGGGCTGACCCTCGTGATCTCGCCGCTCATCTCCCTGATGCAGGACCAGGTCGGCGCGCTGCGGCGGCGCGGGATCGCGGCGGCGTATCTGAACAGTCAGCTCGACGCCGATCAGCGACGGGTCGTACTCGACGCCGCGACGAGCGGCCGCCTCGCGCTGCTCTATTGCGCTCCCGAGCGGCTGGGGTCGCTAACGCGCCGCCTGACAACTGGCGATACGCGCGTGACCCTGCTCGCGATCGACGAGGCGCATTGCATCACCGAATGGGGGAATGAGTTTCGGCCGGTCTATCGGCGACTTGGGATGTTCCGCTCACTGCTCGGCCGACCACCCACCATCGCGCTCACGGGGAGCGCGACACCCGCCGCCCGCGCCGACATCCTCCACGTCCTGCGGATGCCCGATGCGGACGTCGTCGTCACGTCGTTCGATCGCCCCAATCTCATCTTCGCCACTCGCCGAGTGCGTGATGACCGCGAGCGCTTCGCCTCGATCCGCGCGCGCGTGCGCGACGCGCCGGGCGCGTCGTTGATCTACACGCCGACACGCCGTCTCACCGAGCTCGTCACGCGCGCGCTGCTCCGGACCAGCGTGCGCGCTGCGCCGTATCACGCCGGGTTGAGCGCGAACACCCGCCGCCAGGTGCTGCGCGCGTTCCTCGGCGATCGCGTTCACGTCATCGTCGCGACCAGCGCGTTCGGCATGGGGATCGACAAGCCGGACGTGCGGCAAGTGGTCCATTGGGGGCCGCCACTAACCCTCGAGGCTTATTACCAGGAGGCGGGGCGGGCGGGGAGGGACGGACGCGCAGCCGAATGTCTCGTTCTGTGGCGACCTGAAGACCTTGCATGGGGAAACATCGCGCCGCCAATGCGGCGATATATGGAAGCACGCGGGGACCACCGTGCAATCATTCTTGAATACTTCGGCGAGGTGTGACCCTTACCGTCCTTTACCGTCGCTTCTTTACCGTCCCTTACCGTCGTATTTTTCTCTCATGCACGACAGCCTCTATTTCTCCGATCACCATCTGCAGGTCCGCGAGATGGTCCGCGATTTCGCCCGCACCGTCGTGAAGCCCACTGCCCGCCAGTACGATCTCGACAGCCGCTTCCCCTGGGACAACGTGAAGCAAATGGCGGAGCTGGGACTGTTCGGCATTCCGTGGCCCGAGGAGCTGGGCGGGTCGGGGATGGATTATCTGTCGTACATCATCGTCATTCACGAGCTCGCCAAAGTCGATGCGAGTCATGCCATCACGGTCAGCGCCCACACCACCCTCGGCACGTCGCCCATCATGGATTTCGGCACCGACGAGCAGAAGCGGGGCTTCGTTCCGTTGCTCGCGACCGGCAAAGTGCTGGGCGGCTTCGGGCTGACGGAGCCCGGGGCAGGGTCGGACGCCGGCGGGACGAAGACCACAGCCGTCTATCGCGGCGATCACTTCGTCTTGAATGGGTCCAAGATTTTCATCACGCACGCCGGCGTGGGCGAGATCTTTTGCGTCACGGCGCGTACCGACCCCAGCGCCAAGCGCACTCACGGCATTACCGCGTTCATTGTCACCAAGGACACGTGTGATCTCGAAGAAACCAAGCGCGTCGGCATCGGTCACGCCGCAGAACTCCCGAAGAACCGCGGCGTGCTCTCGGGCAAGAAAGAGGATAAGCTGGGATGGCGCGCATCCGACACGCGCGAGCTGATCTTCCAAGACGCCATCGTGCCAAAGGAGAATATGCTGGGAACCCTGAATAACGGCTTCCGGCACTTCCTGCATACCCTGGATGGCGGTCGGATCGGCATCGCGGCGCTCGCGCTGGGGCTGGCCGAGGGCGCCCTGGAGGAGTGTCTGACGTATACATCAACCAGGAAACAGTTCGGCCGGCCCATCGCGAGCTTCCAGGGCGTCCACTTCGCCCTCGCCGACATGGCCACCGAAATCGAAGCCGCCAAGCAGCTCGTCTATCATGCCGCCTGGATGAAGCAGCACGGCCACCCGTTCAAGAAGGAAGCGGCGATAGCCAAGCTCTACGCCTCCGAGCTGTGCATGCGCGCGACGACCAAGGCTGTCCAGCTCCACGGCGGGTACGGGTACACGACCGAATACCCAGTCGAGCGCATGATGCGCGACGCCAAGATCTGCGAAATCGGCGAGGGGACGAGCGAAATTCAGCGCGTGGTGATCGCCCGGCAGCTCCTGGGTGGTCTCATAGATTGACCCAAGTCCCCGCCGATCCTAGCTTGACATTCATGAATTGGGCTCTGGCGTCTCTCAGCCGCCTCTCCAATCGAATCATCTCCCTGCCGGTGCCGCCGCAGCTGCGCGTGCCCGGCGAGTTGGACTATTGCTGGGACAACCACAGGCTCCCCGGCGGGTGCTTCCCGTCCGGGCGCGAGGGTCACTGCTTTGAAGCGCGAGATCTTGATCAGTGGAAACCCGCGGGAAACCCGCGTGGCCATTCTGGAGGACGACCGCCTTGTTGAGCTCCTGGTCGATCGTCCCGACTCCCGCCGCTCGGTCGGCGACATCTACCTCGGCAAGGTCGAGGCCGTCCTGCCGGGCATTCAAGCCGCCTTTGTCGACATCGGCGCCGAAAAGAGCGCCTTCCTCCACGCCTCCGATCTAATCGAGGCCGAAGAAGACGAAGACCCCGAAGACCGTGAGCCCGACGATGCCGATGAAGAGAACGGCACCGGAGATGGCACCGGCGGAGGAAACGGCGAGGGAGGCGGGCAGGCGGTCACAAAACGGCGTGGTCGGGAGCGTTCGTCCCGGCGCCGCCAGGCGCCCAACATCGCCGACGAGCTGAAGCGCGGTCAGACCAAGCTCGTCCAAGTCATCAAAGAAGCCATCGGCACCAAGGGTCCCCGCGTCACGGCGCAGGTCTCGCTCGCGGGGCGCTTCCTCGTCTACATGCCGTTCGCCTCCAAAGTAGGCGTCTCCCGCAAAATCGAAGCGCGCGACCAGCGCGCTCGGCTGCGTGAGATGGTTGCGAAACTCGTTCCGCCGGACTCGGGCGGGTGGATCATCCGCACCGTGGCGGACGATCTCACCGAGGCGAGCTGCAAGCGGGAGATCGATCACCTCCTCGGTCTTTGGAAAAAGATCAAGCGAAAGGAGGCCTCGGGCCGAGCGCCGCAGTTGGTGCAGCGCGAGACCAGCCTGACGCGGGGCATTGTGCGGGACCTGCTCTCGGACAACGTCGACCTGCTGCTCGTCGATTCCAAGGTGCTGTACAACGAGGTCGAGCAGTACTTGAAGCAAATCGATCCCGAGTTATTGCCGCGCGTGAAGATGTATCACGACGAGACCCCGCTCTTCGACGAGTACGACATCGAGGCGGAGATCCGCAATCTGTTCAAGCAGCGGGTGGAGCTGCCGACCGGCGGTTATCTCATTATCCAGCCCACCGAGGCGCTGATCTCGATCGACGTGAACACCGGGCGCTACACCGGCAAGCGGGATCCCGAGAGCACGATTCTGCGCACGAACCTCGAGGCGGCGCGGGAAGTGGCGCGCCAGCTGCGGCTGCGCGATATCGGCGGGATCATCGTAGTCGACTTCATCGACATGGAGACGAGGTCGAACCGCGACAAGGTGCTGCAGGAGCTGCGCACCCATCTAGGTCGCGACCGGGCCCGCACGCGCGCGTTTGCCGTCTCCGAGCTGGGGTTGATCGAGATGACCCGGCAGCGCGTGCGGCCATCGCTCTGGCAATCGATGACGACGGAATGCCCGACCTGTAATGGCACGGGTCGCGTCTTCCGGCCGGAGGTCGTGGTGCGGCGCATGGAGCGCTCGCTGAAGCGCGCGGGGGCGGACCACAAGGAGCGCCAGCTCTCGGTGCGGCTCCATCCGGAGGTCGCACTCTACCTCGTTGAGCAGGAGCCTAACTTCTTGCGCCAACTCGAAAAGCAGACCGGGTTGGAGCTCGAGGTGCGAGATGATCCGATGATGCGGTTGGATGAATTCAGGATGATGGCTCGCCCTGCTGGTCGCGATGTGACCGAGCAATATGCGGTCGCTTGACTAAGCTCAAGTGTCCATTTAGGTTCCGCGCCCTATGTCATACGCAATTTTCACCACCGGTGGCCAGCAGTTCCGCGCCGAGCCGGGAGTCACGATCAAGGTCCCGCTGCTCGATGCGAAGCCGGGGGACGAGGTCTCGTTCGATCAGATTCTGCTCGCGAGCGACGGCAAGCATGTCCAGACCGGCGCCCCTAAGGTGAAAGGCGCGAAAGTGACCGCCGAGGTCGTGCGGCACGGCAAGGGCAAGAAGATCCGGATTTTCCGCTTCGCGCGCCGCACGGGTTATCGTCGCCACGCGGGGCACCGGCAGGACTTCACCGAGATCAAGATCGCCGACGTGAAGGTCGGTTGAGGATCGCATGGCTCATAAAAAGGGCGTTGGCTCCTCGCGCAACGGGCGCGACTCGAATCCGAAATACCTCGGCGTGAAGCGCTTCGGTGGCGAATTCGTGACCGCGGGCAGCATCATCGTGCGCCAGCGCGGGACGAAGTTTCATCCGGGCCGGAATGTGCGCCGGGCGTCAGACGATTCGCTGTTCACGACCATCGACGGTCATGTGAAATTCGAGCACAAGAACAAGCAGCGGTTTCAGGTGAGTGTGTATCCGGCGGCAGTAAAGGCGGCGGCGGCGAAGAACTAGG
>DASWCE010000134.1:0-3899 GCA_036390255.1 Gemmatimonadales bacterium | reverse complement strand
GAAGCGTCCCAACCGCCGCTCGGCGGCGCCGGTGAAGGCGCCCTTCTCGTGGCCGAACAGCTCGCTCTCGAGCAGCGTCTCCGGCAGCGCGGCGCAGTTCACGGTGATGAACGAATTGCCGCGCCCCCCCCGCCCCCCCCGTGGCGAGAGGTCGTGGATCGCGCGCGCCACCAGCTCCTTGCCGGTGCCCGACTCGCCCTCGATCAGGACGGTAGACGTCACCGGCGCCATTTGCTCGATCTTGACGAGCACTTCCTGGATCGCCGCCGACTCACCGAGGATGCCGGTGCGCTGTTGCAGGCGGCGGCGTTCGATGAGCCGGCGCACCGTGGCCGTGACTTCGCCCGGATCAACCGGCTTCACCAGCCAGCCGGTGAGCCCCAATTCGCCCCCGATCTGATTGGGATCTTCGTCGGTCGCCTCGACCAGGCCGAGCGTGGACACGGCGTGCTCGCGCGCGGCGGTCAGCAGCCGCTGCGCGGTGGACTCGTGGAGCCCGCCGCTGAGTACGATGGCATCCGGCTCCCTGCTCCGTGCTCCCCGCTCCGTGCCTCTCACCGCGGCCTGCACGTCATCAAGCGACGAGACCATCGCCGTGTCGAAGCCCGCCTGCTCCAGCGCGGCGTTGACACGAACGGCGTGCTCTAAGTCATCCGTGGTGATGAGGACTCTGTCAGACATGAGAGGCCGTGTCAGGTGTCTGGTGTCTGGTGTCAGCGCCGCTCACCAAGTCCACGGCGTGCTCGATGAATGTCGCGAGCACCGCCAATCCTTCTTTCACGCCATTCGTCGAGCCGGGGAGATTGACGATCAGTGTCTTGCCGCGCGTGCCCGCGCGCCCGCGCGACAGCCAGGCGCGGGGAAATCCGGGGCCTGAAGCGGCACGGATAGCCTCAGCGATCCCCTCAGCCTCGCGCTCGAGGATCGCGGCTGTGGCTTCAGGGGTCACGTCGCGCTCGGTGAGGCCGGTGCCGCCCGTCGTCAGCACGACGTCCACTTCATTGGAGTCGGCCCAGCGCAGGAGCTTGCCAGAAATGCGATCGGTTTCGTCCGCCACGACGCTGCGCACGACAACCTCATAGCCGCGCTCGGCCGCCCAATCCAGGATCGCGTCGCCCGACGTGTCGGCGCGCTGCCCAACGGCACCCAGGTCCGAGATCGTGAGAATCCCGATTCTCATTTCTTTATGCGGTGCGGGACAAAGGGCATATTGACCGTCTCCGCCTCCACCCTCTTCCCTCGGATGTCGATTTCGATCTTGGTTCCCGCCCGCGCGCGGTCGGCCGGCACATACGTGGTTCCAATCGCGGCATTCACGGTGGGCGTTAGCGTCCCACTGCGCACGATGTCGACCTGTGTGCCATCCAGGAATACCGGATACCCTTGGCGCGCGATGGCCTTGGGCTCCGTAACCCTAAAGCCGATCAGCCGGCGCCTCACGCCTTCGAGCTTCTGGCGCTTCAGCGCTTCGAGGCCGGTGAACGGCGCGCCTTTCTCGAGCTTTACGATGAAATTCAATCCCGCTTCGTACGGCGTCGTCGTGTCGTCGATGTCGTTGCCGTAGAGCGGCAGCCCGGCTTCGAGGCGCAGCGTGTCGCGCGCGCCGAGCCCCACGGGCTCCGCGCGTCCCGCGCCGACGAGCGCGTGCCACAGCTTCTCGGCATCGCTCGCGCGGCAGTACAGCTCGAATCCATCCTCGCCGGTATAGCCCGTGCGCGAGACGAAGCACTGCACGCCCGCGACTTTCCCCTGCGCAAAGTGGTAGTACGGAATCATCGCGACGCCGAGACTCGTGAGCTGGCCGATCAACGCTTCGGCCTTGGGCCCCTGAACGGCCAGCAGCGCGGTCTCATCCGAAATGTCGCGCAGCCGCACGTTCGCGCCGCCCTTCTGATCGAGGATGTGGTCCCAGTCTTTCTGAATATTCGAGGCGTTCACCACCATCATCAGCTTGTCTTCAAACCGATAGACGAGGCAGTCGTCGACGAACGTGCCGTCCTTCGTGAGAATGCCCGAATACTGGGCCTGCCCGGCTTTCAACGAGCCCACATCGTTACACGTCACACGCTGCACGAATGCATTGCGGTCAGGTCCCGTTATCTCGAACTCGCCCATGTGCGAGACGTCGAACACGCCGACGTCCTCGCGCACCGCGCGGTGCTCGCTGTTGATGCCCGTCGGATAGGTGACGGGCATCTCGAAGCCCGCGAACGGCACCATCTTGGCGCCGAGGGCGACGTGGATGTCGTGCAGCGGCGTGCGCTTGAGCGTTTCAGTGGTCATGAGCTCATCAAGGTTGCGAGAAGCGCCTTCTGCACGTGGAGCCGGTTCTCCGCCTCATCCCAGACACGAGACTGCGCTCCATCGATCACATCGGCCGTGACTTCTTCGCCACGATGTGCAGGCAAGCAATGCAGGAAGATCGCCCTGGGGTCCGCGAGCTTCATCAGGTCGGCGTCCACGGTGTAGCCCTTGAATGCATTGCGCCGCGCCTCGGCCTCGCCCTCTTGCCCCATCGAAGCCCAGACGTCGGTGTTGATGGCGTGCGCACCTTCGACCGCTTCCTCAGGCACCTCCGTGACCATGACGCAGCCATGCTGCTTCGCCGCCTCGTACCTGGCAAGGTTCGGCTCGAACCCCTCGGGGCATGCCAGGCGGAGCTCAAAGCCGAGCACCGTGGCGGCCTCGAGCCAGGCGTTGGCCATGTTGTTGCCGTCGCCGACCCAGGCGATCCGCTTCCCCTCCCAGCCGCCGAGGTACTCCTTGACCGTGAACAGGTCGGCAAGGACCTGACAGGGGTGCGTCAGGTCAGTCAGCCCGTTGATCACGGGAACGGTGGCGAACCGCGCCAGCTCCTCGACTTCGGCGTGGTCGTAGGTGCGGATCATGATGCCGTCCACGTAGCGCGAGAGCACGCGGGCGGTATCGGGGATCGGCTCCCCGCGGCCGATCTGGATGTCCTTGCTGGAGAGGAAGAGCGCCTGGCCGCCGAGCTGGTAGGCGCCGACCTCGAAGGAGACACGCGTGCGGGTGGACGACTTGGCGAAGATCATCGCCAGCGTCTTGCCGGCGAGGGGGGTGTCCCGATAGGCACGGGCCTTCATCCGCTTGGCGAGGTCGAAGAGCTGCTCGATCTCTTTGCGGCTGAAATCGGTGATCTGGAGGAAATCGCGCTTCGCCACCTCACCCCCCTCTGTTGTCCTCACCTGTCCTCATCCTCTGACCCCCTCTCCCTGCGGGAGAGGGGGAACCCAGTCAAAATGACAGGATTGTGTGACGGATTTTACCCGGCGGCCCCGGGAAGGACAAGGCTGAGTGGCGCTACTTGGTGAGGATGACCCTGACCCGCGTGCCGTCGGCGAAGGTGTGATCGCCGGACAGGCGGTCCTGACTGGGGACGAAGTCCATGTTACGGACGAACGTGTCGGCGGTCTGCCCGAAACTGACCTTGCCGCCGACGAGGAGCCACACGCCCGCCATGTCCGCATTCAGGTCGGACCCACCTTCGCCTCCGCCGGGCACGAACAGGTGACCGGACGTGGTGCCATCGCGCCCCAGTCCCAAGGTGAGCGTCGCCCCGCAGGCGATCCAATCGACAGCACCCGCGTTGTCGCTCGTCAACAGGACATGGGCCGTGTAATCGCCGGCCATGTTCTCGAAACTGGGTAAGAAGGGATCGGCGGAGCAACCGACGACGGCGACGAGGGCAAACGACAGCGCCAGGTGCTTCATAGAGCTAGAGGATGTACTTCCTTAGATCCTCGTCCTCCACGATCCTGAGCAACCGCTCCCGCACCGCCGGCCCATCGAACACGATGTGCTTGGAGGGATAGTCGGGCAGCTCGAACAGCACGTCCTCGAGCAGCGTGGTCATCACGGTGTGCAGCCGCCGGGCGCCG
>DASWCE010000133.1:0-3277 GCA_036390255.1 Gemmatimonadales bacterium | reverse complement strand
TCCTCGTCCTCCACGATCCTGAGCAACCGCTCCCGCACCGCCGGCCCATCGAACACGATGTGCTTGGAGGGATAGTCGGGCAGCTCGAACAGCACGTCCTCGAGCAGCGTGGTCATCACGGTGTGCAGCCGCCGGGCGCCGATGTTCTCCATGCGCTCGTTCACCTTCGCCGCAATGCGCGCGATCTCCTTCACGCCGTCCGCGGTGAACTCGAGCGTCGCGCCCTCGGCCTGGCAGAGCGCCGCGTACTGCTTGGTGAGCGCGTTCTCCGGCTCCGTCATGATGCGCACGAAGTCGGCCTCGGTCAGCGACGACAGCTCGACGCGAATCGGAAAGCGGCCCTGCAGCTCGGGAATCAGATCGCTGGGCTTGGCGATGTGAAAGGCGCCGGCCGCGATGAAGAGAACGTGATCGGTCCGCACGTACCCGTAGCGCGTCTGCACCGTCGAGCCTTCGACGATGGGCAGCAGGTCACGCTGCACACCTTCGCGCGACACGTCGGGACCGGTGGTCTGGCCCCGCGTCCCCGTGATCTTGTCGATTTCGTCGATGAAGATGACGCCGTGGTTCTCGACGCGATCGAGCGCTTCGTTCACCACGTCGTCCATGTCGACCAGCTTCTTCAGCTCTTCGTCGATCAGGATGCGGCGCGCCTCGTGTAGATGCACCGTGCGGCGCTTTTTCTTTTTCGGAATCAGCTCCTGAATCATTTCACCGAAGTTGATGTCCGGCCCTTCCATCCCCTGCGGCGGCTGCATCATCTCCAGCATCGGGAAGTTCTGCTGCTGCACCTCGATCTCGACATCGCGCTCCTCGAGCTGCCCCTCTTTCAACTGCTGGCGCAGCTTCTCGCGCGTGCGGCGCCGCCGCTCCTGCGCTTCGGTCTCAGCCTCTGGCACCTTCGGTTGCACGTCACCCTTCGATGAGACGACGAACAACGGGCGCTGCCCCGCAGCGGTTCCCTGCTCTCCGCTCCCGCCTCCGGCGCCCGTAGGGACGGGGGACGGGGGACTCGGGAGGGGGGGCAACAACAGGTCCAGGAGCCGTTCCTCCGCGCGCTGCTCCGCTGTCGGATAGACGTCGTCTTCGCGCTCCGAGCGGACCATGTTGATGGATACGTCGACCAGCTCGCGTACCATCGACTCGACGTCGCGGCCGACGTAACCCACTTCGGTGAACTTCGAAGCTTCAACTTTGAGAAACGGGGCCCCCGCGATCCGCGCCAGCCGGCGCGCGATCTCGGTTTTGCCGACGCCCGTCGGGCCGATCATGATGATGTTGTTCGGCATGATCTCGTCCCGAATCTCTTCGGGCGCCTGGGCGCGGCGCCACCGGTTCCGGATCGCGATCGCGACGGCCTTCTTCGCCGGTTCCTGACCAACGATGTAGCGGTCCAGCTCCGCCACGATCTTCCTTGGCGGCAATTCCTCCAGCCACGGGAGCGTGTCCTCCGCGCCTGGGAGGGGGGCTACCGGAGCGGTGGTGGTGGTTGGTGGAGGTTCTGGGGGTTGTGAAACGGGTGCTTTGGCCATGCTATAGCTCGAGAACAGTAATGTTCGTGTTTGTGTAGACGCAGATTTCGGCGGCAATCTCCAGCGCCTTCTGCACGATCTCCACCGGGCTCAGCTTGGTGTCCTTCAGGAGCGCGCGAGCCGCGGCGAGCGCATACGAGCCGCCCGAGCCGATCGCCAGAATACCGTCATCGGGCTCGATCAGCTCGCCGGAGCCGCTGATGACGTAGCCATGCTCTTTGTCGGCCACGACGAGGAGCGCCTCAAGCCGCCGCAGCACGCGGTCGGAGCGCCAGTCCTTGGCAAGCTCCACCGCGGCCCGCGGCAGGTTCGTCGGGTAGCGCTCGAGCTTTTCCTCGAACTTGTCGAAGAGCGTGAACGCGTCGGCCGCGGCACCGGCAAAACCCGCGAGAATCTTCCCGCCCTTCAGCGTCCGCACCTTGTTGGCATTGGCCTTCATCACGGTGTCGCCGACCGTGACCTGGCCATCGCCGCCGATCGCGACCTTACCGTCGCGCCGGACGCAGAGGATGGTGGTGCTATGGATGCGCTTCAATCGTGCTCCCTGCTCCCTGCTCCGTGCTACGCCCTCGGATGCGCCTGATGATAGACCTTTTTTAGCCGTTCGACCGACGTATGAGTATACACTTGGGTGGTCCCCAGCGAGGCGTGCCCCAGCAATTCCTGCACGGACCTGAGATCAGCGCCCGCGTCGAGCAGATGCGTCGCGAACGAATGCCGCAACGCGTGCACGTGGAGATTGGTTCCCCGCGCCAGCGTCTGGAACAGCCGTTTCATCGCGCGCTGAATCCCGCGAGGGCTCAACCGCTTGCCTCGGCCGTTCACGAACAACGCACGCCCTTCGCCGCGACTGCGCAGGTAGCGCCGCAGCGCGGCCGTGGCGCGCGAGCCGACGGGGACGATCCGCTCCTTCTTGCCTTTCCCACGCACTTTGACCTGGTCGGCGACGAGATCGACGTCGGCGTCATTCAGCCCGGCGAGCTCGGACAGACGAATGCCCGTCGAATAAAACATCTCGAGCATTGCCAGATCGCGCGTCTCGATGAACCCGCCGGCCGCGGCTCGCTGCTCGGCGTTCTTGAACAGCTCAGCGGTTTCCTGGAGACCGAGATACGCGGGCAGCGTGCGGTCGATCTTAGGCGTGCGCGCCGCCCGCGCCGGATTCACTTCAGTGCCGCGCGTGGCGTTCAGGAAACGATAGAACGTGCGCAGTGCCGACAGCGCGCGCGCCACGGACCGTTTGCCGACGCCGCGCTGCTGCTCGGCCGCGAGAAAACCGCGGATCGCCAACCGGTCCACGCCCGCCCAGGTCCAGGGACCGCCGTAGTAGTCCTGGCAGAATGCGGCGAAGGCACTCACGTCGCGCTCGTAGGCTTTCACCGTGTGCGGTGAGTCGTTGCGCTCCTTGGCCAGAAAAGTGACGAATTCGGTGATCTCGTTCATGACCTCACCCCCTGACTCCCCCTCTCCACAACGTGGAGAGGGGGCCGGGGGGAGAGGACACGAGCGAACTCTTCCATCTCTTCAAGCGCCCTGGCCGCCAGTGCCTCTTTCTTCTTGAACTTGTCCTTCACGGGCGGATCGAGCGGCTCCATAAGTCCGAAGTTCGCGTTCATCGGCTGGAAGCGCGCCGGGTCGGTCTCGCGCAGATAGCGATACAGCGCGCCCAGCATCGTCGTGGGCGGCGGGACGAGCGGCTCCTCACCGGCGAGGAGCCGGGCCAGGTTGATGCCGGCCAGCATGCC
>DASWCE010000132.1:0-3006 GCA_036390255.1 Gemmatimonadales bacterium | reverse complement strand
CTCGTCGTCGGTCGGGAGTGGTCGTTCCCACCAAAGTTTATCGAGGAAGTGAACGGTCGCGATCGCGGCGTGGTCGCCGAGTACGCCAAGCTCGGCGCCGAGCGTATGGATGCGCCGAGCGCCTACGCCGTGATCATCGACCGCATCTCCCACGAGGTGCCGTTCTATCGGACGTACTTGAAGCACGCCGTGCTCCAGGGGGTGGCGGTCGTCAACAACCCCTTCATGTGGAGCGCCGACGACAAGTTCTTTGGCGCGACGCTCGCGACCAGGCTCGGGGTCGCGAGCCCCAAGACGGTCGTGCTGCCGAACAAGGAGTACATCCCCGGGATCAGTCACGCAGAGAGTCTCCGTAACCTGGTGTTCCCGCTCGACTGGGACGCGGTGCTGCGGCACATCGGGCTTCCCTGCATTCTCAAGGACGCGCACGGCGGTGGCTGGAAGGACGTCTTCGTCTGCCGGACGCCCGAAGAGCTGCTGCACCACTACGATCACTCTGGGCTCCGGACCATGATCGTCCAGGAGTTCATCGAGTGGGAGCAGTTTGTGCGCTGCCTCTGCATCGGGCAGCAGGACGTATTGCCGATCCACTACGACCCCGCGGCGCGGAAATATCACGTGGACCCCGGCTACCTCGATCCCGCGCTCCGCGACCGCATCGTGCAGGACTCACTCACCCTGGTGCGGGCCCTGGGATACGACATGAATTCGATCGAGTGGGCGGTGCGCGGCGGCGTCCCTTACGCCATCGACTTCATGAACCCCGCGCCGGACTTCGACATCAATTCGCTGACCCCCGAGTACTTCGATTGGGCGGTGCGGCACATGGCCGACCTCGCGATCCGGCTCGCCATACGCCGGCCGGCGGCGAAGCGAGCGTTTCCCTGGCAAGCGCTGTTCCAGGGGCGGGCCAAGCCCCGGTCGAGATGACGTCGCTCGTGCGGCGGGCGGTGGACCACTACCACGAGCTCCTGAGCGACGACCTGGCCGGAGAGTCGCAGGCGGCACTCGAGGGAGAGCTGCGGCGTCGGGGCCTGTTTTTCGGAGACCGCGCGCTGTGCACCGTGCTGCGACCGCGGTTTCTGGCACCCGCGCAGTATCGCTTCATGCAGGAGCGCAGTGCGATTCTGTTGCGGGCGTTCGACCGGGTCTACCAGGCCGCGCTCGTGGACGCCGTGCTGCGCCAGCAGTTCGGGCTCGTCGATTGGGAGGAGGCCTTGATCGAGCGGGATCCGGGTTTTCCTGATGCCAGCCCGACATCCCGCATCGACGCTTTTTATCTGCCCGAGCAGGACGTGATGCACCTGACCGAGTACAACGCCGAGACACCGGCCGGGGCAGCGTATGGCGACGCGCTGACCGAAGCGTTCTTCGCGCTCCCGGTCATGCGGCCATTCCTGCGCCGCTTTGACGTGCGTCCGCTCCCCTCGCGGCACGGCGTACTGCATGCGCTGCTCGGGGCGTATGCAGCGTGGGGCGGCGACCAGCACAAGACGCCGCGCATTGCGATTCTCGACTGGCGCGAGGTGCCGACCTACAACGAGTTCGTGCTGTGGGTGGACTTCTTTCGCGCCCGCGGCCTAGAGGCGCGCATCGTCGACCCGCGGAACACGGAATTCCACGCGGGGCGAGGGGGGCGTCTCGTGGCGGACGGTGAGCCGATCGACCTGATCTACAAGCGCGTACTGATCAGCGAGCTCGTGGAACGGGGCGGCCCTAACCACCCGGTGATCCGCGCCGTCCAATCCGGCGCGGTGTGCATGGTGAATCCCTTTCGCTGCAAGCTGCTCCACAAGAAAGCGAGCCTGGCGGTGTTGAGTGACGAGCGGAATGCGGGACTGTTCTCGGCTGACGAGGGTCAGGCGATCGACGCGCATATTCCCTGGACGCGCGTGGTTGCGGAGCGGAAGACCCGCCATGAGGACCGAACGGTGGACCTGGTGCCCTTCATCATCGATCAGCGCGAACGCCTCGTGCTCAAGCCGAATGATGCGTATGGTGGAGCGGGAATCGTGCTCGGGTGGGAGGTAGATGCCGCAAGGTGGGAGCAGGCGGTCCGCGTCGCGCTCACCGAACCATTCGTGGTGCAGGAGCGTGTACCGATTCCGAGTGAGCCGTTTCCGAGTGTCGTCGACGGCCGCGTTGTGTTCGCCGACCGCATTTTGGACACCGCGCCGTTTGCGTACCAGGGGACATATGTCGACGGGTGCATGTCGCGCCTGTCGACCGCTGCTCTCGTCAACGTCACAGCCGGCGGTGGGTCGCAGACACCCACGTTCGTCGTGGAGGCGCGATGAAGCCACCGTCGCTCACGCTCGGCATCGAGGAGGAGTATCAGATCATCGATCCCACGACGCGCGAGCTGAAATCGTACATCACGGAGCTCCTCGCCGGAGATCATCTGGTCCTGGCCCAGGTGAAGCCCGAGCTGCATCAGTCAATTGTGGAGGTCGGCACCACGGTGTGCCGGACGCCGGCCGAAGTGCGGGCCGAGCTCGTCCGCTTGCGACGGGACATCATGGGCCTCACGGCCAAGAACGGCCTCCGGATTGCCGCGGCGGGCACGCACCCGTTCTCCTCCTGGATGCAACAGGAGATCACGCCGCTCGAGCGCTATCTCGGCCTGCGCCAGGACATGGCGGACCTGGCGCAGCGGCTCCTCATCTTCGGCACCCACGTTCACATCGGCATCGAGGACCGCGAGTTCCTGATCGATGCCCTCAACGTGGCGCGCTACGTCCTCCCGCACGTCCTCTGCCTGTCCACGAGCTCGCCCTTCTGGATCGGCCGCAACACGGGTCTCAAGTCGTATCGCAGCGTCGTGTTCCGCGGCTTCCCGCGCACCGGCGTACCCCGGGCGCTCCGGTCGTGGAGCGAGTACACGGAGCTGGTCGACATGCTGACCCGTACCGGGTCCATCCCCGACGGATCCAAGATCTGGTGGGACGTGCGGCCGAACTGGAGCTACCCGACGCTGGAGTTCCGGATCTGCGACGTCTGCACTCG
>DASWCE010000131.1:0-22850 GCA_036390255.1 Gemmatimonadales bacterium | reverse complement strand
AGGCCCGCCGGCGTGCTCACCGGCGCACTGATAGTCGTAGAGCGAGTCCGTCGTGCCCTTCTGCCCCAGCATGTGCACTTCAAATTCGGGTGACCCCTTCAACCAGCCTTCAAAGTCTTGCACGAAATGGCTTGTGGTCATGTACAGACCGGGGGCTGGCGGAGGCGGGGGGACGACATCCCCGATGGTCCCGCCTCCCCCGCCGCTGCAATCGACCATGCATTCCTCCACGCGACTGGGGATGCTCGAGAAATCGGTCTCGACGGGCACGACGGCCAGGACCGGCGTGACCGGCGGCGTCTCGGGATCGAGCACGTGGCGACGCCCATTCGGATCGAAAGCGATCGGCGGGTCGTCGTCGGTCAATGCCGTCGCGACGAGGATGTTCTCGTCACCGGTCCAGGCAGCCCGGTGCGCGGGGACGGGGAGATATATCTCGAGCTCGATCGCCGCCTTCGCCTGCTCGGCGATGGACTCCTCACTTATGCCGTTCTCACTCGCGATCTGGCGCAGCGCATGCCCGCCGTTCGCGGCGAGAAAGGTCTGGAATTGGAGCTTGTGCTCGCGATACGGCGACGCGTCGAGCTGGGCTTTCAGGTACGCGCGGAACGCGGCGTTCCTGAGCCCCTTCGCGACGATCTTCGCGAGTGCCTCGGGCCGCTTCGACAGGGTGGCGAGTGAGGCGGCGGCTGGGACACCGCCATCCGGTTCGGTCACGGGCGCGCGATCGGTGCAACCCAGCACCGCCGCCAGCATGGCGACGGCAAGGATACGGTGCAACATGAGTCCTCCTGGTTAGGGTGGAGGCTCATTGTGGGGACTCGTGCGTGGAGGTCGGCGTCCTTTCCTTGCGACACGGCCCGGAAACACGCGAGATTCCCCGACCGTGCTTGCGATCTTGGTGGTTCTCGTTGCGGCGGACTCGACCTACTGGCAACAGCGGGTCGCATATTCGATCCAGGCGTCGCTCGATGAACCGAGCGGCGTGCTGAGCGGAAACGTGCGCATCACCTACGTCAATCAGTCGCCCGACACGCTACGGGACTTCTATGTGCACCAGTACCTGAACGCGTTTCGTCCCGGCTCGCGCTGGGCGGCGGTGGACTCGGCCGAAGGGCGCGTGCGCTTCCAGCACATGAAGGACCCCGACTACGCGTTCGAGCGGATCACGGCAGCGACGGTGATGGGCGAGTCGCGCAAGCCCGATTATCCGTACACGCCGGATTCCACCATCGCACATTGGTCGTTGCCACGCGCGCTCGCTCCGGGTGATTCGCTCGTCGTCGAGATCGCCTGGCAGGCGCGCCCGTCGACCTTGCCGCGACGGCAGGGCCGGCGGGGCAGGCGCTTCGATTTTGCGCAGTGGTACCCGAAAGTCGTCGTGTATGACAAGTACGGCTGGGAGGATCACCCGCTGTACCCCGCGGGAGAGTTCTACGGGGAGTTCGCTAGTTACGATGTCACCCTCGATCTGGCGGCCGATCAAGTCATCGGAGCGACGGGAGTCCCGGTGGAAGGTGATCCCGGCTGGGAGAAAGCAAACGCCAATCCCCGCATCCCGGTCGAGTACCAGCGGAATTACTACGACGCACGCCGCACGACGCACGCGTGCACGGCTGGTCAGGGCCGCAAATGCGTCCGCTTCTACGCTGACTCAGTCCATCATTTCGCGTTCTCGCTCAATCCCGAGTACCGCTACGAAGCGGGTCGCTACAAAGACGTCGTCGTGCGTGTCCTCTATTTGCCTGAAGACAGCGCGACCTGGGGCAAAGGCATCGCCGTGCGACGCACCGAAGCGGCACTCGGCTGGCTCGACTCGCTCTATGGGAAGTTCGCGTGGCCGCAGATCACGAACGTGCACCGCATCGAGGGCGGCGGCACTGAATTCCCCATGATGATCATGGACGGCAGCGCCGGCCTCGGCCTCATCGTTCACGAGCTGGGCCATAATTACACGATGGGCATTCTCGCCAACAACGAGTGGTGCGAGGGATTTCTCGACGAAGGATTCACGAGCTTCCAGACCGGGTGGTTCGCCGAGACACACGGCCAGCCTTCGGAGTATCCCGACATCGAGCGCGAGATCCTGTTCTGGGACCTCGACCGGTGGAGCCAGCCCGTCTCGATGGTCAGCGAGCGCTATCGCGACTTCGCCACGTACAACACCATGATTTACACCAAGGGCCAGCTCTTCTACGAGCAGCTGCGCTACATCGTGGGCGACGACGTGATGCGCCAGATCCTGCGCACCTACTACGCCCGCTATCGCCTCAGGCACGTGGACGAGAACGCCTTCCGCAGTGTGGTCGAAGCAGTCGCGCACATGGATTTGAAGTGGCTGTTCGGGCAATGGCTGCACGGCACGCCGCTGATCGACTACCGGCTGAGCAAGGTCGAGCGACACCGCGAGGGTAATCGCTGGCGCACCGTCGTCACGGTCGACCGCTTGGGCGACGGCTGGATGCCGGTCGAAATCGGCGACGGCGACACGGTGTTCGCGCGCGCGAGCGGCCAAGCGGAGCAGGAGCGTGTGGAATTCGTCACCAGCAGGAAGCCGAGACGGCTGGTGCTCGATCCCCGCCAGCGAGCGCACGACTGGAACGCGCTGAACAACTGGGAGAAAAGGGGCCTGTGGCCCGCCACGTCGCGGAGGAAAGGCGTCACACGCTTCGACAATCCGACCCGCACCGAATCCCGCCGCGACCGAGTGGTGACGGCCTTGCTGCCGCTCGCATGGTCCAACGACCACGGCGGATTCACCGGCGCGATACGCGGCCGCTCGAACTACCTGGGCCGATACGAGCAGAGCGTCGGCGTCTATTCGTACGCGTTCGACTCCGGCGCCACGCACCGGGAAGGGTACTACTTCCGCTTCGGCAACCCGGTGCGCCACGCGCTGCCGCGCACCGAGACCGGGGTGTCGGGGTGGTACGTCGAGGGCCGTGCGGGCGCGGCAGTCCACGTCGATCGCTCGCTGCGCCGGCATCTCACCTTTGGCGCCGACCCCCACGCCGGTTTCGATGCCATCTGGATGGCCGCCAACGACACCGGCTACGTGGATCGCCGGCTGTGGGAAAACGCAGGGACCGTCGAGGTCGGACCGTGGGGTTCGGTCGTGAGCCGGCACGGCGACCGAGTCTGGCGGGCCCGAGGGAGCGTCCGTGGCGGTGTCGTGTATCGCAATCCGGGGCCCGGCCAGCAGTTCTCCAGGCGCTACGACGTTGAGGGGTTCGCGCGCGCGACGGCCGAGGTCAGCGTGCGCACGCCGTTTATTCTCAAGACGACCCTGGGTGCCCGAGTCTTCGGCGGCGCTTACCTCGCGCAGGACGCGCCGGCGCTGCAACGTCGCATCATGCTGGCTGGTGCCGATCCCTACGAGACCTTCACGAACCCGCTGCTGCGCAGCCGTGGCGCGCTCCTCGTGCGTCCCGATTTTCACTATCACGCGCCCGGCGATGCCAACCTGCGGGCCTTCCGGCCCGACCTGGGCGGGCGCTGGGCGGTTGCCCTGAACATCGAAGGCTCCAAGCGGCTCGGGGGGGGACTGTTCGCTGACGCGAGCGTCGCCGCGTTCGTGGATGCTGGGCTGGTCGATCCGACCGCCGTTCCATCCTCGCCGAGCGGCAAGTCGTTCACGACCTTGTACGATGGCGGAGTGGGGCTCGTCCTCCGCCCCCACATCAACGAGCTGGCCTGGACGATGCGCTTCGAGGTGCCGTTCGTCGTGAATCGCTGGAATTACGCTGCCGACGCGACCGGCCAACGGTTCGGGTTTCGCTGGCAGGTCAGCATGGAGCCGAGCTTTTGAACGACCGGCGCGCGTTCTTTCAGCAAACTATCGGTAAGGTGCTCAACGAGGTCGCGAAGCGCGCCGAGGAGCGCGTCGCCCCGAAGCGCTGGTTCCGCCCGCCCGGCGCGGCACCGGAAGTGGCGTTCGTCGCCGCCTGCACGCGTTGTGGCGACTGCATCGACGTCTGCCCCGTGCACGCCATCCTCAAGATGCCGGCGAACAGCAGCGGTCTGGCGGCGGGAACGCCCTATCTCGATCCGACGACGCGCGCGTGCATCGCCTGCGAGGACATGCCGTGTGCCGCTGCCTGTGAGACGGGTGCCCTCACGCGCGTGCCGTGGGAACAGGTGCACATGGGCATCCTCGAGTTGGACCCACAGCGCTGCATCACATTTCAGGGCACCGAGTGTGGCGTCTGTGCGCGCGCCTGCCCAATCGGCGAGAAAGCCCTCGCGCTCGACGACCGCGGCCATCCCGTACTCAAGCCGGAAGGCTGCGTCGGCTGCGGGGTATGTGTGACGGCATGCGTGACCGTGCCGTCGTCACTGAAATTGAGGTTGGCGTGAGCGGGGGCGGGCTCCCTTACCGGGTCGAGAAGCCCTGGGGATACGAGCTTATCTGGGCGAAAGCCGACCAGTACGTCGGCAAGATCCTGCATATCGAGCCGGGCCACGTGCTCTCGCTGCAGTATCACAATAAGAAGGATGAGTCGATCTACGTTCTCTCCGGCGAGATCATCTTGCGGATCCAGCACGGCGAGACGCTGATCGAGCGGCGCGCGCGCGCGGGTGAAGCATTTCACATTCCTCCCAAACAGATCCATCAATTCGAGGCCGTCGTTGTGACCGATCTACTCGAAGCCTCCACGCCCGAGCTGGACGACGTCGTCCGGCTCAAAGACCGCTACGGACGGGTCAAATGAAGGTGATCATGCCGATGGCTGGGAAAGGCACGCGTCTCTTGCCGCTCACCAAGCGGGTGCCCAAGCCGCTCGTGAACGTCGCTGGGCGGCCGGTGATGGATTACGTCATGGACGCGCTCCGCCAAGCGGGGCACCTCGACGAGCTGATTATCATCACGGGCCATTTGAAAGAAAAAGTCGAAGCGTATGTGCGAGAGCATTACGACATTCCCGCGCGGTTCATCGAGCAGAAGGTGCTCGATGGCACCGCGGGGGCGGTGAACCTCGCGCGCCCCTACGTCGACGGTCCAGTCATCGTCATTTTCGTGGATACGTTGTTTGATGCCGACCTGTCGATCGTGAAAACGACCAAGGCCGACGGCATCATCTGGACCAAAGAAGTCGAGGACTACCAGCGGTTCGGCGTGGTTGTGACCGACACGCAGGGCCACATGACCAAGATCGTCGAGAAGCCGAGCACGCCGATCTCGCGGCGCGCTAACATCGGCCTCCAGTACGTACAGGATTGGCGCACGCTGTTCGAAGGAATCGAACAGGTCCTCAAAAGCCCGCCGGGGAAGGGGGGCGAGTTTTACTTGACCGACGCTTTCCAGTACATGGTGGATAAGGGAAAGAAGCTGTTCGTGAGCGAAGTGGGCGGCTGGTACGACTGCGGCAAGGTCGACACGCTGCTCGAGACCAACGAGCACCTCCTGAAGCACGGCCGAGGCAGACGGCCGGGAAAGGTGCCGCCGGGCGTTGAGGTCAAGGATCCGGTGTACGTTGAGGAGGGCGTGATGCTCAGGGATGCGACGATCGGTCCCAATGTCGCGATCGAAGCCGGCAGCTCCATCGAGGGCAGCACCATTGCCAACAGCATCCTCGGCAAGGGCGTGCGGGTGAAGAACGGGAAAGTCGCAGGGTCGGTCATCGGCGACCAGCAGGTGATCGACGGGAAGCAGGTGAAGGATTCGGTAATGGATGCCGGCGAGCTCGCGCCCGCGCTGTAAGGGTGAACGAGTTCCTGGAGTTGTTCGACTACAACGCCTGGGCAAACCGCATCATCCTCGACGCGGTCGCCCAGCTGCCGGACGACGAGTACGTTCGCGACCTGAAGAGCAGCTTTGGCGGCATTCACGGCACGCTTGGCCACATCGTCTGGGCCGAGCAGCTGTGGCTGCATCGCTGGCTGGGAAGGCCCAATCCGCCTGTGGCACAAGGAGCCGACCTCCGCAGCCTGGCGGAGGTTCGGAGCCGGTGGGAGCAGGTCGAGCGCGAGCGCACGGCGTTCGTTGCAGGTCTGAACGACGCCCGTCTCGACGAGACGCGGGTTGTAAAGCCTTCCACGGGCGGCGAATACGTCCACTCATTCCGTCAGATGTTTCGCCATTTCATCAATCATTCCTCCTACCATCGCGGCCAGATCGTGGTCTTGCTGCGCCAGCTGGGCCGGGCCGCGCCGAATACGGACTTGATCCGCTTCTACCGGCTGAGGGGTTGACCCAGGCGGGAACCTAAAGTTACTTACTGACTGTTCAGTTAGTAACTTTGGAGACCCAATGCCCGCAACTGCTGTCAAGCGTCGTTCGTCCCGTGCCGCGCGCCCCCGCTGGCACCGCCGCAAGGACGCCCGTCCCGACGAGATCCTGGCCGCCGCCCTCGAGGTCTTCTCCGATCGCGGCTTCGCTGCGACCAAGCTCGAAGACGTCGCGCGCCGGGCCGGCGTGACCAAAGGGACCATCTACCTCTACTTCGCGAATAAAGAGGCGCTGTTCAAAGCGCTCATCCGCGAGACCATCGTCCAGGTGATCGCCCAAGGTGAGGCGCTCGCGCAGTCGTTCACCGGGAGTGCGCGCGACCTCCTGGAGCGCCTGGTGCGGGAGTACTGGCGTCTCGTCGGTGAAACGTCGCTGGTTGGCATCCCCAAGCTGATGATGGCGGAAGCGGGGAACTTCCCCGAGTTAGCTCGCTTCTACTACGAAGAAGTTGTGACGCGCGGGCATCGGCTCATGGCCGGCGTCATCCAGCGGGGCATCAAGGCCGGCGAGTTTCGTCCGGTGAACGTCATGGTGGCGGCCAAACTGGCGATGTCGCCGCTCATGCACGCCGTCATCGCCCGCAAAGCCTTCTCGGCATGCATGCCCGAAGGCTTCAACGTCGCCAATTATCTCGACACTCACATCGATCTCTATCTCCATGGCATCAGCAAGTAGGCTATCGCTCGTACTCATCGCGCTGCTGGGCGCTCAAGTCCTTCAGGCGCAGGCGCGCTCCGCGAGCGCCCTCCGGCTCTCTTTTGCAGGCGCCGTCCGCCAGGCATCGGGAGCCAGCGCGGACACCGCCCCCGCGGCAGTCACCATCGCCGGATTTCGCAGCGACGCCGCGGGCGCGCGCGTCCGGCAAGCACGCGCGGCGCTACTGCCCAATCTTTCGCTTGCGGGCTCGTGGGTGAACCGCACGTTCAATCCGCAGACGCTCGGCTTCAAGCTGCCGGGGGTCAACCTGCCGTCCCTCGTACCGCCCTTCAATGCCTATGACGGCCGCGCGCGGGTCACGCAGACGCTCTTCGATCTCTCCAGCGTGAGTCGCGTGAGCGCCGCACGTGGGCAGTTGAACGCGGCCAACGCGGATCGCACCGCGGTCATCGAGACCGCCGCGCAGAACGTCGCGTTGGCGTATACGCGCGCGGCGCGAGCGCAGGCGGTCGTCGCTGCGCGCCAGGCGGACTCGGCCCTGGCGGCCGAGCTGGTCGGTCTGGCGGTCGCGCAACAGCGGGCGGGCGTGAGCGCGTCGATCGACGTTACGCGCGCCAAGACGCAGCTGGCCGACGCTGCGGGTCGTCTCGTCGTGGCGGCGAATCAGCTCGATCGCGCGAGAATCGATCTCGCGCGCGCGTTGAGCCTCGACCCCAGCACGCCGATCACGCTAACCGACAGCCTGAGTGCGCAGCTCGGTGCCGCCGACGTCCCGGCGGACCGCAACGCCGCGGTGACCCAGGCGATCGCGAGGCGTCCCGATCTCATGGCCGAGCAGGCGCGCGGCGCGGCGGCGCGCCAGGCGGTGAGCGCGATTTCGGCCGAGCGGCTGCCCCGGCTGGATCTCGAGGCGGACTACGGAGTCAGCGGGCTGCGCGTCCCCGACGCCGTCAGCACACGGCAGATAGCAGTCGAAGTCACGTTGCCAATTCTCGACGGCTTCCGGCGTGAGGGGCGGAAGGCCGAGCAGGAGGCGGTGGCGCATGAGTCGGACGTGCGCGCGCGCGACCTGCGCCAGCAAGTCGAGGCCGATGTCGACGGCGCGCTGCTGGATCTGCGCTCGGCGGGCGCCCAGCAGCAGATCGCTGCCGAGCGCTTAGAGCTGGCGGCCCAGGAAGTCTCCGAAGCGCGCCAGCGTTTCAAAGCAGGCGTCGCCGGCAACATCGAAGTCATCAACGCTCAATCTTCATTGCTCCGCGCGCGTGACGCGGACATCGATGCGCGTTTCGCGGCGGTATCAGCGCGCATTGCGCTGGCCCGGTCAGTGGGCAGCGCGCGGACCTTGCATTAAAGGAACAGGACCAATGGCTACGACGATGGAACCCACGGAAACGAGAATTCGGCCTGCACCCTCGGCACCGCCGGCCGCGCCGCAAAAACCCGGCGAGAAGAGCTCACGGCGCACCGTGTTCATGATCATGGGCGTCATCCTGGCCGGGCTGCTTCTGTTTGGCGCGCGGAAGTGGTGGTTCAGCCGCTCGCACGTGTCGACCGACAACGCGCAAGTGGACGGCCACATCATCCCGGTGCTGCCGAAGGTGGGTGGCTTCGTCGCCGAGGTGCGCGTGGACGAGAATCACACCGTGAAAGCGGGCGACACACTCGTCGTGCTCGATGATCGCGATTACCGCGCGCGGCTCGCGCAGACCGACGCCGATCTCGCAGCGCTGCTCTCGACCGTCAGCTCCCGCACGCGCGTGGGGCAGGCGGACGCCGCTGTGGCGCAGGCGCAGGCGAATGCCCTCAAGGCGGCTGCCGATCTGGCGCGGATGGAGCCGCTCGCGATCCAGAACGTCGTCAGCCAACAGCAACTCGACGCGGCCCGTGCCGCGGCCGCCGCCGCCGCAGCACAGCTCGCAGCGGCGCAGGCGCAGCTGGTCGGCGCCGATGCCCGGGTTGCCGCGGCCCGCGCGTCGCGCGATCAAGCCGCGCTCCAGCTGTCCTACACGCGTCTCACCGCGCCCGCAAACGGCGTCGTGTCGAAAAAGACGGTCGAGATCGGCCAGCTCGTGCAGCCGGGTCAGCCGCTGATGAGCGTGGTGCCGCTCGAAGATGTCTGGGTGACGGCGAACCTCAAGGAGACGGAGACGGCGGACGTCACGCCCGGCGACTCGGCCGACATCACGGTCGATGCGTACAAGGGGATCCACTTCCGCGGTCACGTCGAGAGTCTGTCGCCCGCGACCGGCGCGAAGTTCTCGCTGCTGCCGCCCGACAACGCCACCGGCAACTTCACGAAGGTGGTGCAGCGCATTCCGGTTCGGATCCATCTGGACGGTGCCCCCGATCCGGCGCACCCGCTCCGCCCCGGCATGAGCGTCGTCGCGACGATCAAAACGCACTAGCGCTATGACTGCCGCCGCCTTACCGCTGTCCGCCGCACCGGATCGCTATCGCTTCAAGTACATAATCGCGATCACGGTCTCGCTTGCGTCAGTGCTGGAGCTGCTCGACACCAGCATCGTGAACGTGGCGATCCCGCACATGATGGGTAACCTGGGCGCGACGCTGGACCAGATCGCCTGGGTCTCGACCGGCTACATCGTCGCGAACGTCATTGTGTTGCCGATCACGGGATGGCTGTCCGCGTATTTCGGGCGGCGCCGCTATTTCGCGGGCTCGATCGCCTTGTTCACGCTCGCGTCATTCATGTGTGGCAACGCGGGATCGCTCGAGGCGCTGGTCTTCTGGCGGATCGTGCAGGGGCTGGGCGGTGGGGCGCTGCTCTCCACGTCGCAGGCGATTCTGTACGAGGAGTTCCCGCGCGAAGAGTACGGCACGGCGATGGCGATCTTCGGTGTCGGCGTCATGGTCGGCCCGACCCTCGGGCCCACCGTCGGCGGCTGGATCACGGATACCTACGGCTGGCCGTGGATCTTCTACATCAATATCCCCTTCGGGATGCTCGCCCTGGCGCTGACGATGTCGTTCATCAACGACTCGTTGCATCAGCAGCGCGCCGAGCGGGTGGACTTCGTCGGCCTGGGTTTGCTGGCTGTGGGGATCGGCGCTTTGCAGACCATGCTCGAGCGCGGTGAGCGCCTCGATTGGTGGTCGTCGGGGCAGGTCCGGCTGCTCGCGATCACCAGCGCGCTTTCGCTGATCACGTTCATCTGGCACGAGCTGCGCACGGACCACCCGGTGGTCGACCTGCGAATATTGAAGAGTCGCCAGCTGGCGGTGGGAGTGATCTTTGGGCTGGTGCTGGGTGTCTGTCTGTATGCGACGGTGTTCGTGTTGCCGGTGTACCTCCAAAACGTCCGGAATTTCACCGCGAATCAAACGGGCCTCGTCATTCTGCCGGGTGCGCTCGCCAGCGCATTCACGATGGGGTTCATGGGACGACTGCAGGGAAAATTCGACGGACGCTTATCGATTGCCGCCGGCGTCGGGATCTTCGCCCTCTCGATGTGGAAGCACGCGCATTTCACGACCGAGAGCGGTTTCGTCGATTTCTTCTGGCCGCTGATTTTCCGCGGCGTCGGGCTCGGCCTGATCTTCGTGCCGCTCACGAACCTCGCCCTCGCGGATCTGCCGATGTCAAAGATCCCGAACGGCACGGGGCTCTTCAACCTGATGCGGCAGCTCGGTGGCAGCGTCGGCATCGCGATCTCGGCGACGCTGTTGCAGCGGTTCACCGCGATCCACCGGGCCGATCTCGCGGCCAACGTGACGCCGTACGCCGAAGCCACGCGCGAGCGGCTCGGGGCGATTACGCAGGCATTGATCGCGCGCGGAGACGTCCCGGCGCTCGCGCAAACCAAGGCGATTGGATTTCTCAACGGCATCGTGACGCGGCAGGCGATGATGCTGTCGTTCGAGCAGCTCTTCCTCTTGTTCGGGACGGTGTTCGTGTTGTCCCTGGCGCTCCTGCCCCTCATGCACAAAAGCCGCGGCGTTGGCTCGGCCGGAGCCGCGCATTGACCAGGACACAGATGCTGGTGCGGCTCGGCATCGTGGGCAGCCTGTGGACGCTGTTCCACGTCTACGTCGGTGCACACGTGCTCGGCCCCGCGCCAATCGTGGGCCTGACACGGATGATCGCCTGGGCCGGCGTGATCCTCGTGGCCTGGCTGCCACTCGTCGCGCTCTTCGCCGCTCGTCGCGATCGTGCGGAGGAGCGCAGCCCGGGATTCGCGATGCGCGTGCTCGACTGGGCGGCATATTCGGCGATGGGGCTCTCCTCGCTCCTCATCGTGTCCTTCGTCGTCATCGACCTGCTCCGGTTGCCCAACACTGTACAGGTGGTCTGGGCCGTTGTGAGCGGAGCGGCGTTCCTCACGCTCCTCGGCATCGTGCTCGCGCGGCGGCCGCGCGTGGTCCGAGTGACGGTGCCTATCGCGGACCTTCCCAGCGATCTCGCTGGGTTTCGGATTCTGCAGCTCAGCGATCTGCACATTGGGCCCACGATCCGCCGCCGCTTTGTCGCTGCAGTTGTCGATCGCGCCAACGCCTTACGGCCTGATCTCGTGGCGGTGACCGGCGACGTAGCCGACGGGCTCGTCCCGGACCTGCGTGAGCACGTCGCGCCCCTCGGTCGTCTCCGGGCGCCGCATGGCGCGTACTTCGTCACGGGAAATCACGAGTACTACTGGGATGTGCGGGGGTGGATCGCGGAGCTCGAGCGACTGGGTATCGAGGTGCTCTCGAACGAACATCGGATCGTGCAGCGGGGCGCGGGGCGACTGCTCCTCGCCGGCGTCACCGACCTTTCCGCGGCCTCCGATCCGGCGGCGGCGGTCGCCGGTGCGCCGCCGAGCGACGTGCGCGTGTTGCTGGCGCACCAGCCGCGCAGTGCGTTCGCCGCACAGGCGGCGGGGTACGACCTCCAGCTCTCCGGGCACACCCACGGCGGGCAGTATTTCCCCTTCAATCTGCTGGTGCGGCTATTTCAGCCGTTCGTGGCGGGGCTGCATCGCCTCGAATCGATGTGGCTCTACGTCAGTCGGGGGACGGGCTACTGGGGGCCGCCGCTGCGGCTCGGCGCGCCGGCGGAGATTACGCTGATCGAGCTGACGGTGGCGGGGTGATCGCCTCGGACTTCGAGTTCCGCCGCCGGTTCTGGATCATCTTCGCTATCTTCGCTGTCGCGTTCAGTTGTTACTTCCTCGACCATAAAAACGCCGTCGCCGCGGCGCTGGACGGCGCGGACGCCGTCTACCACGCAGCTTTCGGTGTGGCGGCCCTCGTGGCGTTCGTGGCAGCGGGCATCCGCACGTGGGCCAGCGCCTACCTCAAGACTGAGGTCGTGAAGGATCCCTCCGTGCGCACCGAGCGCCTCGTCGCCGACGGGCCGTACCGCTACGTCCGCAATCCCTTGTACCTCGGCACGCTGCTGCTCGCCGTCGCATTCGCGCCGCTGGCGAGCCGGCTCGGCGCCGTGGTGCTGATGGTCGGCATGGCCGGATTCATCGCTCGCCTGATCGGGCGGGAGGAGCAGGCGTTGCTGGCCTCCCAGGGCGCGGCCTATCGGGAGTATGTCGCGGCGGTGCCGCGGCTGGTCACGGCCCTCAGGCCGCGGGTGCCGCGCGGCAGCGGCGTGCCGCGGTGGGGACAGGCGTTCGCAGGCGAAGCGATGATGTGGGCGATGGCGCTGGGGCTCGCCGGGTTCGCCGCCACGTTCGATACCCGCATAATCTACGCCGCCGTTGCGCTAGGACTCATTAGCTATACGATCGGCTGGCGCAGACCCTAACCCGTCGGACCGTGGGACCGTCTGACGGTCTGACAGTTAGGCGTAGATTTGCTCTCCATGGACAATCGAATGTTTGTGTGGCTCGCGCTTGCATTGGCGAGCCCTGTGGCGCTGCGCGCCCAGCAGGCGCCCGCGTTCGTGCCCGCCGAGGGCGCCTGCTGGGCACTGCGCGCGCAGCGGACGCCCGCGTTCCTGCCCGCCGAGGGCGACTACGTCATCAAAGACTTCCGGTTTTCGAGCGGCGAGTCGCTGCCCGAGCTGCGGCTGCACTACGCAACGTTCGGTCATTCCGAGCGCAACGCGCGAGGGATGACACGGAACGCGGTGCTGATCCTCCACGGCACGGGCGGCAGCGGCCGGCAATTCCTGTGCGACGTGTTCGCGGGAGTGCTGTTCGGGCCCGGACAGCTGCTCGATACGGCCCGCTACTACGTCATCCTCCCCGACGGCATCGGCCACGGGCGATCGAGCAAGCCGAGCGACGGGCTGCACGCGCGGTTCCCCCATTACACCTACGACGACATGGTACAGGCGCACTATCGCCTGCTCACCGAGCACCTCGGCGTGAACCATCTGCGCCTCGTGATGGGAACGTCGATGGGCGGGATGCAGACGTGGGTGTGGGGGGAGACGTACCCCGACTTCATGGACGCCCTGATGCCGCTGGCGAGCCTGCCGGTCGAGATCGCGGGCCGCAACCGCACGCAGCGGAAGATGATCCTCGACGCGATCCGCACCGACCCCACGTGGCTGAACGGCGAATACACCGTTCAGCCGCGTGCGGTGACGACTGCCCTGTACATCCTTATGATCATGGGGAGTGCGCCGTTGCAATGGCAGAAGGTGGCGCCGACGCGCCAGGTGGCCGACAGCTTCCTGGACTCGTACATCCGCGCGCGGCTGGCGGAGACCGACGCCAATGACATGCTGCATTACTTCGACGCCTCACGGTTCTACAATCCAGCGCCCAATCTCGAAAAAATCGTCGCCCCACTCGTCGCGGTGAACTCCGCCGATGATGAGATCAATCCGCCGGAGCTGGGGATCATGGAGCGGGAGATCCGTCGCGTGAAGCGCGGCCGCTACGTGCTGATCCCCATCAGCGACAGGACCCGTGGGCACGGAACGCACACGCTGGCGGCGTTGTGGAAGGACGACCTGGCGGTGTTGTTGCGAGAGTCGGAGAAGTGAGTCGGTGAACCCCGGGGCATGGCCCCGGGGTTAACCGACCGGATCTTGGAGTCCTGCTGTCGCCGCCAACACCAGCAACGCCCTTACCGGCCCTAGCACTCCTTCTTCATTCTCATACCACTCGCTCGGTAGGTGCGCGTCGCCAGCCCGGCCTCCCGCGCCTAGGGCCACAGCCGGGACACCGAGGGCGATAGGGACGTTGGCGTCGGTGGAGGCGCAGGCGAGCTGGTGCTCGTGGCCCAATGCCCGCGTTGCGGCGACAGCGGTCTGCACGAGGGGATGGGTGCGCGGCGTGAGCCCTGACGGCCGGTCGCCCACGCGCCGGACGTCCATCGTCAGCGGTGACGTCCCCGGACTGCGTTGCCGATTCTCCTCGTGCAGTGCCGCCGCGACCGTCGTCTGCACCGCGTCATCGAGACGCTGGAGCGCCCGCGGATCTTCGCTGCGGAGATCGATTTCGAACCAGGCCGTCTGCGGGATCGAGTTGAGACTGGTCCCACCCCCGAGGCGAACGACGGAATGCGCGGTACGCGGTCCGCTGTGCGCGGGAAGACTCGCGATCTGATCGATTGCACGGCCAACGGCATTCGCCGGGTTCGCGACGCCGAACGCCGCCCAGGAATGCCCCCCAGGGCCCGAGTACGTGACGCGGTAGCGGCGTGCGCCGAGCGCGCGGTGGACGATGCGCTCGATGCCGGCGCCGTCGAGGGCGATAAATGCATGCGGGCGAATCGGCCCGTCGAGCAAATGTCGCACACCGCGCAGATCGCCTGATCCTTCCTCGCCGACGGTCGCGGCGAACAGAATCGGACGCTCGGTGTGTACGCGCGCGTGCGTGAGCGCCTCGCCAATCGACACCAGCGCCGCCAGCCCGCGCGCGTTGTCCGCGATCCCGGGCCCTTCCAGCCGTGGCCCGTGCCGCGCCACCGAGACGTCCAGCTCGGGCCCAAACACGGTGTCGAGGTGGGCGCTCAAGACAACACAGGCACCGGCCCCCCCGGCCCCCCCGTCCCCCCCGCCCGTCTGCTGTTGACCGTGCCATGCGCGGACGTTGCCGACCTCATCGATCTTCACGTGCGCGAGGCCGATCTCCCGAAAGAACTCCGCCACCCGCGCGCCGCGTGCCGCTTCCGCACCTGTGGGTGCAGGAATCGCGGATAACGCTGCCTGGCGGGCAAGGGTGGCTTCGTCCGAGCGCTCAATGTGCGCGCGTGCGGCACGGATCCGGTCGTTCGCGAGAAGCGCGGCAATCACGCTTGCAAACTATGATGACGTCTGGCGTGGGTGCAACTTGACCTGGCTAGGAGCGGGGGCGACACTAGACTCATGGAGGAGCGGCAGCTCATCTACGACTGGAACAGTGCCGGTGGTGCGGACGGCCAGTTCGATTGGACCCGCGCCCAGGTTGACCTGAACGACGAGACGTTGCGCGACGGGCTGCAGTCGCCCTCGGTCACCGATCCTTCCCTCGAGGTCAAGAAGCGCCTCCTGCACCTCATGGCCGACCTCGGCATTGTGGCGGCCGATATTGGCTTGCCGGGCGCCGGTCCGCGGGTCGTAGAGCAGGTGCGCGCTCTGGCGAAGGAGATTCGCGATCAGAAGCTCCCGATTGCCCCCAACTGCGCGGCCCGCACGGTCTTGGCCGACATCGAGCCGATCGTGCGCATCTCCGACGAGCTGGGCATCAAGATCGAAGCCGCCACGTTCATCGGCTCCTCCCCGATTCGCCAGTACACGGAAGATTGGACGATCGACCGGATCGTCGCTGCGACCGAGGAGGCGGTGACGTTCGCCGTGAAGCACGGTTTACCGGTCATGTACGTCACGGAAGACACGACCCGCGCGAGGCCGGAAACGCTGAGGGCGCTGTACGGAGCCGCGATCTCGTGCGGGGCGCGCCGTATCTGCCTCGCCGATACGGTCGGTCACGCAACTCCGGATGGCGTTCGCGCACTCGTCAATTTCGTCAAGCAGGAAATCGTCAAGCAGAACGATGTCAAAATCGATTGGCACGGTCACCGTGACCGCGGGATGGGGCTGAGCAACTGTCTCGCGGCGATTGAGGCCGGTGTGGATCGCGTCCATGCCACCGCGCTGGGCGTGGGGGAGCGGGTCGGCAACGCCGAAATGGATCTTCTCATCGTCAATCTGAAGCTGCTGGGCGCGCACAAGGGGGACATTCGCAAGCTACCGGAGTACTGCCGCCTCGTCGCCGACGCAGTCGGCGTGCCGATTCCGGTGAACTATCCCGTGGTCGGTCACGACGCGTTTCGGACCGGGACCGGCGTCCACGCCGCGGCGATCATCAAGGCGAAGAAGAAGGGCCACAACTGGCTCGCCGATCGCGTGTATAGCTCTGTCCCCGCCGAAGAGTTTGGCTTCGAGCAGCGCATCGAGATCTCGCCGGTATCGGGCATCTCGAACGTGAAGTACTGGCTCGAGCACCATGGCTACGATCCCACCGACGAAGCCGCGTGCCGCACGCTATTCGACGCGGCCAAGCGGACCGACCGGGTGTTGTCCGACGAAGAGTGCCACCGGTTGTTGAGCGCATGAGTTTCCGCGACGTCGAGAAGTCGTTTTTCGATCTCTACTGGCAGATGGATCCGGTCGCCGCGACGCAGGCCGGCGTGCCGGGGCACGATGATCGCTACGGTCGCTATAGCCCGGGCGCGCTCGCCCCGCACCTCGCGGCGCTCAAATCGATCGCGGCGGCGCTCGAGGAAGTGAGCGCGGCAGACCTGGACGAGGAGATCGACCGCACGGCGCTGCTCAACGAAATCCGCGTCGCGCTGCGCCGCTACGAGAAGCTCAAGCCCCAGGCTAAGAATCCCGAGTTCTGGCTCTCGCATCTACTGGGCGGGCTGCACCACCTCTTGCTCTCCGCCGACCGTACGCCCGCCGAGAAGGCAGCCGCCGCGATCGGGCGGCTGGAAGACATCCCCAGTTTTCTCGAGGATCTCAAGACCGCGCTCGAAGAGCCAGTGCGCGTCTTCGTCGAGACGGCCGTGCGCATGACTGAGGGCGGGCGCATGCTCATCAAAGAGATGGCCGCCGCGCTCAGCGCCCAGGCGCCCATGCACGCGGCCCGGCTCGGCACCGCCGCCACGCAGGCAAGTGACGCGCTGCTCAAGTTCGATGCGCATCTCGAGCGCTGGCTCGAGATGGGGACCGAGCAATTCGCGATCGGCGAGGACGCCTTCAACTTCCTGCTCCACTACCAGCACGCGCTGCGCGATACCGCACCGGAATTGTGGCGCTACGGCCTGCGACTCAAAGAAGAGATCGAGGCGGATCTGGTGCGCATCGGCGCGCGCCTCGACGGGAAACCGTGGCCCGAGTTGGTCGACAAGCTCCGCGCCGATCATCCTGCCCCCAACGAGCTGGTGGAGGCTTACTCGAAGGAGATGGCGCGGGCACGCGACTTCGTGGCGGAGCGCAAGCTCGCGCCAATTCCCACGGCGCCACTCGGCGTGATTCCCACGCCGGCGTTCATGCGGCCGGTCATTCCGTACGCCGCCTACGACAGCCCGGGCGCCTACAGTCGCGACCGGACCGGCTGGTTCTACGTGACGGTGCCCGATTCCCGGTTGCCCGCTGCGCAGCAGGAGCGCATTCTGCGCGATCACTGCCGCTACGAGCTCGCCGCGACCGCGCTACACGAGGGCTACCCGGGTCACCATTTGCAGCTCGTCATCGCGAAAGAGTCGTCCTCGCACGTGCGCAAGAACCTCTGGACCCCGCTGACCGTCGAAGGCTGGGCGCTCTACTGTGAGGACATGATGGGCGAGGAGGGCTTTTACGCCTCCGACCAGGAGCTGTTCTTCCAGCGCGTGCATCTGCTGTGGCGGGCGATGCGCATTCTGCTGGACGTGGGCCTGCACACGCGCGGCATGACACGGGAGCAGGCGGTCGACCAGATGGTGAACGAGCTGCACGTCGAGCGCGGCAACGCCGAGGCGGAGGTGCGGCGCTACTGCGCCTGGCCCGCGTATCAGCTTTGCTACGCCGTCGGGCGGCGTGAGCTGCTCCGGTTGCGGGACGATTTTCGGAAAGCCAGGGGCAGCCACTTTTCGCTGCGCGCCTTCCACGACGCCGTGCTCCCGTACGGCGGCCTGCCCGTCACGTTGATCCGCTGGGGACTCGGCCTGGGTGAGTAATCAGCTTCCCAGGCAGGTCAAGCTGTTCGGTGCAGTCTCTCTTCTCAACGATTTCGCGAGCGAGATGGTGTACCCGCTGCTGCCGGCGTTCGTCACCGGTGTGCTGGGCGGCGGGGCGGCGGCGTTGGGCGCGCTCGACGGCGCGGCGGACGCGGCTGCGGCGTTCGTCAAGCTGATCGCGGGGCGACTCGCGGACCGTCCATCGCGCCGCGGACCACTGATCGTTGGCGGATACTTCCTGGCGGCTGCCGTGCGGCCCATCATCGCGGTCACGGCGGCAGCGTGGCAGGTCATCGCCCTGCGTGTCGTCGACCGCCTGGGGAAGGGCCTGCGGACCCCGCCGCGGGACGCGCTGATCGGGGATGTGACGCCACCACCCCTCGTGGGGCGGGCGTTCGGATTGCAGCGCGGACTCGACCATGTGGGCGCGGTGATTGGGCCGCTGATTGCCTGGTGGATGCTGTCCACGGGCGCAGACGTGCGGAGAGTGATTGTCGCGAGCCTCGTGCCCGGTGTGCTGGTGCTGGTCTTGGCGAGGTGGGCGGTTAGAGGCAGTACGAGGCGGGAAGGGGCAGGAGGAGCGCAGGAACCATCCGAGACCGTACCGCCCCCTCCCGCCCCCTACCGCCCTCTACCGCCGTCCGTCATTGCGATCTCCGTCTTCTATCTCCTCCGCATGCCTGAAACGCTCATGATCCTCAGGGCTCAGCGATTAGGCATTGCGGTCGCCCTCATCCCGTTGCTCTGGGCAGGATTACACGTCGTTCGGTCCTCCACCTCGTTCGTGGGCGGCGCGCTGTCGGATCGGATCGGCCCGTCGCGAACGATGTGGATCGGCTGGCTCAGCTATGTCGTGCTGGCGGCAGGCATGTGGTCGGCGGCGAGTCCGCTGGCGGCTTGGCTTACGTTTCTATCGCTCGGCGTGGTCGCCGGGCTCACGGAAAGTCCGGAGCGTGCGCTCGTCTCCGCCGCGACGGGGGGCCATCGGGGGAGCGGGTTTGGCGTCTACCACGCGCTGACCGGGGTGGGGGCGTTGATCGGCGGGATCGCGCTCGGGGTCATTTTTCAACGCGTGAGTGGGGCGACGGCATTTCTCGTAAGTGCTGTTGGCGCTTTGAGTTTGGTGATCCTCTGGCCTTTCTGGACGCGCTTGCATAGGGTTCCCCCGCAATGAGCGCCCCTGCCGCACCTCAAAACCCCCACATGACCAGCGCGCAGACCCGCCCCCCCCCCAGGGGTCGCTATCTCGCCCGTCTCTCGCTGCTCGCGCTGGGCGTCGTTTACGGCGACATCGGGACTAGCCCGCTGTACGCGATGCGGGAGGCGTTCCACGGACAGCACGGTATTCCGGTCACGCAAGGCAACGTGCTGGGCGTCCTGTCGCTCATCTTCTGGTCGTTGCTGTTGATCGTCACCGTGAAGTATCACGTCGTGATCATCCGCGCCGACAACAAGGGCGAAGGTGGCGTACTCGCGTTGATGGCGCTGGTCAACGGGAGCCGGGTCGCGCGCGGCCTTACGCCCCGCCGGCTGATGATCGTGCTCGGCATTTTCGGAGCGGCCCTGCTTTACGCGGACGGGGCACTGACTCCGGCCATCTCCGTGCTCTCGGCAGTGGAAGGTCTGGAGATCGCCGCACCGGCACTGCAACACTGGGTCATTTTGCTCACGTCGCTGGCGATCCTGGTCGGGCTGTTTCTGTTTCAGAAGCGCGGGACGGCGGGCGTTGGGGCCATCTTCGGACCCGTGATGTTGGTCTGGTTTCTGACGATCGCCGTTCTGGGGCTCAATGGGATTCTGCGCTACCCCGGCGTTTTGGCCGCAGTGCTACCGACGCACGCGGTAGAGTTCCTTACGGAGGCCCCGGGACGAGGACTGCTGGTGCTGGGGGCGGTCTTCCTGGTCGTCACCGGCGGCGAAGCCCTCTACGCCGACCTGGGGCACTTCGGCCATTCGGCGATTCAACTCGCTTGGTTCACAATTCCGTTGCCCGCGCTGTTGCTCAACTATTTCGGGCAGGGCGCCTTACTGCTGACGCATCCGGAGACCGCTCCCAATCCCTTCTACTTCCTGGCACCCGCCAAGGCGCTGTTTTTCCTGATCCCCCTGGCGACCGCGGCGGCGATCATCGCCTCCCAGGCTGTGATATCGGGAGCATTCTCCCTCACGCGCCAGGCGGTGCAGCTTGGCTACATCCCACGCATGGAGATCGAGCATACCAGCTCGCGCGAGATTGGGCAGATCTATGTGCCCAACATCAACTGGATGCTGATGGTTTTGACGATTGCGCTCGTCTTTGGCTTCCAGTCGTCGAGCAACTTGGCGGGAGCTTACGGCGTCGCGCTGTCAACGCTGATGGCGTTGACGACCGTGATGTTCTACGTCATGAGCCGCGAAGTGTGGGGCTGGAGTTTCGCGAAGGCGGCGCTGGTGTCCGGGTCATTTCTCATCGTCGATCTGACGTTCCTGGTGGCCAACGCGCTCAAGATCTGGCATGGCGGATGGGTCCCGCTCGTGATCGCGATCGCGCTGTACTTCGTGATGATCACCTGGAAGAAGGGCCGGGAGATTCTCGCCAAGCGCATGATGGAGAAGACCGTCCCGCTCAAGCTGCTGCTCGCCGATCTCGCGGCCGAGCCGCCGACGCGCGTGCCGGGGACGGCGGTATTCATGTACGGCAGCTCGGACGGCACGCCACCGGCGCTGGTGCTCAACCTCACGCACAACAAGGTATTGCACGAGAAGATTGTCTTTCTCACCGTGATGACCGAGGACGTGCCACATGTGGGCGGCGAGCAGCGCGTGACGGTGAAGCGGAGTGGGAAAGGGTTCCACAACGTCACCGCGCGGTACGGCTTCATGCAGGATCCCGACATCAACGAGATTCTGGCAGCATGCAAGACGAACGGCCTGAGCATCCCCCTCGAGGGGACGACGTTCTTCCTCGGCCGCGAGACGCTGATTGCGTCGGACCGGCCGGGGATGGCGATGTGGCGCGAGCGGCTGTTCTCGTTCATGTCGCGGAATGCGCTCCGCGCAACGGCGTTCTTCAAGATTCCGCCGAATCAGGTGTTCGAGGTCGGAGCGTACGTCGAGCTCTGAAACGGGCTACCGCAGCACAATAAGAAGGAGATGCGCCCGGGGACTTGTATACCGGGCGCGCCTTTTGTTAGGTAGTGGCCGCAAGCCGAGTCCCGCTACCGAAGCGGGAACGGGGGACCCAGGTAGTCGGGGCGCAGCGCCGCAAGGCGCCGGGCAGTCAGTCTCTTCCGCCCGAGCCCGTCAGCTAACCCCGTAGGCTTCGAGGAGAGACCGATGTCGTCCCCCACCGCGGGACTCCCTGATCTCAGGGAGCCGTGGACCGATCGCATGAAGCGCGTCCTGCTCGGCAGGAAGCGCGAGCTCCAGCCGAACGTCTTCCACAAAGTCTCGCTCATCGCGCTCCTCGCCTGGGTCGGCCTCGGCGCGGACGGACTCTCGTCGTCCGCCTACGGGCCTGAAGAGGCATTCAAGACCCTAGGCCCGCATACCTACTTGGCGGTCGGCTTGGCGCTGGCAACGGCGTTCACGGTGCTCGTCATCTCGTACGCGTATAGCCGGATCATCGAGCAGTTCCCGCTTGGTGGCGGCGGGTACGTCGTGGCGTCGCGGCTGCTGGGCCAAAAGGCCGGCGTCGTGTCGGGGTCGGCGCTGGTCGTGGACTACGTGCTCACGATCTCCATTTCGATTGCAGCAGCGGGCGACGCGATTTTCAGTTTCCTGCCGCCCGCCTGGACCAGCGCCGTGCTACTCGGCATACTGCCGGTCAAGCTGCTCGTGGAGCTCGCGGCCATCGGCTTCCTCATCCTGTTGAATCTTCGAGGGGTGAAGGAATCGGTGATCGCGCTCGCTCCGCTCTTCATGGTTTTTCTGATCAGCCATGCGATCCTCATCGGTGGTGTGATCATCGGACGGCTGGGCGACATCCCGGCCGTGTTCGGTGAGGTGCATCGAGGATTCGCGCAGGGCCTCCAGGCGCCTCCCATCGGACTCGGTCTCGCCGGTATGATGGCACTGTTCGTCCGGGCATACGCCCTGGGCGGCGGGACGTACACCGGGATCGAAGCCGTGTCCAACGGGCTCTCGATCATGCGCGAGCCGAAGGTCCAGACGGGCAAGCGGACGATGGCGTTGATGGCCATCTCGCTGGCCGTGACGGCCGGTGGGCTCATCCTGGCCTACTTGCTCGTGCATGCGACGCCCGCTCCAGGCCGGACGATGAACGCCGTGCTCGCGAATCAGTTCGCGGGCGGATGGGCCGGGATCGGCGCCGTGTTTGTGTTTGTCACGCTGCTGTCGGAAGCGCTGCTGCTCGTGGTCGCGGGGCAGACGGGGTTCATCGACGGCCCGCGGGTGATGGCGAACATGGCGGTCGACTCGTACATGCCACACCGCTTCAGCCAGCTCTCCGATCGTCTTACGATGTCGTACGGCGTGCTCCTGATCGGTGGCGCCTCGCTGCTCGCGCTCGTGTATACGGCCGGAAATGTGACGCACCTGGTGGTGCTGTACTCGATCAACGTCTTTCTCACGTTCTCGCTCTCAGAGCTCGCGATGTGTCGATTCTGGCTGCGGGAGCGCAAGAAGCATCCCACCTGGCGGAAGCATATCTCCGTGCATCTGACCGGTCTCACGCTTAGCGTGTTCATCCTCACCGTGACGGTCTACGAAAAGTTCGGGGAAGGGGGATGGGTGACGCTGGCGCTGACCGGTGGATTGATCACGGGCTGTTTCCTGATTCGCCGGCACTATCGCAAGGTTCACGAGAAACTGCGCCGCCTCGACGGAATTCTCACGGCGCTGCCCGCCGGCGTCGCGC
>DASWCE010000130.1:0-9845 GCA_036390255.1 Gemmatimonadales bacterium | reverse complement strand
TGCGGTCGCCCGCTCGTTCCGTGTCAGATGAGTGCGCGGGCGCCTAACACGCGCCTGAAGCTGGCGGCGCCCGTCAACTGCGGTAAACTTGCGTTCGTGAACGTTCCGGTTTGGCGCCGCAGCTTAGGCGCATCCCGTTAGGCGGCGCCAAAAAGCCCAGACAGGAGCCAAAGTGAGTCCCTCCTTTCTCTATCGAGTCGCCTCCGTGCTCCTGGTCCTCTTCGGTCTTGGCCACCAGCTCGGCTTCCGCCGCGTCGATCCTCGCTGGGGCCTGGACTCGGCCATTGGGGCCCTTAAGGCCACTCCGTTTCAAGTCCAAGGAATGACACGCACCTATTGGGATTTCTTTTCGGGGTTTGGCTTCTTCGTGACTGTCCTCCTGTTCTTCTCGGCTATCCTTGCATTTCAACTCGCGGGACTCTCGAAGGAGAGCTTGCGGAGCCTCAGCCTTGTCACGTGGGCGTTTGCCTTGTCTTTCGTGGTGATTACCCTCCTCATCTGGCGCTACTTCTTCATTGCGCCGCTGGTCTTCTCGAGTCTTGTCGCCTTCTGCCTGCTAATGGCTGCGTGGAGCGCTGCGAGGGCGTGAACGGTCGGAAGAAGAGGTTTGGGCGCCACCTAACCAGCGCTTGAAGCTGGCGGCGCGCGTACATTGTGGAATGAATCTCTTTTCAGCGCGCCGCAGCTTACGCGCGCCCCGTTAGGCGCCTGCAACGTCACGAGACCATCGGTAAGACGGCCGCCCATGAAAGCAACGATCTGGACTGGCGAAGTCGTTCTGCCCGCGGGGTTTTGCTACAATTGCAATGCTCCTTCAACGACCACCGTCTCTGTGACCTCCGAGGGCGGTATCGCTTCCAGCATCGGGTCCGGGCATGGTCTGGTCGTTGCCACTCTCGCTGCTGCCGCAACTTCCGGCTCGGCGCACCAAGTTACGTACTGCGCACGGTGCGCCGACACGGCACACAAGAAGGCTCCGGACCGCGTGGCCGGCACTCTTGGCATCTTCCTCGTCCTAGTTGGGTTCAGTACCATCGCTTTTCTAACGACCGGAGCCGATCGAACCGTTTCTCTCGCCGTTTCATTGTTGGCAGTCGTGGGCTTGATAGCGTGGTTGTGGTACGTCCGGCGCCCATTGGAGCCCGGGCAGACAACTCGCTGGCGGGCGTTTGCCGTCTTGAACGAAGGTAGAGACTTGCTCAACGCGAACCACGAGTTCATACGCATCGAATACAGTAATCCCCGCCTTTTGGACGAAATCCGCCGTCTCAATCCAGGCGTTGAGGTGACGTCACACTGATGACCAATGTGTGGCGCAGGCGCCTAACATGCGCCTGAAGCTGCCGGCGCCCGTCAACTGCGGTAAACTTTTGTTTGTGAACATTCCAGTGCGGCGCCGCGGCTTAGGCGCACTCCGTTAGGCGGCTCCAGTTTTGCTTCAGCCTTAGTGCGAGGACCCTCAAATGACCATCGATCCCTCTTGGGTTACCGCTTTCGCCATCATAGCGCTGCCGGTGCTCGGGTTCATCTTGGGCGCCCGCTGGATGAACTACCGCCAGCTGCTCGGAAGATCGCAGGGAGAGGTTCAGGCGAGGCCCATGGCTACGGACACGCTCGATGTTCTCGATTCTGTTCAGGCTCAAGTCGAGGAATTGGCCGAGCGGCAGGACTTTGCTGAGCGTCTCCTGCTGCAGCGCAAAGAGACGGAGCCGCAGCGGAGTCACGAAGCTACCACACCTGTCTGACCCCGCGTGCCGAATGCTTGGTTCGGACGGAGCCGCCTAACAAGCGCTTGACGCTGGCGGCGCGCGTAGATTAAGGAATGAATCTTTCTTCAGCGCGCCGCAGCTTAAGCGCGATCCGTTAGACAGCGGACGACAATTCGTGAACGGCAAGACAGCGCCTGGTTACTACGCGAGTATCGCTACCGTTTGGCTTCGCCTTGTGGCCCTCCTTTTCCTCTTTTATTCGGTTGTATCGATTCTTTACATGCTCATTTGGCGTCCAGAGCGCGATGGAAGCCCTGCGGTGTTGCTCTACACCGCGGGCGCTGTCGTGCTCTGGCTGGCGAGTCGTCCACTCGGTCGCCTGGTTGGTCGCGGGTTGGACACTTCGGACTCCGGACCTCCCGCTGTCTGATATCAACTTTGAAGTGCAACACTGAGTCCAGCGGCGCGGCGTGAGAAGTGGCAGCAGCAATGGCAGCGGAGTCCAACAATGGAGGGCTAAGTCCTTGTAGCTACAAGTCGCGGCGAACGGATTTGAACCACTCCAGGTGCAACAGGCTGACCAGCGCAAGGCTAAGTCGTTGTGAATCTTAGTCGGGGCGAGTGGATTTGAACCACCGACCTCCTGGTCCCGAACCAGGCGCGCTAACCGGACTGCGCTACGCCCCGCAACTACTAGCCCTTAAGGTGCTAAGGAAAGTAGAAGCGGAGGAAACCGAAGGAAAGGGGACGAACCCTTGCGCGCCCTTGTGACCGGTGGGGCAGGCTTCATCGGATCCCATCTGGTCGACCGCCTCCTCGCCGACGGTCACAACGTCCGCGTGATTGACGACCTGTCCACCGGCTCGTCGCATAACGTGCCCCAGGAAACGCGGCTGCATCGCCTCGATATCTGCGACTGGGACGCGCTGCGAGGCGTCGTCGCCGAATTCCGACCGGACGTCGTGTTCCACGTCGCAGCGCAAACGGACGTGCGCAGGTCCATCCGAGAACCGGACTTCGACGCCCGCGTCAATGTTGTGGGTGGGGTGAACGTGCTGCGCGCCGCCGCAGCCGCGGGGGCGCGGCGTGTCGTGTACGCCTCCTCGGCAGCGGTATACGGAACCCCCGAGCGGTTGCCGGTGTCCGAGGCCCATCCGACGCGGCCGATCTCCGACTACGGCTCGAGCAAGCTCGCGCTCGAGCACTACCTGCATGCCTACCAAGCGCGCGGGCTCATCGAGTACGCGGCGCTGCGATACGCGAATGTCTACGGTCCGAGGCAGCGCTCCGACGGCGAGGCCGGTGTCGTCGCGATCTTCACGCACAGAATGCTCGCGGGCGAGCCGGTGACGATCTTCGGCGATGGGACCAAGACGCGCGACTACGTGTACGTGGCCGACGTCGTGGAAGCAACCGTCCGCGCAGGACAAGGACCGGCGGGGGTCATCGCGAACCTGGGATGGGGACACGAGGTCTCGGACATGGATCTGTGTCGCGAAGTCGCGGCCGCGACGCGATACGCCAAGGAACCGGTCTACGCGGCGGACCGGCCGGGCGACATCGGGCGCATGAGCCTCGACGCCGCCGTGGCGCGGCGGACGTGGGACTGGAAGCCAACTGTGGCGCTGCGCGATGGCGTGCGACGGGTGGTCGAGTGGAACACCCGGACCTCCTGAACGATGTGGTCGCGCGGTTCGCGATCGGCTCGGACGTAGTGGCCGTCGAGTCGTTCAGAGGACCGGCCGGTCACATCAACGCGTCCTATGTGGTCACCGCTCGCCGCGGCGATCGCTCGGTGCGGTTTTTCCTCCAGCGGCTCAACAAGCACGTATTTCCCGATCTCGACGCGCTCATGGACAACGTGGCGCGGGTCACGCGGCACGTCGGTGGGCCGCTGCGACTGGTCCCGACGCGCGAGGGGCAGGCCTGCGCCCGCGATGACCACGGCGACGTGTGGCGGCTGTACGATTACATCGAGCGCGCCTCCACGCGGGAGACACCCAGTGTCGCGGACGCCGAGCGCGCCGCCGGCGCGTTCGGTGCGTTCCAGCGGGCACTCGCGGATCTGCCCGGCCCGCGGCTGCACGAGACGATCCCGCACTTCCATGACACGCCGCGCCGGCTGGAGTCGTTCGAGTGCGCCGTGGAGTGCGATGCGGCGCATCGCGCGTCGGAGGCGCGCGGTGAGATCGCCCGGATTCATGCACACCAGGACCTCGCGGCGGTCCTGATGCAGGCCGCAGCGGGCGGATCCCTGCCGGAACGCATCGTGCACAACGACGCCAAGCTCGCCAACGTGCTGTTCGACGCGGCGTCGGGCGATGCGCTGTGCGTGGTAGACCTCGACACCGTGATGCCGGGCCTCGCGCTTTACGACTTTGGCGACCTGGTGCGTTCCATGGCGACGCGGGCAGCCGAGGATGAGCGCGATCTCGGTCGGGTGCGACTCGAGCCCGAGCTGTTCGAGAGTATCGCACGCGGCTACGTCACCGGAACCCGTGAGTTCCTGACGGGGGCCGAGCGGGAGCTGTTGGTGTCGGCCGCCCAGGTGATCGTATTCGAACAGGCGGTCCGCTTCCTGATCGATCATCTCGAAGGCGATCGGTACTATCGCGTCGCCCGTCCGGGGCATAACCTCGACCGCTGCCGCACACAACTCGCCTTGCTCGACGCGCTGTGCCAGCAGGAGCACCCGTTGCGTCGCCGCATCACCCGTATCTAAAGGACCTTGCGGCGCGTTGAAATTGCGCGCACGCTATTGGCATCGGACGTATCCGGTAACCATCGATGTCGTTACCCAAGACCCACTTCGCCAGCGAGCCCCCTCGCGAGGCCGGCTCCGACGACGCCAGCACCAACGCCGTCGAGCGTGCATGGGCGGATCGCATCCGCGCCGGGCACATGGACGCGTTCGAGGCGCTCTATCGCAGGTATTGGGAGCGCCTCTACGCGTTCGCATTTCGCTACTTGCGCTCGCAGCAGGACGCCGAAGACGCCGTCCAGGAAGTGTTCTTCCGGATCTGGCGGGGCCGGGCCGACTGGGTGCCCGCTGGCGCCGTGCGGAACTACCTCTATCTCGCCGTGCGCAACGCCGCACTCGACCGGCTCCAGCGTGCCGCCGTGGCGCGCCGGCGGAGGGTCGGGACCGCTCAGCTCGTGACGGTAGCGGAGATCCAGCCCGACTTGGAAGCGGCGGAGCTCGCCGCGGCAGTGGAGCGCGCGCTCGCCGACCTCCCTCCGAAACGATCTGCGGTGTGCAGGCTGCGGTTGATCGATGGCCTGAGTTACGCCGAGATCGCGCACCGACTGGCCATCGGTGAGAAGACTGTCGAGACGCAACTCGCCCGTGGCCTGAAGTTCCTGCGCGAACGAATCCGCCAAGCCCAATAACCACACCTCGCCTCACACTCGTCGTCCTCGCGGCGGGCCTCGGCACCCGCTACGGCGGGCTCAAACAGCTCGCCCCGGTAGGCCCCCATGGCGAGGCGCTCCTCGACTACGGCGTGTACGACGCGGTGCGCGCCGGTTTTCGCCGAGCCGTGTTCGTGATTCGCCAGGAAGCCGAAGAGTTGTTCCGTCGCCACGTGGCGGACGTCATCGGCACCGGCATCGAGGTGGTGTTTGCGCAGCAGGCCGTCGAGCCGTCTGCGCCGAGCCGCGCGAAGCCGTGGGGGACTGGGCACGCCGTCCTCGCCGCGGCTTGGGGGATTCGCGGGCCGTTTGCCGTTATGAATGCGGACGACTTCTACGGCGCGGACGCATATCGATTGTTGTTCGAACACCTCCTGGGCAGCGCAGAACACGCCCTGGTCGGCTACACGCTGCGCGAGACGATGTCTGCGCACGGCGGCGTTTCGCGTGCGATTGCGGAAGTGGACGCGCAGGGGTATCTGTCGCGGCTCACCGAAGTCGCCGACATCGCGGGACGCGGCGCCACTTACACCGGGCGCACGATCGCCGGCGAAACTCTGATGCTCGACGGCGGCGAGCTCGTGTCGATGAATCTGTGGGGCTTTACACCCGCGGTGCTGCCCATGCTGGAGCGGCAATTCGCCCACTTCCTCGAGGGGCGAGGCAGGGACCCAAAGGCCGAGTTCTTGTTGAGCGAGGCCGTTGGCGCGCAGGTGAGCGCGGGCGACGCGCGTGTCCGCGTGCTCCCCGCGGCAGGCTCGCAGTGGTTCGGCATGACCTACTCAGCGGATGACGAGCGTGTGCGAGATCGGATAACGCGCCTCGTGGACGCCGGTCAGTACCCGACGAACCTCAAGGCCGGATTGGAGCGACTCGGATGCGACTGAACGGCTGGGATTGGATGGTGCTCGCGCTGTACGGGCTCGTGTGCGTCGCCGTTGGACTCGCGGTGACGCGCCGCGCAAGCTCGGGGCGGGCCGAGTTCTTCCTGTCGGGCCGGCGCCTGTCGTGGTGGCTCCTGGGCGTGTCGCTCGTGGCCACGACGTTCTCGACCGACACGCCGAACCTCGTGACCGACCTCGTGCGGACCGGCGGCGTGAGCCAGAACTGGCTCTGGTGGGCGTTCGCGGTCACGGGGATGTGCACTGTCTTCTTCTACGCGAAGCTATGGCGGCGCTCCGCGGCCCTCACCGACATCGCGTTCTACGAGCTACGCTACTCCGGCAAGCCGGCGGCTTTCCTGCGCGGGTTCCGCGCGATCTACCTCGGCGTGTTCTTCAACGTGATGATCATGGCGTCGGTGAATCTTTCCGCGACCAAGATCGCCGGCGTGATGCTCGGCTGGGATCGTCACACCGCCGTGCTCGTCGGCGGCGCCGTCACGGTGGTGTACGCCGCGAGCTCGGGGCTGTCGGGCGTCGTGCTCACCGACTTCGTGCAGTTCGCGATCGCGATGGTCGGCGCGGTGCTGGCCGCCGTGGTGGCGCTGCGGCTGCCTCAGGTCGGTGGTCTGTCCGGCTTGTTCAGCCACCCCGCGGTGACCAGTCGCTTGTCGTTGCTGCCCGACTTCTCAGACTGGTCAACCGCCGCCGCCGTTTTCGTCGTGCCGCTTGCGGTGCAATGGTGGAGTACCTGGTATCCGGGCGCCGAGCCGGGAGGCGGGGGCTACGTCGCACAGCGCATGCTCGCGGCGCGCAACGAGCAAGACGCCATGCGCACCACGCTGCTGTTCAACCTGCTGCACTATGCCTTGCGACCCTGGCCGTGGATCATCGTGGCCCTGGCGTCGCTCATCGTCTATCCGACGCTGCAGTCGATCGGCACCACCTTCCCGCATATCGATCCGGCAATCGTGCGGCACGACCTGGCCTACTCGGCGATGCTCATCTATCTGCCCCACGGGCTGCTGGGGCTGATGGTCGCCTCGCTCGCGGCGGCGTACATGTCGACCATCAGCACGCACCTCAACTGGGGCGCGTCGTACGCGGTGGAGGACTGCTATCGCCGCTTCATGGCGCCCGACAAAGACGAGCGCCACTACGTATTCGTGGGGCGCATCGTCACCGTGGTGTTGATCGTGCTCGCGTCGGTGGTGTCGCTCTGGTTGCAGCACTCCTCGCAGGCGTTCCAGATACTCTTGCAGATCGGTGCCGGCACGGGACTCATCTTTCTGCTGCGCTGGTTCTGGTGGCGCATCAACGCGTGGAGCGAGCTCGCCGGCATGGTCATCTCGTTCCTGATTGCCGTGTACTTCCAGTTCATCCACACTGCGCTCGGGTTCAAGCCGCTCGCGCCGACCGTTGAGCTCGTCATCGGGGTCGCGATCACCACGCTCGGATGGCTGATCGTGACGTTCACGACACCACCCACCGCGCCCGCCACACTCCAGGCGTTCTATGACCGGATTCGACCCCTGGGCCCGGGCTGGAAGGGCGCCGTGAAGACCCAGCAGCCGAATCCCGGAGAGAGCGTGACCGCGGCATTCCTGTGCTGGTTCCTCGGCGTCATCGTGATTTACGCGGCGCTGTTTGGGACGGGCTACTTGTTGTACGGGAAGCTCGTGCCGGCGGCCGTGTGCCTAGTCGTTGCGGGCAGTGCGGCATGGGGGCTCTTCCGGGCCATGCCTCGAGTCGGGTTCGCGTAAGGCTTGGGGGTTAATAGGGTGCTGCCCCGTTATGAGGGCATGCACCTCGACGATGAGCCGCTCTATCTCCTTCTAGACCGCTACCTCGCCGGTGAGGCATCGCCGGCGGAGGCCCGTGCGGTACAGGAGTGGCTCGCGGCAGACCCCGAGCACGCAGCGCTGCTCGAAGATCTGCGGCTCATCAAGCGCGTCACCAGCGAGCGAGTACCGGAGAGCAGCGTGGATGCGGCTTGGGCGAAGGCTCTGCAAGAGCTAAAGCCACGCGCGTCACGGCGGATCCCCTTGGCGGTGCTAGCTGCGGCAGCGGTTGCGATCGCGCTGATCGGTGGCCGGGCCGTGCTCCGGCGCGCGCCACAGCTCCGTGAGGTCGCTACGGCTGCCGCGCAACGCGCGGTCGTCCGGCTGCGCGACGGCACGCAAGTCACCCTCGCGCCCAAGAGTCGCCTCCGCTACGCGCCCGACTACGGCAAAGCCCACCGCGACGTCTATCTCGACGGCGAAGCCTATTTCCAGGTCGTGCGCGACGAACGTCTTCCGTTTCGCGTACACACCGCCGCCAGCCTCACCGAGGATCTAGGGACGGCGTTCGTGATCACGGCGTATGCCGATCAGATCACGACCGAAGTCGTCGTGGCCGAAGGGCGAGTGGCGCTGCGGCGCGCCCTCCCCGATACCCTCGCGGCCGCCCCGCCGGCGCTGGTGCTCGGCGCCCGTGACCTCGCGCGACTCGGGGCCAGCGGCGTCGCCACACTGCAGCGCGGCGTTGATGTTGACCGGCAGCTCGCGTGGACCACGGGAGTGCTTGCGTTCGACGGCACGCCGCTCCGCGATGCCGTGCGGACGCTCGGACGGTGGTACGACGTCGAGATCCGCCTTGGAGACTCCGATAGCGCGCTCGCCGCACGCCGGCTCACGGCAACATTCACCAACGAGCCGATCGACCTCGTCCTGAAACGCATTGCGTTGACCCTTGGCGTGCGCGTCGAGCGCACGGATGGGTCTGTGTTATTGCTCCGAAAGGGTAGGTGACCGTCATGAACCGTGTTGCGTTGTCTCCCTTCGTGCTCGCATTGACGCTGGCGGCGTTCACGCAGCGGGCCGCTGCGCAATACGCGGGCGACCCTGAGAGCCGGGCGCCGCGATTTCTGCTGGCCATGGGCAAGCGTGCCGAGCCTGTCCCCGTAGATCTGAAGCGCTCGGTGACCTTGCGTCGTCCCCTCTCGTTGGCCTTCGAGGGCGCCACGCTCAAGGAGGCCCTGGCGGAGATCTCGCGGCAGGCGGGACTCAGCCTCGTCTACGCCGACGACGTGTTGCCGTCCGGGACGCTCGTGAATCTGCGCGCCGACCGTATCACGGTGGTCGCAGCGCTGACGGACGTGCTCCTCGACGCAGGCGTAGACGTCGTCTTCACTCCGGATGGACGCGCCACCCTGGTCAAGCGCCCGCAATTCGGCTCGATCGCGGGAACGGTGACGGCGGGGGAGACGGGCACGCCCCTGGTGCGTGCAGTCGTGAGTGTGGGCGGGACGCGCCTCACGGCCGAGACGGATGCCTCGGGTCGATACACGATCGGCAGCGTGCCGGTGGGAACGCAACGGCTCCGGGCCCGCATGCTGGGCTACGGGCCGGTCGATACCAGTGTGGTCGTCGCGGAAGGGCAAGAGACCGTGATGAACTTTCAGCTCAAGGCGCAGGCCATCGAGCTGGAAGCGGTCGTGGCCGTGGGCTATGGTGAAAAGCGCCGCGAAGATCTGACCGGAGCGGTGACGACCGTTGGCCCTGAAGCCCTGAGTGGGCGACCGGTCACCAACACCGTGGCCGCACTGCAGGGGGCGCTGCCTGGATTGATCGTGCAGCGGGGTGGAGGACAGCCGGGAGTGGAAGACTTCAATCTGAACTTGCGCGGCGTGTCATCGTACAATCCCGCCGACACCGGCAACGCAGCGAACACTCCCCTGGTGCTGATCGACGGCGTCCCGGGCAATCTCGATCTGCTGAACCCCTCGGACATCGAATCGATCACGGCGCTGAAGGATGCCGCCGCGTCGATCTACGGCGCGCGGGCAGCTGACGGGGCGCTG